>DASUWN010000117.1:0-18731 GCA_036378395.1 Candidatus Dormiibacterota bacterium | reverse complement strand
GCGGGCCGCTACCGCGAGTTTGTCGAGCACTGGACGCAGCCGGGCTTCGCCGGCTATGTGGCCGGCCTCGAGGCGGCCGTCGACGACCCGGCGGAGGCGGCGTTCCTGACCACCTGCGGCCTCGAGCGCGACTTCTGGGAGATGGCGTGGGCTTCAGCGACCAGCTGAGAGCGGCCGCCGACCCGATCTGGCGCGCGCAGCTCGAGCACCCCTTCGTCCGCGGCATCGGCGATGGCACCCTCGACCTCGTGCGCTTCCGGTTCTGGGTGCGGCAGGACTACCGGTTCCTGGTCGAGTACTGCCGGCTGTTCGCCCTCGGGGCGGCACGGTCGCCGGACCTGGAGACGCTGACCCGGTTCGCGGACCTGCTCCAGGCGACCGCCCGCACCGAGATGGACCTTCATCGCGCCTATGCCGCCGACTTCGGCATCGACGAGGTCGAGCTCGAGGCGACGCCGATGGCGCCGACCACCCAGGGCTACACCGACTTCCTGCTGCGGACGGCGGCCACCGACGACTTCGCGGAGCTGGCGGCTGCCCTCCTGCCCTGCATGTGGGGATTCGCCGAGGTGGGAAGTGCGCTGGCGGCCGGCCCGCGTCCCGCCGATCCCCGCTACGCGGCCTGGATCGCCGCCTATGCGGGCGAGGAATTCCGAGCCCTCGCGACCTGGTGCCGGGCGCTCGTCGATCGTCTCGCCGCGGATGCCGGCGAGGCGTCGCGGGAAAGGATGACGCGGGCCTTCGTCACCTCCTCGCGCTACGAGCTGGCGTTTTGGGAGATGGCGTGGCGCCTCGAGGAGTGGCCCGTCTGACCGCCTGTCAATTGCGGTCGAGCGCCGAGCGCACCTGGTCCAGGTGCGCGTCCTCGTGCTCGAGCATGTAGGGAATCGAGGTCCGTATCGTCCGCGCCGGCCACTCGGGCCAGCGGATCGGCCGGTCGAGGTCCTGCTCGGTCATCTCGCCGAACACCTCGCGCAGCGTCGCCCGCGCCTCCTGGAGCTCAGACTGGATCCGCGCCACGTCCCAGTCCTGGCAGTTCTCGACCTGCGCCTCGTTGAAGGCGTCGCGCTCGTCGGGGCCCATGTGCGTCAGCTCGCCTTCGAGCGCCCGCCGGATGATGAAGGCCATACCCAGCTCGGCCGAGACCAGGTGGCCAAGGAGCTGGCGCACGGTCCAACCCGAGCCGCGGTCGGTTCGCTGCAGGTCGTCAGCGTCCAGGCTCTCGACGATCCGCAAGGTCTCCTCGCGCTGGCCCTCGAGGGGCCGGAGTAAGTCCGCCGGAGCCATGACTGCGCCCGAGGATACCTCGACGGGCCGTGGGTAGAATCAGGCGCGGTGGCGGTTCGGCCGATCTTGAGCTTCGATCATCCGGTGCTGCGCGAGAAGTCGCGCAAGGTTCCGCGCGTCGACGCATCTATCGTGCGCCTGCTCGACGACCTCGCGGAGACGATGCTGGCCGCTCCCGGCGCCGGGCTGGCCGCCAACCAGGTCGGAGTGCCGCTTCGCGTCTGCGTGGTCAAAGGCGACGAGAACCAGATCCACCAGCTGGTCAACCCGCAGCTGGTCAAGGGCGAGGGCATCCAGGTCGACTACGAGGGGTGCCTGAGCTATCCGGGCTGGGTGGGCGAGGTCGCCCGCTATGAGACGGTGGTCGTCAAAGCGCTCAACCGCAAGGGCAAGGAGGTCCGCATCAAGTCCAGCGGATTCACCGCCCGCGCTTTCCAGCACGAGCTCGACCACCTGGACGGGATCCTTTTCACCGACCGCCTGACCAGCCTCGACACCCTGCGTCCGATCAAGGAGCTGGAGGAGGAGGACGACTCCACCGTCGCCGTCGCGGCCATCCGAGCCTAGAGGTCCAGCCACAAAGTGCCGACATCCTGCGCCGCCCAGGCGTCCGGTAACTGCCACCGCCGACTCCGATGCTCGCTCGTGCACCCCCCGGTGCACTCGCTGTGCTTCTCGTCGGCGGCTAGCGCCCCGGCGCGCCTGGATCGACGCAGGACTTGCTTCACCTTGCGGCCGGCCCTCTAGAGGCAACCGTGCGGATCGTATTCATCGGGACCGCCTCCTTCGCCGTGCCTTCCCTGCGGGCGCTGGTTGCGGTCGGCCACGAGATCCCACTGGTGGTCACCCAGCCTGACCGCCCCGGCCACCGGCTGCGGCTGACGCCGCCGGCGGTCAAGGTGGCGGCCGAAGCGCTCCGGCTGCCGGTGTCACAACCGGTGCGGATCCGCGAGCCGGAGGCGATTGGGAGGATCCAGGAAACGGCCCCCGAGGTCGGCGTGGTGGTCGCCTACGGCCAGATCATTCCGCGCGCGGTGCTGGAGATTCCGCCCCGCGGCATCCTCAACGTTCACGCCTCGCTGCTCCCGCGGCACCGAGGCGCGGCGCCGGTGGCGGCGAGCATCATGGCCGGAGACCGAGTCACCGGCGTCACCATCATGCAGATGGACGAGCAGCTCGACCACGGGCCGATCCTTGCCCAGCGCGAGATTGAGATCGGGCCCCACGAGAATGCGGCGGAGCTCGCCGACCGCCTGGCTCACCTGGGGGCTGACCTGCTGGTCGAGACGCTGGCCCGGCTCGACCAGGTCGAGCCCCAGGCGCAGGACCACGAGGCGGCGACCGTCGCGCCCAAGCTCGCCCGGGCCGACGGCGATCTGGAGTGGAGGCTGCCGGCGGTCGAGATCGATCGCCGGGTGCGCGCCTTTCAACCCTGGCCGGGGGTCACGCTCCCGGTTGCCGGCAGCCGCGTGAAGGTCCTCCGCGGACGTCCAGCGCCTGGCTCCGGAGAACCTGGAGACGTCCTCGAGGCGGGCGCCGACGGTGTCGTAGTCGCCGCCGGCGACGGCGCCTACCGGCTCGAAGAGGTCCAGGTCCCGGGGCGCCGGCCCATGCCGGCGCGCTCGCTGTTGAGCGGCGATGCCACCGGTTAAGGAAGGCGGCGACCGCGAGGTCGCGGTCAACCGGCGGGCGTTCCACGACTACTTCATCGACGAGCGCTACGAGGCGGGCGTCGTGCTGAGCGGTACCGAGGTGAAGTCCCTCCGCGCCGGGCGCGCCAATCTGCGCGACGGCTACGTGCGCATCGACCACAACGAAGCCTGGCTCGAGAGCGTGCACATCTCGCAGTACTCACAGCGCGGCTATGCCGATCACGATCCGACCCGCCCCCGCAAGCTGCTGCTGCACCGCGACGAGATCGCCTCGCTGATCGGCAAGGTCCGTCAGAAGGGCTACACGCTCGTCCCGCTCCGGATGTACTTCCGGCGCAACCACGCCAAGGTCGAGATCGGGCTGGCTCGCGGCAAGCGTCAGTACGACAAGCGGCAGGCGCTGGCTGAAGCCGACGCCAGGCGGGAGATGGAACGAGCGGTTCGACGCTGATCTCGCCTGCTCACGTAGGTTGGAGCCATGCCGGACACGCAGCAGCCTCCTGACGACCTCGGCGATGGGATCGATGATCTCGAGCACCCGCGCAGCGTTCGCCGAGCGACCCGGATTGCGGACGAGGTCGAGGGCTTCCAGATCCACAACCCGACCCCGGACGAGCTGGCCGCCGACGACGGATATGTGCACGAGCCGCCGGACGTGGCAGCCGCCGACATCGCGCCGACCCAAGAGCTTGAGGATTGAGTCGCTTGGTGTAGGCTCCCGCCTAACCAGGTGGGGGTGATGGGCGACTCAGAGACAGAAAGCACCGAGGCCAGCCCGCCGGGCGCGCCGAAGGAACAGAAGACGGCGTCGGTGCTTCCCGCGCGCCCGCAACCGCCCGCGCAAGTCGAGCAATCGACGCAGTCGACGCAGCGCGAGCTCCCCGCCCAGCCCGAGCTGGAGACCCAGCGCGAGCTGCCCGTCCAACCGGCGCCCGAGCCGCCCAGCGCGCCTGCCGCGGCTCCTCCGGCCAGCCCCGTCCTGGCGGATACGGTCGTCCCGGCGCCCGCGCCGGGCGCTCCGGCTCAGGCACCGGCGGCCGAGCCTGCTCCACCGCCGCCGGCGCCGGGGCCTGTGCTCGCCGACACCGACGTGCCGCCGCCGGCTCCGGCTCCGCCGCCTGCCGCCGTCGCTCCGCCACCGCCACCACCGCCGGCTGCCGTGGCTCCGCCTCCGCCTCCGCCCCCGCCGCCGGCACCCGAGCCGGCACCGCCGCCAGCGGCTGCTGCACCGCCCGCTCCCGCGGCGGCGCCCGCCGCGTCATGGTCGGTGGTCGAGACCCCGCCCGCGGAGCCGGCCAAGCCGCCCCCGCCAACCGCACCGACCCCGGAGCTACGGGCTTACGCGGAGTGGTTCGTGTGGGCGCGCCGGCAAGGCATGGACGTCGCCCGCTGCCACGCCGCCGCCCAGGCCGTCGAACGCGTGGTCATCAACCACGGCGATGCCGCCGCCGCCGAGCAGGCGGCGCGAACCGCAATGAACACGATGCAATCGCCCACCGTCGACGATCAGCACCAGGCCTACACGGCTTGGTTCGCGGTCGCCGCGGTTGACATGGGCCTCGACCTCGAGCGCAGCCACAGCTTCGCGTTCGCCGGCTCGGAGGCCCTCCGTCAGGGAGCCGACGTCGCCGCCGCCACCAAGGCGGCCGAGGCCGCGGCCGGCCTGCCCCCGACCTAGAGCCGCGGCCCGAGGGGCCTACGCGGCCAGGTTGATCCCGATCGACCGCAGCCGCTTGTTGAGGCCGTTGAGCGCAAACTCGAGGACCTCGTGCTTGTCGCGTCCGAACTCGGTGTAGTAGCGCTCGTCCGGCGGGTCGATGGTGCCCGAGATCAAGGGGAGGCATTCGACCAGCGTTCGCTGGATGAGCGGCGCGAAGCGCTCGGCGTCCTCGCGTACGGCCTCCTGCAGGACCTTGACCCCGAAGTTGACGTGCCGCGACTCGTCACGCGCGACGGCGGTGAAGCCCTGGTAGTAGCCGAGGTGGGTGAGGCCCTGCTCGCGCATCGATTCCAGCTCGAACCGCTGCCCGGTGAGGGCGAGGGTGGCCTCGACCACGATGTGGTAGATGGTCACGCCCTCGATGAAAGCGTCGATGTCCGTGGGGTTGCTCGCCATCCGCTGGGCGACGCCGGGCAGCCGGTCGTAGAAGAGGGTGTCGTAGCCCTCGTTGGTCTCGGGCCGGATCTCGGCCAGCATCTCGGTCATGTCGGCGGCGTTGGTGCCGACCACCTCGCGCCACCAGCGGTCGAAGAAGATCGTGTGCCGCGCCTCGTCGACCATCTGTGTCGACAGGAAGAGCTCGATCTCCGGCTTGGGTGCGGCCCAGACAAAGGGCGCCAGCGTTGCCGTGACACGCTCCTCACCGTTGAAGAACAGCCGCCGCGACCAGAGCGTCGCCTTGCGCTCGATGTCGGTCGCCTCCTGCCAGCGCTGCTTGTCAGGCTCGAAGTCGAGGTCGCCGACCGCCCACTGCTGCTTCTCCCAGCGGTTGTAGAGGTCCTGGTAGGAGGGCATGTTCTCCAGTCCGCGGTCGATGAAGAGGAGCACGTCGTCGATCCTGATGTCGCCCAGCTGCTTAAGGCTGGCGCTGGCCACCCGCTCCATGACGTCGTCCTGGTTCCGTTCGCTAACTGCCATCTCCGACCTCCGATTCGTAGATCGCGCGGCCCATCCGCGCGGCGTGTTCGACGATCTGGCGCCGATCCAGACGGCCCGACTCCACCCACCACAGCGCGAGCTCGGTGACCATCCCGCCCAGGGCGTGGGCGACTACCTCCTGGCGCTCGGGCGCGAGGTCGCCCAGCCGGCCCAGGCTCCCCTCGCAGAGCTCGAGGAAGCGCTGGTTGAGCTCGCGGTAGAGATGCTCGAAGGCGGGGTCGGCCTGCAGCGCCTGGCGAAAGAAGACCAGGAACAGCGGTGCTTCCTGCTCGACGAACTCGAAGTAGCCCTCGAGTGCGGCGCCCAGCGGGTCCGCGGCGTCTCCCGCAGCGCAGAGCCGCGCCTCGAGGTCAGCCGCGGCCTCCTGGATGACGGCCTCGAAGAGCTGGCGCTTGCCCGGGAAGTGCTGGTAGAGCAGGGCCTCGCTGACCCCGGCCGCCGACGCGATCTCGCGAGTGGTGGTGGAGTGGTAGCCGGCGGAGCCGAAGACCTGGCGGGCGGAGCTGAGAAGCTCGCTGCGCCGCGCCTCGCCGCTCAACCGGCGGCTTCGCTGGGGCTGCTTCGAGATCACCATAAGTGAGTGCTCACTCACAAACGGTAGAGAGCCGGCGGCCCGTCGTCAAGCGCGGGCGGTGCTTAGGCGACCCGAGGGCTGGGTACAATTCGCCTGCGACGACGTAAGTCCAACTTCGTGGGGGCGTCCGGCTTCGACGGGGCAGTTGGGCTTCGGGATTGCGAGCCGAGGGTCGCGAGCGTTACAGCGGCAGGCAACACAAATGCCAACGACAAGCCAGCTCTCGCCTACGCTGCGTAAGTAGCAAAGGCATGAGCCCCGGGCCTTAGAGCCCGGGCGCCACCTCGGGTAGGGCCGGCGGACCCGAGAGTGACGTCAAAAAGCCGGCTTGCTGTTCCGGGGGAGCTTCGGCCCCGGGGCGGGACGTGCACCGCGGCTGGCCCGTAGGGATCCGGTCGAGAGGAGCCTGAGGGCGAGATCAAAATCTCGGACACGCTCGTAGAGATCTCGAGGGACGCTGCTTCGGACGCGGGTTCAACTCCCGCCGCCTCCACCAATTCGGTTTTTCCAGAAATCCGGGCTTACAGAGGCCCGCATAAGCCCGTCTTTCTGGAAAAAGCCTAAGATCCCGGTGGCGAACAGGTGTTTGACGTCGCTGACCTCAAGCTCAACACCGCCCAGCCGACCACCCTGGTCGTGGACCTCAACTGCGCCTTCGCCTCGATCGAGCAGCAACACGATCCGGTGCTACGGGGCAAGCCGCTGGCCATCGCCGCCTACGCCACCGGCGCCGCCACCATCGTCTCCTCCTCGCGAGAGGCGCGCGACCTCGGGATCAAGACCGGCATGCGCGTCTTCGAGGCCAAGGCGATCTACCCGCGGCTGGCCGTCCTGGAACCCCACCCGCCCCACTACCGCCGCGTATCCGACCAGCTGATGGCGATCCTGGAGCGGCACACCCCGGACGTGGTCCGGATGTCGATCGACGAGGCCTCAGCCGGCCTCGCCGGTACGCCCGATCTGGCCAAGCTCGGCATGGAGGGGGTCGCCCGGAGCGTCAAACGCCAGCTACGGGAGGAAGTCGGCGAGTGTGTGACGTGCTCGATCGGAATCTCGACCTCGATCTGGATGGCGAAGCAAGCGTCCAACCTGGACAAGCGGGACGGCCTGCAGCGGATCGACCACACCAACCTGGTGGCGGCCTTCGCGCGCCTGCGATTGACCGATCTCTCAGGGATCGGGGAGGCGACCGCGCGCCGACTGCAGCTGGCCGGCATCCACACGCCGCTCGACTTCCTCACCTCGACCCCCGAGCGCCTGCATGCGGCGGGGATGAGCACCGACGTCGCCGAGTGGTGGCTGCAGCGGCTCCGCGGCTACGAGGTCCACGGCTTCGAACCCGGCGAGCGCAAGAGCTACAGCCACTCCCACGTCATGGCTCGCGCCACCAGCGTCCAGGCCGAGCTCGAAGAGCTGCTCATGCGGCTGTCGGAGATGGTGGGCCGGCGCTGCCGGGCCGGCGGTCGCTGCGGCCGCGTGGTCACAGTCAGCGCCGTCTACCGGCCCCAGGCCGGGCGCTTCTCCAAGCAGGCGACGCTGGTCGAGCCGATCGCCACCGGGGAGGAGATCTATGCGGTCGCGGTGTCCCTGCTGGCGGGGCGTGAGGCGCGGCGCGACGTCGGGACGCTGGGCGTGGCACTGAGCGGGCTGAGCCCGGCCGACACCCGCCAGCTGGACCTGTTCGGTGGCGCCGAGCCCCGCCGCGACCAGCGCCTCGAGCAGGCGATGGACGCCATCCGCGACCGCTTCGGCGAGGAAGCGCTGCAGCGGGGAAGGCTGCTCGGCCGGGCTCCGGTCGTGCGCGACCGCATCGCCTTCGGCAATACCGGCCACCCGGAGGAGCCGCGCCACTAATCGGGCAGGTCCACGTCGAAGAACAGGTTGCCGATCGTGTGATAGTCGTAGACGGCCAGCGCCTCAAAGGCCCCCTGCATCTTGTGGTGCGAGCCGGGCGCCCCCGCCGGTGCCACCAGCCAGGCCTCGTAGTGGCTGTGCGGACGCAGTGTTTCCGGCAGCCGTTCCGAGCGCCCATAGTCGGTGCGCGTGGTCAGGCTGCCGTCGAGCACGAGGTTAGGCCGCGGCCACCACTCAGCCGAGGTCGAGGCGGTGTTGTCGACCTTGACGTGAATCCAGATGTCGCCGTGCGCCGAGTCGTTGGCGTAGCGGTCGACGGTCACGTGAACGTCGTCGTAGTAGCCGTTCGCGTCGACCGGCACCGAGCTCGCGGGCGGCCCCGCGTAGCGCTCCTGGAGTACCGCGTCGTAAGGGCTGAGCCCGTGGAGGAAGCCGGCCAGGCTGGCGATCGAGACGCCGGCGAAGGCGGTCACGACACCGGCGCGGAGGGGGAGGATGGGGAGCGCGTTCCAGGTCCCGGCCATCATCAGCGTCATCGCGGCGGTGGCCGCGGGATAGAGGTAGCGGCCTGGCGTCAGGCCGCCGACGTGAGAGAGCGCGGGAAGCGCCACCGCCAGCACCGCTTCCCCGGCGACGGCTCCGAAGACGACGATCAGGCCGCCGCTCGCGAACCGCAGGCGTGCCCAGACGCCGACCAGGAGGAGCCCGAAGCAGGCCAGCAGCATCCAGAGCAGCGCGAAATTCATGACCTCGGGCTCGAGTGGCAGCGTGCCCACCGGCTCTCCGGTCCAGAAGGTCTGAAAGGCGTGGAGAACGTCGCCCTTGAACACGCTCAGACTGAGCGGCTGGGCCGCGAAGACCACGCCCATGAAGTCGTGGGGAGGTAGGGCCCGCGCGTACATGAGCTGATTGAGCGCGAGCCAGGGCGCGAACAGCACCGCGGCCACTCCGGCCGCGAGCAGGCCGAGCCGAAGCTGGCGAGCGAACAGGAAGGCGAACGCCAGCGCCAGGGCGAGGCCGCCGGTCGTGATCTTGGTCAACAGCGCCGCACCAAAAAGAGCGCCGATCAAGATCGCCGAGCGCACGGTGAAGCCCCGGCGGACGCCGCGGACCGCCAGCCAGACCACGATCGCCCCCAGGAGCCCGGCGGCGACGTCATTGGTGACCTGGCTCAGGTTGAGCGTGATGCCCGGCACGGTCGCGACGATCCCGGAGGCAGCCGCAAAACCTTCGTGGCCCGGCAGCAGCTCCCGGGCCAGAAGCCAAGCCAGCGGCGCCAGGGCGGCCAGCATCAGGGCCGAGATCACGCGGAGCACGTAGACGGCGGCGAGCGGGCCGCCGATCTTGTCGGCGGCGATCCAGAACGGGGTCATCGCCGCGTAGTAGAGGGGTGGCTGCTGGGCCTCGTAGGAGAAAAACCAGATATGGCGCCACATCCACTGCGACGCCGCCTGCCCTGAGATTCCGGCCGGCGGCATCTGAAAGTTGCCAGGGTCGGTGTCGGTGGGCTGGGCGTCGCCGTTGGGCTGGAACCATCGGTAGATGCCGGTCCGGTCCATGAGCTTGACCGTCTCCGGCCGGAGGGTGGTGCGGTCGGATACCGGCAGCGTCCCGTGCGCAAGCTGGGCGATGTAGTCGAAGTGCTGGGCCTCGTCCACGCGCGACCAGACCGGCTGCTGGAAGGCGACCACCAGCGCCGGCACCAGGGCTGCCAGGAAGGCGAGCGCCGGACCGAGCCCAGCCGGTATCGCGAAAGCCTGGGCACGCGTGTCGGCGGGCATGGAGACGCGACGGATGAGGGCCATGCAGCTCTCCACTCTAGCCGCGGCAGGTAAAGGCGAGATTAGAAGATGTGATAACGAAGCTGTCGCGCTGACGCGCTGCGCCAATGTAACAGTAAATGCAACTGTTTAATTACAGACGCGCTATCAAAGTACAATCCAGTACGTGAGCGTGAACGTTTCCGAGCAGCAGTCCCGGCAGGTCGCCGAGGAGGCGCGCGAGCAGGAGTGGACGCGTCCCAGCTTCGGGCGCGAGCTCTTCCTCGGTCACCTTCGGCTGGATCTGATCGACCCGATGCCCGAGCCCTCGCCGGCCGACCGCGCCAAGGGCGAGGCGTTCCTCGAGAGGTTCCGGACCTATCTCGAAACCAATGTCGATCCACTCCAGATCGAAGCGGACGCCAAGATTCCCGACGCCGTCATCAAGGGCCTCGCCGGCCTCGGTGCCTTCGGTATGAACATCGCCGAGGAGTACGGAGGCCTCGGGCTGACGCAGGTCTACTACAACCGGGCCCTGCAGCTCGCCAACTCGGTGCACGCCGCGCTCGGCGCCCTGCTCAGCGCTCACCAGTCGATCGGCGTGCCCAAGCCCCTCAAGTACTTCGGAACCGAAGAGCAGAAGCACGAGTACCTGCCCCGGGTGGCAGGTGGCGAGGTCAGTGCCTTCCTGCTCACCGAGCCCAACGTCGGCAGCGACGCCGCCCGGATCGAGGCCACCGCCGAGCCGACACCGGACGGCAAGGCCTACGTCCTCAACGGCACCAAGCTGTGGATCACCAACGGGACCATCGCCACCGTGATGATCGTGATGGCGCGGGTCCCCAAGTCGGACGGCCACCCGGGCGGCATCACCGCCTTCGTGATCGAGAGCGACACCCCCGGGATCCAGATCACGAAGCGCAACCAGTTCATGGGCATCCGCGGTATCGAGAACGCGCTGATCACGTTCAAGGACGCTCGCATTCCGGCTGCGAACCGGATCGGCGAAGAGGGGCGTGGCCTCAAGATCGCGCTGGTCACCCTCAACACCGGCCGCCTCTCGCTGCCGGCGACCTGCTCGGCGGCCGCCAAGTACGCGCTCAAGATCGCGCGCGAGTTCGCCGTCGAGCGCGTCCAATGGGGCAGGCCGGTCGGCAAGCACGACGCGGTCGCCCAAAAGCTGGCCTTCATCGCCGGCACCGCGTTTGCTATCGATTCGGTGGTCGAGATCGCAGGCGCGCTCGCCGACCAGGAGCGGAACGACATCCGGATCGAAGCCGCCATCGCCAAGCTCTGGTGCTCCGAGATGGCCTGGAAGGTCGTCGACGACATGATCCAGGTCCGCGGCGGCCGGGGCTACGAGACGGCGGCCTCGCTGAAGGCCCGCGGCGAGCGGCCGGTGCCCGCCGAGCAGGTCCTGCGCGACCTCCGCGTGTCCCGAATCTTCGAGGGCTCGAGCGAGATCATGAAGCTGTTCATCGCCCGCGAGGCGGTCGACCAGCACATGAAGGTCGCGGGCGCGCTCGCGATGCCCGATGCCACGGCCGCCGACAAGGCCAAGGCGGCCGCCAAGGCCTCCGGTTTCTACGCCCGCTGGTTCCCCAAGCTCACGCTGGGGGCGGGGCACCTGCCCGTGAGCTACGGCGAGTACGGCGACCTCGCCGGCCACCTGCGCTTCGTGGAGCGGGCGGCGCGCCGCCTGGCGCGGTCGACCTTCTACGGGATGAGCCGCTGGCAGGCCGGGCTCGAGCGCAAGCAGATGTTCCTGGGGCGGATCGTCGACATCGGCTCTGAGCTGTTCGCGATGAGCGCCGCCTGCGTGCGGGCGCGCAACCTCGGCAGCGCCGAGGCCCGAGAGCTGGCCGACCTCTTCTGCCGGCAGTCACGACTGCGGGTCGAGCAGCTCTTCCACGACCTCTGGGACAACGAGGACGACTTCAGCTACCGCGCCGCCCAGAAGGTCCTGGAAGGCCGCTACCTGCTCGCCGAGCAGGGGGTGATCGATCCGGCGGATCTGCCCACCGAGGCGGGGGGCAAGCCGGAGCCGGTGGCGAAGCCGGCGCGGGCTCCCCGTCGCGTGAAAGTCCCCGCCTAGGGCTGGCTGAGGTGGTGGACCCTCAGGTCCGGGCCTACCTCGACGCCGCCGCCGCGGCCGGCATCCCACCGGTCGAGCAGTTGACGCCGCAGGAGGCGCGCCAGAACGTGATCACGGCGGCGCCGCTGCTGGCCGGCAGCGGTCCCGAGCTGCCGCGCATCGAGGACGGCCGCGTCCCCGGGCCGGCTGGGAACATTTCAGTTCGGCTCTACTCGCCGCAGCCGCACGGCAGCGAGCCGCTGCCGGTCACCGTGTACTTCCACGGCGGCGGGTGGGTGGTCGGCAACCTCGACACTCACGACGCACTCGCCCGTCACCTGGCTCAGGCCTCGGGCACGATCGTGTTTGCCGCCGACTACCGGCTGGCGCCCGAGCACCCCTTTCCGGCCGCGCTCGAGGACGCCTGGACGGTGACCCGATGGGTCCACGAGCACGCCGCCGAGATCGGGGCGGACCCAGACCGCATCGCCGTCGCCGGGGACAGCGCGGGCGGCAACCTGGCCGCGGTGGTGGCGCTGCGTGCCCGCGACGAAGGGCTCCCGCTCCGTCTCCAGGTGCTGATCTACCCGGTCACCGACTGCGACCTCGACACCGAGAGCTACCACGTCAACGCCGAGGGCTATGGGCTGACTCGGGCGGCCATGGAGTGGTACTGGAACCACTACTGTCCCGAACCCCAGCTGCGCCTCAACCCTGAGGCGTCGCCGCTGCGGGCGGCCAACCTGGCCGGAGTTGCGCCGGCACTCGTGGTGCTCTGCGAGCTCGACCCGCTGCGGGACGAGGGCGAGGCCTACGCGCGGCGGCTACAAGCGGCGGAGGTGCCGGTTGAGCTGGCCCGCTATCCGGGCATGATCCACGGCTTCGTGCGCATGTTCGCGGTCATCGACCGCACCCACGACCTCACCCGCCAGATTGGCGGTGCGCTGCGCCGGGCGATGGCTGCAAAAGGGGTGGCGGAAGAGGCGCGCGAAGCGTAATCTCCGCGCACTCATGCGCTACCTCTGGCAGCGGTTCTACCGCTTTCTGATCGCGTTGCTCTCCCTGGTGGTCGGCGTCGTCCTAACCGTCTTCGCCTACAGCAACACGGCGAGGGTCTCGCTCGACCTCTGGCAGTTCCACTACGAAAACGTCCCGGTCGGGATGCTGGCGATCATCCCGCTCATCGTGGGCATCGTGCTCGGCTACCTCTACCACGTCCCGGCGGGGGTGCACGACTTCATGCACAACATGCAGCTGACGCGGCAGATCCACCACCTCGAGAAGGAGAACAAGGATCTGAAGCACCACCTCGACCAGCTCCTGGCCATGCCGGAGGGCGTGATGCCGCCGGCGCTGCCGGCCCACCAACCCGCCCCGCCGGCCCACCCCGAGCCGCTGGAGGCGGAGCCGGTGATGGTCCACGCGGTGCGCGACTCGCACTCCGAGCAGGCGGGCAATAAGCCGAGCGTGCATCACCCCGCGCGCCCGGCCAAGGCAGCTGAGCCCGAGAAGACCGAGGCGCCTGTCTCCGGCAATGGCCGTGCCAAGCCAAAGTCCAGCGTGGTGGCGGAGCACCCACCGGCCCCCCGCAGGGGTGGTGCGGCGGCGCCCGGCGCCACGGCGGCCAACGGCGGCAAGTCCCGGGCCGAGGCGGCTCTCCCGACCCAGTAACCTCGACACATGGCCGAACGACGCCGGGCTGGCCGCCTGGTCGTCCCCACCAAGCGGCCGCCCGCGGACCGCGCCCTCCTCGAGCGCGAGGGCCAGTTCGACGAGCTGGCGCTCCATGCGGATCCCTGGCGCGTGCTGAGGATCCTTTCCGAGTTCGTCGAGGGCTTCGACGCGCTGGCAGACATCGGTCCGGCGGTCACCGTCTTCGGCTCGGCCCGGATCGACGCCAACGACCTGCTCTACCAGCAGGGCCGGTCGCTGGGGGCGGCGCTCGCCCGCCGCGGCTTCGCAGTCATCACCGGCGGCGGGCCGGGAATCATGGAGGCTGTCAACCGCGGCTGCAAGGAGGCCGGCGGGTTCTCCGTCGGCTGCAACATCGAGCTCCCGCACGAGCAGGACCTCAACCCCTACGTCGATCTCGGGATCGAGTTCCGCTACTTCTTCGTGCGCAAGACGATGTTCGTCAAGTACGCGCGCGGGTTCGTCATCTTTCCGGGCGGATTCGGCACGCTGGACGAGCTCTTCGAGTCGCTGACGCTGGCCCAGACCGGCAAGATCGAGCACTTCCCGGTGGTGCTCTACGGGAGCCGCTACTGGGAGGGCCTGCTCGCCTGGCTCCGCGAATATGCGCTCGCCCAGCAGCTGATCTCGCCCGAGGACATGGACCTCCTCCGCATCACCGACGATCCCGAGGAGGCGGCCGAGATCGCGACCCGCGCGCAGCCGGAAGTGGCTGCCGCCCCCCACAAGGCGGACGCGCAGTAGACACTCCGGCCGCCACGGCGGCGCCGATGCGAACCGACTTCCTCACGGATGGCGGCCAGACCGCAGCATCGGTGGCCGGCCTGCTGGCGGGCTTCTTGGGCCAGGCGCAGCACAGCATCGAGATGGCGATCTACGACCTCGTGCTGGAGGGAGCCGCCGAGGAGGCAGTGGCCGGTGCCCTGGGGGCGGCAATCGCGCGGGGGGTCAGGGTCCGGCTCGCCTATAACCTCGATCACCCGCGCGCGGTCCCGGTGCCGCCGCCACCCAAGCTCGGCGTCCTGGGTAGCCCCGGCATTCGCGAGCTGCCCGGGCTCGAACACCATTCGATTCCCGGCGTGCCCGACCTGATGCACCACAAGTTCGTCGTGGTCGACGGACTCCACCTCTGGACGGGATCCACCAACTGGACCAACGATTCCTGGACGCGCGAGGAGAACATCATCCTCCGCCTCGATTCCGCGGCGCTGGCGGCGCAGTATCTGGCCGACTTCGAGGAGCTGTGGGAGAAGCGCGACGTGGCAAGCTCGGGCCACGTCAAGCCGGAGTGGTTCGAGCTCGGGGGCGGCGTCCGGGCGCGCGCATTCTTCACACCCTGGCGAGCGGAGAAGCTGGTCGCCGAGCTGTCCCAGAGCGTGGCCGCCGCCAGCCGCCGGGTGCGGATCTGCTCACCGGTGATGACCTCGGGCCCGCTGCTGGGCACCCTCACCGACATCATCCAGCGCGGCACCAGCCTGGACATCAGGGGCGTCTTCGACGGCACCCAGATGAGCGAGGTCCGGCATCAGTGGCAATCCAACGGTGCGGCGCAGTGGAAGCTGCAGGCGCTGGCCGCGATCCTGAAGGCGATCCCGTTCACCGCCAAGCATTCGACGCCCTGGGCGCCGCACAGCGTGCACGACTTCATGCACGCCAAGTGCGTGGTCGCCGACGATCACGTCTTTCTGGGCAGCTACAACCTCTCGAGGAGCGGCGAGATGAACGCCGAGAACGTGCTCGAGATCGAGAGCCCCGAGCTCGCCGACACGTGCGTCGCATTCGTCGACTCGGTGATCGCGCGCTACCCGCCCGCCCTGGCTGTCGGGGGCGCGGGGCCGTCCCCGCACATCGAATAGCCTGGGGTCGGTGTTCCGCCGCGTCCAGGTAGCCCTTTGGGCGATCGCCGCGCTGTTCGGGGGGGCCGCGCTCGTGTACGTGCTCTTCATCCCGCCCGCCGCGACCGCGCGCGGCACGCTGCTGGTCGTCGCCTCTTCGGCTCGTGGCGCGGAGATCGGAGGGCCGGCCGGCGTCAGCCTGATCGGCGGTCCGCGACTCGGCCGCCTGGAGGGCGCTATCCCAGCGGCGCCCGCCTACAAGGAGCTGGGCCGCCTGGCCGTGGCGCCGGGTACCTACCGTGGCCTCGAGGTGGGGGGGACGGCGGTGCCCGGGCCGATCGAGGTCAGCCAGGGCCAGGTCGAACCGGTGCTGCTGGCGGTTGACGGCTCGGGCCTGGTTCCGGGCGGCGTCTACGCGGGCAACGACGGCTTCAACCTCGGGCTGAGCGAGCTCGCGGGAAAGCTGGTGCCGATGCCCGACTTCCACCTGGTCGATCAGCAGGGAGCGCCGGTCGACCGCGCCTCGCTGCTCGGCAAGCCGTCCGTGATCGCCGCCTTTCACACCACCTGCCACGAGGCCTGCCCGCTCTATACGGGCGTTCTGCTCGAGCTCCGCAAGCAGGTCGGCGACGGCGTCCACATCGTGGAGGTGACGACCGACCCCGCGGTCGACACGCCATCGGTGCTGGCCGAGTACGGGCGCCGGCTGGGCGCCGACTGGACGCTGGCCACCGGGACGCCGCCCCAGGTGGCGGGCTTCTGGGAGCCCTTCGGCGTCACGCTGAGCGCCGTCGACGCCCACCAATCGACTCTGCTGGTGGTTGACGCGCACGGCTACCAGCGGATCGCCTACCGGGGCGTGCCCGATGTGGGCGGGACGCTGCCGCCCGAGCTTTTCACTCAGCTTTCGGGAGCCGGCCTCAACGACCTGCGCGGGCACGGGAGCGGCTGGACCGCGGCCTCGATCGCAGATGCCCTGCACACGATCAGCTCGGCGGCGCCCACCGTCTCCAGCGGCGGCGGGCCGGCGCCGCCGTTCTCACTGACCGGGTACGACGGCCGGCGGGTGGCGCTCGACCAGTTCCGGGGCCGTCCCGTCGTCGTCAACTTCTTTGCCTCCTGGTGCGCACCCTGCCAGGTCGAGCTGCCGCTGCTCCAGTCGGCCGCGACGGCGCACCGGGATGTCCAGTTCATCCTGATCGACTACCTCGACGACCCGGGCAGCGCGACCGAGCTGCTCGCCGCCAAGCACGTGACCGGGGCACCCGTGGGAGTCGACTACGACGGCAGTGTCGGCCGCCGCTACGGCGTCGCCAGCCTGCCGACCACCTTCTTCATCCGCCCCGACGGGACCATCGAAGGCGCGATCCGGGCCCAGCTCGACCAGGCGACCCTCGACCGCCACCTCTCCGCCATAACCGCCGGGTAGACTCCCAAAAGTGCTGGTATCCGCAGTCGCTCAGCCGCGCACGCTGGCGGCCGTCCTCCGCGACTACCTGAGCCTGCTCAAGCTGCGCATCGTGCTGCTGCTGGTGGCCACCGCTGTGGGCGCTATGCTGCCGGCCGCGCACGGTTGGCCCCGCGCCCTCGACGTGCTGGCCGTGATCCTGGGCGGCACCCTGGCCGCCGGCGGCGCCCACGCCATCAACTGCTGGTTCGACCGCGACATCGACGCCGCCATGAGCCGTACCCGGCGGCGGCCGATCCCGGACGGCCGGATCCCGGCCTGGCACGCGCTCATGCTCGGGATCCTGCTCAACCTGCTCGCGTTCACCGTGCTGGCGGCGCTGACCAACCTGCTGGCGGCGGCGCTCGCTCTCGCGGGCACGCTCATCTACGTCTTCGTCTACACCGTCTGGCTCAAGCGCTCGACTCCCCAGAACATCGTGATCGGCGGCGCCGCCGGCGCGATCCCGCCTCTGGTCGGCTGGGCCGCCGTCAGCGGACACCTGGACGTAACCGCGTTCTCCCTCTTCCTTGTCATCTTCTTCTGGACCCCGCCCCACTTCTGGGCGCTGGCCCAGATGCTCCGCCGCGACTACGCGGAGGCGCGGGTGCCGATGCTGCCCGTCGTCGAGGGCGCGCGCGCCGCCAAACGGCAGAGCCTCGGCTACGCCGTGCTGACACTGGTGGCGAGCCTGATTCCGTTCTTCACCCAGGCCGAAGGACCCGTCTACCTAGTGGGTGCGCTCGCCCTCGGCGGCGCGCTGATCGGGCTTTGCGCGCTCGACCTCGTCCGCTCCGGCTGGACGCGCCGGCTGTGGGGATTTTCGATGCTCTACCTGGCCGCGCTCTTTCTGGTCCTCGCCGCCGGCGCTTTCTCGACCTGACGGCGGGCGCGGTGGAGATCGTCCGCCTTCATCTCGCCAGCCTGCGCGGGGTTGACGGGTTGGAGTGGCCGGTTCACGGCTTCCTGATCAAGCACCCGAAGGCGGGCGGCATCCTGGTCGACACCGGGGTCGGCGGCCCCGACAAGGTGCTCACCGACTGGCGGGTCGTCAATCACCGGGCGGCCGATGTGCTGGCTGCGGAAGGCCTGACGCCGGGCGACGTCAAGGTCGTGATCAACACCCACCTGCACTTCGACCACGCCGGCCAGAACGCGGTCTTCAAGCACGCGCCTTTCTACGTGCAGAGGGCCGAGCTCGAGCGCGCGCGGCGCGACCAACGCTGGTTCACCGACTGGTTCGACTTCATGGACGCGCGCTTCGAGCTGCTGGAGGGCGAGGCCGAGATCGCGGAGGGCGTCCGGGTGGTGCCCACGCCGGGGCACACGGCCGGCCACCAGAGCGTCCTCGTCGAGCGCGAGGACGGCGGCCAGCTGATGATCGGCGACGCCGCCTACACCCCGGCGATGTACAGCGATCCCGACCGGGAGGACCTGCCGCCCGGCCAGGCCGCCGACCGCGACGCCTGGAGCCGCTCCCTACGCCACCTGCACGCGCTGCGGCCGGCGGCGGTGCACTTCTGCCACCACACCGAGGTCGTGCACAGCTAGTTGACTTGAGCGCCGCAGGCGCCCGGCCGGCTGGGATGTCGGATGCGGTCCATCTAGCCGGTACAGGCAGCTAGTCGGACAGCTCGTGGCACTCCCGGCAGCGCGCCTCGTAGGACTCGGCGGCGCCGACCATGATCTGGGGATCCCCGCGCGAAGGCGGCCGCCCGTCGATCAACCGCTGGGTCATGGTGCCGTTCAGCGACCGGCACTTCATGCAGACCGCCTTCAGCTTCATGATGTCGTCCGAGATCGCCATCAGGCCCGGCATGGGGCCGAAGGGAAGTCCGCGGAAGTCGCGGTCGAGCCCCGCCGCGAAGACGGTGGTCCCCTCATTGATCAGCTGGGC
>DASUWN010000116.1:0-10181 GCA_036378395.1 Candidatus Dormiibacterota bacterium | reverse complement strand
AAATGGGATCGCCGCGGTACCCCTTTCCGGTACTCGGTCTTTTGGCCTAGATTTCGCCGCCGAGGCTCAGGGTGGAAATCGACCGCGGATCCAGCGACGCCGTCCAGCTCAGCCGGCGCGAGCGCGAGGTGGCCGACCTCGTGGTCGAGGGTCTCAAGAACCGCGAGATCGGCGGCCGGCTGTTCATCTCCGAGCGCACGGTGGATGGCCATCTCGAGCGCATTCGCGAGAAGCTCGGGGTTGGGAACCGGGCGCAGGTCGCCGCCTGGGTGGTCGCCCACCGGCAGCCGGCTGCACCCGCGGCGCCGCGGCCACGCGCTGCGTTGGCGCCGCGGCGAGCCGCACTTCTGGGCGCGGCGATGGTCGTTGTGCTGGCCACCGCAGCGTGGAGCGCGCTGATCGCCGGCAGCAGCCCTCTGATCGAGACGTTCGCCGGCAATGGAACCCCGGCGGGCTCGTTCACCGGCGCGTACGCGGGCGACCACCAGCCGGCCGTGTTCGCCAAGCTCAACCACCCCGACTCAGTGGCCACCTACCACGGGTCTGTCTACATCGCCGACCGCGGGAACTACGTGGTCCGCCGTGTCGGCCCGGACGGCGTCATCACCACCGTCGCCGGCGGCGGCACCCTCTATCCGCGGAGCGGGGTCAACGCGACCTCGTCCAACCTCCTGGAGATCGCGAACATCGCCTTGGCCGGCGACGGCACGCTCTACGTGACGACGTTCGCTGCCAAGGTCTTCGCCGTCGGCCCCGACCACGCACTCCGGGAGATCGCGCCGCCCTCGCCTAAGCCCCAACTGTGGACGCCGATCGGGCTCGCGGCCGATCCCCTCACCGGCGACCTCTACCTCACGAGCATGCTCGGCCACAGCGTGTGGCGCCTGTCGAACGGGGCGCTCTCGCGGTTCGCCGGGACAGGCACGGCCGGCTTCGCCGGCGACGGGCTGGCCGCGATCTCGGCTCAATTCACCGAGCCCACCGGTCTCGCCTTCGATCGTGCCGGCAATCTGTTCGTCGCCGACACCGGAAACAATCGCGTCAGCCGCATCGATCGCGCCACCGGCATCATCACAACGATCGCCGGCAGCGACTCGATCTATGGCTACAGCGGCGACGGAGGCCCCGGCACTCGCGCGCGGCTGGCGCTGCCGATGGGGCTGGCGGTCGACGCCGCCGGCGACCTGTTCATCGCCGACACCGAGAACAACCGGGTCCGCCGCGTCGACCGACAAGGCGTCATTACGACGATCGCCGGAACGGGCACGGCCGGCTTCGGTGGCGACGGCGGTCCCGCAATCGACGCCCACTTGTGGGGACCGAATGCGCTCGCGGTGAGCGGCGCCGACCTGCTGGTCTCCGACAGCGCCAACAACCGGGTGCGCAGGATCCGCGCCGTGGTCGCGTGAGGGTGACCCAGCGGTACTGGCTGGCTGTGGCGGCGGCGACTCTTGCCGCCGCCTGCGGCGGCAGCGGACCAGCCCTGCCTGCAGCTGACCAGATTGCCATCGCCGGAGACTTCCCACTCTCCGGCGCCGACGCCGCCTACGGGTCGCGCCTTTCAGACGCTGCGCGCTCGGCCGTGGCGGCGACTCCGACCATCGGGCGCTACCGAGTGGTCTTCGTGCCCAACGACGACGCGCTGGCCGGTTTTTCCGACGACGGCCTCAAGGCCGAGCAGAACGCTCGGCGGATGGCGGCGGATCCTCGCGTGCTCGGCTTGGTTGGACCCCTCAGTTCGGTGGTTGCGCTCCAGGTGGTTCCCGCGGCGAGCAGCGCCGGGCTGGCCGAGGTCAGCCCATCCACCACCGCCGACTGCCTGACCGGATACTCGCCGGCCTGCCCCGGCCTCTACTCCCAGCCCAATCCGAGCACCTTTTTCCGCCTCGCCGCGCCGGACAGCAGCCAGGGGCCGGCCATGGCTGACTTCGCGATGGGGGAGCTTCACCTCACTCGGTTCGCGGTCCTCACGGATGGCTTCCACCACGACGACAACCTGGCGCGCGCATTTGCTGCCCGAGTCCAGGCCCTGGGCGGCCAGCTCGTACTCCAGGAGTTCTACAGCTCCAACAGCCACGATTTCACCGAGCTGCTGAGCCACGCCGCCGCGGCGCAGGCGGAAGCCATCTACGTCGGCGGCGAGTTCGGCGGCGGCGCCTGCCGGATCCGAGCCCAGATGGCGGGCATCCTTCCCGAAACCACCTACTTCCTGGGCAGCGACTCGATCGGCACCCCCGGCTGCATCACCGATGCCCATGCCCTCGCCAACGGCAGGATGATCTCGACCGCCGGCACCGCGCACCCCAATCTGAGCGACCCGCGGGCGATCGCGTACCTCAAGACACATTCCCGAGCCACGGCACTGGCGCCCTACACGATGGCGGCCTACGACGCGGCGCTGGTGGAGCTGGAGGCAATTCAGCGCGGGGTGGCCGCCAACCATGGGCGCAAGCCCAGCCGCGAAGAGGTGGTCGCCGCCATCGCGAGCAGCCAGGGGGTCCACGGCATCACCGGCACCTGGTCATTCGACAGCCGCGGCGACGCGACTGCGCCCGGGATGTCGTTCTATCGCGTCGAGAACGGCGAGTGGACGCTCTGGCGGTGGGGCAGCTACAGCTCCACGTCGGGTCTGACGCTGGCCTAAGGCAGTTCCAGCGAGCCCGAGGCCACCACCACGGCCGAGCCGCCGACGCGCGGGCCGTTGTCGCCGGCCTCGACCTGGATCAGGCTCGGCCGGCCCATCTCCACGCCCTGCTCGATGACGAGCGACCGGATACCCAGGTGGCGCGCAGCGTAGGCGCCCAGCGGCCCGGCCGCGCTCCCGGTGGCAGGGTCTTCGCCCGAGGCCAGCGCCGGTACGAACATGCGGGCCCGAAAGCGCCCATCGGAGCGGACCGCGAAACAGTAGACCGCCTCCATCTCGGTGGCGCGGCGGATCGAATCCCAATTCGCGAAGTTCGGTTTCGCGCGCCGCAATGCGTCTTCAGACGCCAGCGGCAGCAGGAGAAAGGAGTTGCCCGTGGAGACGACTTGGGCCGGCAGGTCGGAGCGAACGTCCTCCGGGGCGAGTGTGAGGGCTGCGGCGAGCCCGGCGCGGTCCTCGACCGATGGCCCAAAGCTTGCGGCGCGCTGCGTCATCCAGGCATTTCCAGCGCCATCGACCTCGACCGGCGTCGGTCCCACCCCGAGCTCGAACGTCGCCCGCTCTCCGATTCGACCGTCGGCCCGAAGGACGACCGCGGTGCCGATCGTCGGGTGCCCGGCCATCGGCAGCTCGTATACCGGCGTGAAGATCCGGACCCGCATGTCGCAACCGCTCTGGGTGGCGGGCAGCACAAACGTCGTCTCGGAGAAGTTGAACTCGCGGGCCAGCGCCTGCATCGTCACCTCGTCGAGCGGCTCGGCGTCGAGAACGACCGCCAGCTGGTTGCCGGTGAGTGCGCGGTCGGTGAAGACGTCGACCAGCCGGAACGCGAGCTTCACAACGCCCTATCCTGCGCCCAGGTCGCCACCCGGGTCGCCAGCCATCCAGCGAAGGCAAGCGCCACGATCAGAAAGCTGGCGGGGTAGGGCAGCCAGAAGGCGAGGGTCAGGCCCGCCCAGACGGCGCCCAGCGCCACCATCGCCGACAGCCCGAGCCCGAGGTAGGGCCGGCTGGTCACGCTCTGCGCGATCGCCGCGGGGGTGATCATCAGCCCGAAAACGAGCAGCGCGCCGACCGCCTGCACCGCCTCCGCCACGGTCACCGCGACCACGATCATGAAGATCGCGGCCACGATCCGCACCGGCACCCCCCGGGCGACCGCCACGTCGGGGTCGAGGCTCACGAACAGGAGCGGGCGCGCGACCAGCAGCAGAGCGGCGCTGGCGGCCAGCCCGACCACCGCCGCGATCAGCGCCGGACCCGACTGGAGGCCGAAGATCGAGCCGAAGAGGATGCTGATGCCGACCACGCTCTCGTGGCTCCCGGCCGCCGCCGTGTAGAGGCTCAGGAAGAGCACGCCGACGCCGAGAACCCAGGCGAAGACGGTCCCGATGACGATGTCCCGGGCGCGGGCCCGGCCGCCCAGGGAACCCATCAGAAGCGCCACGCCGATGCAGCTCCCGAACAGCCCGATGAGGAGGTCGAAGCCGGCCAGCAGCGCGCCCAGCCCACCCGTGAATGCCACGTGGCCGAGCGCGTCGGTGGTGAAGACCTGGTTGCGCAGCACCACGAAGTAGCCGACGAGGCCCGCCGCCAGCGCGATGCAGCCGCTCGCTATGAAGGCGTTGCGCATGAAGTCGTAGGCGAGCATGGCCTGGAGGTCGGCCAGCAGGTTGGCGGAGAACGCAGCCGCCGGAATCACGCGCTTTCAAGCCTCCCAACCGCCAGCCGTCCAACCCGGAGGAGCCCAAAGCAGCCGAAGGCGAGGGTGGTGACGAAGAAGCCGACCGGATAGCCGGAAAAGTAGGCGACCGCCGTCCCCAACCAGGTGAAGAGCAGGGCCAAGACCATGGTCAGGGCCAGCCCCAGCAGGGGTCGCGCCGTGAGCTGGATCGCGGAGGCGCCGGGGGCGACCAGCAACGCAAAGATCAGGAGGGTGCCGATCACCTGCACGGTGACGGCGACGCTGAGGGCGACGATGAGCATGAAGGCCATCGAGATTGCACGCACCGGGACGCCGCGCGCTTCGGCCACGTCGGGGTCGACGGAGGCGAAGATCAGCGGCCGCGCGATCAGCGCCAGCGCCACCAGGGCCAGCGCCGCCGCCACCAGCGTCACCGTCACATCGCGGTCGGTGATCCCGAGGATGGTCCCGAACAGGAAGCCGTAGACGCTCTGGACGCTGCCGTGATAGAGGCGGAAGAAGAGCAGGCCGAGGGCCAGGGCAAAGGCCAGGATCGTCCCGACCGCGGCCGACTCGACGCGGCTGCCCGCCTCGAGACGGCGGCCGCTGGCCGTGATCCCGACTGCGGCGACCACGCAGAAGGCGACCAGGCCAAGAACCGGGGAGACGTGGCAGAGAACCCCCGCCGCGGCGCCGGGAAACCCGACCTGAGACAGCATGTGGGCCGCGAAGCTCTGCCCGCGGAGGACGATGAAGTAGCCGGCCGCTCCCGCCAGCAGGGCGACCAGGGTCCCGACCTCGAGCGCGTTCTGCATGAAGTGGTACTGGAAGAGCGCGCCGATCAGGTCCCCGCCGGGGTTGCCGCTCAATGGCGCTCGGGCTGCGGGTGGTAGCTGACCGGTTCCTGCTGCCCGACCACCACCAGGCGGCCGTCGCTCGCCTTCAGCACCTCGACGTGGGTGCCGTAGAGCTGGCTCAGCGTGTCGGTCCGGATCACGTCGTTGGGCCTGCCCTCGACCACCTTGCCGTTGGCCACGTAGATCACGCGATCGAGAAAGGACAGGATCGGGTTTACGTCATGGGCTACCAGCAGGACGGTGACGTCGCGCTGGCGGCAGATGCGCTGGATCAGGGCCGAGATCGCCTGCTGGTTGTTCAGGTCGAGGCTCTCGAGGGGCTCGTCAAGAACAAGCATCCGGGCGCCGGTGACCAGCGCCTGCGCGATCAGGATCCTCTGCTGCTCGCCGCCTGAAAGCTCGCCGATCGGGCGCCTGGCGTAGGCGCCGGCGCCGACCAGGTCGATCACCTCGTCGACCCGCTCCGCCTTCTTCCGTGCTCCCGCGCCGGGCACCCAGCGGGGCAGCGGCAGTCCCCAGCTGGCGCCATCGAGGCCGAGCCGGACCAGATCCGTGGCCCGGATCCGGAGGTCGGGGTCGAAGTGCCGCCGCTGCGGCAGATAGCCGACCGCGTCGTTGCCGCGGCTCACCGGCCGGCCGAACACGCGGACCACGCCTTCAGTCAGCGGCAGGACCCCGAGGGCCGCCCTGAGCAGCGTCGATTTGCCGGCTCCGTTCGGCCCCAGCACCGCCACGAACTCGCCGACCTCGACCGTCACGTCGACGCCGCGCCAGATCCACTGGCCGCCGAGCCTGATCCCGGCGCCCGCGAACGCCAGTGCCTCGGACACCGGCATGGTTTCCGGCTCAGCCGCCAAGCGCGGTCTGCAGGTCCTTCAGCTGCTTGGTCTGCCAGTCCTGGAACGTGAGGTAGGCCGGCGTGAGGGTCTCGGTGACGGACGGGACCGGGATGTCCTTGGCCTTTGCATCGTTGACCAGCGCCACCACGTCCTTGGTCGTGTTCTGGCTGTTGAAGACGAACACCTTGATCGTCTTCTGGTCGATCTGGCGCTGCACCTCGGCCTTGTCCGCCGGGCTCGGGTCGGTGCCTTCGCTGATCGCCTTCATGTACTCCTTGGGAGTCGTCAGGTTGAGACCGAGCGCGTCGGCCAGGTAGATGAAGATGCTCTCGCTCGCGCCCACCGGCGTCCGGGCGTACTTGGTCTTGATCGCCTTGATGGTGTCCAGGTAGTCCTTCAGCGCGACGGTCTTGTACTGCGTCTTCTGATCGTCGAAGAAGGAGGCGTCGGCCGAATCGATCGACTGGAGGTCGCTGGTGATCTTGTCGATCACCTTGTCCACATAGGTGGGCGAGTACCACATGTGAGGGTTGCCACCCTCCTGGACGCCGTTGAGGTCGCCGACGTTGAGCACGACGCGACCGGAGACGGGGTTGGCGTTCAGGAGCTTGGGCGCCCAGGGGTCGTAGCCGGCACCGTTCTCGATGAAGTACTTGGCGGTTGCGATCAGCCTGGCGTCGTTGGGCGTGGCCTCGTAGGCGTGGGGGTCGGTGTCGGGGTTGACGATGATGCTGGCGACGCAGGCTTTGTCGCCGGCGATCTGGGTGGCGATGCTGCCCCAGAAGTTCTCAGCGGCGACGACGATCGGCTTCTTGCTGCCGGCGCAGGGCACCGGACCCCCGCCTCCGCTGCTGCAACCGGCCGCGAGGGGAACCAGGAGACCGGCGGCAAGCGCCGCGGAGAGGCGTCCGAAGAGACCTGCAAATCTCATGCGCCAGAGTATTGCACAAGTCGATTGCGCAAGTGTCCGCCGGGCCTATACTTGCAGCCTGGAGATGCCCCGGCCGAGCCCCGTTTTCGACGTCGTCCGCGAGCTCTTCCAGTCCGGAAGGCGCCACTCCTGGTCGCTCCAGGAGCTGCACGAAGAGGCCGCCTCCCGCTTGGGGGGCGCGGACTACTCGTCCGTCTTCCGTGCGGCGCAGACCCTGGAGCGCGAAGGCGTGGTGGCCAAGATCGACGTCGGGGACGGGAAGGCGCGCTTCGAGCTGAGCGACGACCATCACGAGCACGTGCGCTGCGATTCCTGCGGAAGGGTGGCCGAGGTGCCGGGCTGCTCCCTAGATGACGTCGAGCGCACGGTGCGTCAAAGCACCGGTTACGTCGTGCTGAGCCACCATCTGACCTTCACCGGCCTCTGCCCCGAGTGCGCGACCCGCTGAGATTGTTCGCACCGCTCAGCTGCGGCTGAGCAGCTGAGCTTCTAGCTCCGACTTCTGCACCAGCCGCCGGTTGACGGCGGCGACCGACCCGTCGGCCCGCACCACCACCGTGGTCGGGACGGTCAGCACGCCAAAGCTGGAAGCCACCCCCGGCTGCCGGGCGGCGTCGATCTCGAGGGTCCGGACGTGGTCGCCGAGTCCGCGTGCGATCCGCTTCTGGATGGTGCACTCAGCGCATCGAGGGCCGGAGAAGGTGACCACCAGCGGGCGGCCGTCGGGCTCCTCGCCCAGCACCTCCCAGACCTGTTCCGGCGGAGCCGGCCGCTGCGGCCACCGGCGCGCGATCCAGATCGCAGCCGCCAGCAGCGCTGCCAGCGCGAGCAGGATCAGGAGCCGCTCGATCAACTTCTAAGGCGCTGGAAGTGGAAGACCAGGAAGCAGAGGGCGCAGAAGTCGAGCGCGGCGTCGAGGACGACCATGACCGCGATCAGGAGCGTCAGCACCCAGGCCGCGATCGTCAGGTTGGCGAGCAGCAGACCGGCCGAGACCAGCCACACCGCCCCGCCGATGATCCGCGCCACGCGCCGCGTCTCGTGGTCCTCGACCCGCTCCACGCGGGGCAGGATGCCGCGCGGCTCGAGCACTCGCCACACCAGCTGGCGCACGACGTCGGCCGGCCACCAGAAGCGCCCGACCAGCATGATCAGGCCCGCCACCGCGAGCAGCCCGGCGCCCGGGATGCCGCCGAGGACGAGGCCCAGGGCGACCAGCACCACCATCGTCCACTGGTGGGCCTTGCGCGCAGTCACGTCGAAGGTTTCGGCTGCCATATGTCAATTGGTACCCGAAAGGGGCCAAGCGTGTTCCGTAAGGCCTACGATGCGGCGGCGAATGGGGGCCGTTCCGAACCTGGATCCTGTTCACCACTTCCGCGAGCTCTACGAGCGCGAGTACGCCGCGGTCTTCCGCACCGTGCGTGCGATCGTCCTCGACGCTCAGGAGGCCGAGGACGTTACCCAGGAGGCCTTTGTGAAGGCGTATCGGGCGCGCGATCGTTATCAGCCCACGGCGCCGGTTGGCGCCTGGCTGCACCGGATCGCGGTCAACACCGCCATCTCTCACCTTCGCCGGCGCCGGTTGGCGCGCCTGCTGCCCGTACGCCTCTATTCGCCCAACGCGGGCGGCGAGTACGACCAGGTCGAGGCTCGGAGCGTGGTCGAGCACGCGCTCGCGGAGCTGTCGCCAAAGCTCCGGGCCGTGATCGCGCTGCACTACTACGTCGGCCTGCGGCGCGAGGAGATCGCGACGGCGCTCGGGGTGCCTTCGGGGACGGTCGCTTCGCGGCTCGCGAAGGCGGTGAGCACCCTGCGCCGGCGGCTGGTAGTGGACGACAGCGACCCAACCCAGGAGGCCCCGCGTTTGCTGGACGAAGGTGCACTTCGCTGACGGAAGCCCGTCGGGCGACGCTGAGGCACGCCTGCTGCGGGAAGAGATCGGGAGCTGGCAGCCGGCGCGCGGCGCCGACTGGGAAGAGCTGATGGCGCGCGCCGAGGGGTCAAAACGGCGCCGCTGGGCGATCGTGGTGGGAGGCGTGGTCTGGGTGGCGCTGATGGCGGCCGCAGGCGCGCTGCTCGCTCAGCAGTTGAATCCGCTCTTTCTCGAGGAGGTTCGGTCCGCCTTCCTTCCATAGGGCGTCGCGGACAATTAGCGGATGGCCTCGGCCCCCGCGACCACCTTGAACGTCGGCCTGATCGGCGCCGGCACCGTCGGCTCCGAGGTCGCCGACCGCCTTCTGAACTGGGCGCCGGGCCTCGCCCGCCGGGCCGGCTGCTCGCTCGCCCTGCGCCGGGTTGTGGTCCGAGACCTCGAGAAGCCTCGCCCGCGCATCCCCGGCGAGCTGCTCAGCGCCGATCCCGCGCATATCCTCGACGACCCCGAGATCGACATCGTGGTCGAGCTGGCCGGCAGCGAAGAGCCGGCGCGGAGCTGGCTCGAGCGCGCGCTGCGCAACCGAAAGCACGTCGTCACCGCCAACAAGGTCGTGATGGCCCGCCACGGGCCGGAGCTGCTCGAGCTGGCGGCCGCGATGGACGTCGACCTCTACTTCGAGGCCGCGGTCGGGGGCGGGATCCCGCTGATCAGCACCTTCAAGGTCGACCTCGCCGCCAACCAGCTCCACAAGGTGACGGCGATCATCAACGGCACCACCAATTTCATGCTCGGCCGGATGGCGGCTTCGGGCGAGGAGCTGCCGGAGGCGCTGGCCGCCGCCCAGGCCGAGGGGTACGCGGAGGCCGATCCGAGCGACGACGTCAGGGGCCGGGACGCGGCCAGCAAGCTCGCGATCATGGCCTCGATCGCGTTCGGCGTCCGCATCCATCCCGAGGACGTCTACTGCGAGGGCATCCTCAAGATCCAGCCGGTCGATTTCCGGTACGCGCAGGAGCTGGGCTACGCGATCAAGCTGCTGGCCCACGCCGAGCGCACCGAGCGCGGGATCGAGGCCCGCGTCCATCCGGCACTGGTGCCGCTCAGCCATCCGCTGGCACTGGTCGACGGCGTGACCAACGCCGTGTTCATCGAGGGTGACCTGGTCGGGCAGGTGGTCCTGCAGGGCCTCGGCGCGGGAGCGCGCCCGACCGCCAGCGCGGTGGTGGGCGACCTGATCGACCTCGCGCGCTCGGTCCAGCACCAGGTTCGCAACCGGGCGCCCTTCCGTTTCGACGACGCGGTTTCGGTCGTCCCCATGGAGGAGGTGACGACCCGCGCCTACTTCCG
>DASUWN010000115.1:0-10895 GCA_036378395.1 Candidatus Dormiibacterota bacterium | reverse complement strand
CGGTTCTGGCCCGCCGGGCCGGTCTTTCGGAAGAGCGACTCGACCCGCTCGGGCGGCAGCCCCTGGCCCTCGTCGGCAACGGTGACCTCCAGCCAGCCGGCGTCGACATCGTGGGCCGAGACGTGAACCGGTGCGGTCGTGTACTCGAGTGCGTTGCCGATCAGGTTGGTCAGCACCTGGTCGAGGTGGGTCGGCTCGCAGAAGGCGGAGGGGAGCTGCTCGGGCAGTGTGAAGTCGACGCGGTCGGCCCGATCGCCGTAGCGGTGGCGAAGCACCGCCATCACGTGCTCCATCGAGGTCGTGATCGCCACCCGGGCGGGGTTGGGCTCGAAGCGGCGGGTCTCCAGCTTGGCCACGATCAGCTGGCCCTCGACCAGGCTCAGCAGGCGGTCCGACATCTCATAGGCCTCGTTGAGCAGCGCCGTGCGCTGGTCCGCCTCCATGACCTTCTCCCACTGCAGGATTCCGGCCAGGGTCGACCGCATGGCGGCGGCCGGGCTCCGGACCTCGTGGCCGATGGCGCGGAGCATGAGGTCCTTGGCCTCCAGCATCTGGCGCTCCTCGGTCACGTCTTCGTGCAGCGTGAGCACGCCGGCCGGTTCCTGCGCCAGGCTGGGAATGCTGACCCGGCGCACCTCGACCACCCGGTCGGGATTGCTGAGGCGGAGCACCAGCGGCGCCCCCGGTTCGGCCTCCGGATCCACCTGCTGGACCTCGGCGCCCGCCTCCTCGAGGATGAGGTCGACGCCACGCCCGGTCATCGATTCCGAGGTCACGCCGTAGAGCAGCTCGGCCTCCGGGTTGGCGTAGACCACCTGCCCGTCGGGGTCCTCGAGGATGATGCCCACCGGCGAGGCGCGCAGGATCGTGTTCATCATCCGGCGCTCGCGGTCGAGGGCGTCGACCAGGCGCAGGCGGCCGAGCACGACGCCCGCCTGGCCGGCGAGCACCGACATCAGGCGGCGGGTCTCGGCCGGCGACCCGGCCGGCTCGTAGGCCACCACCAGGCCGCCCAGCCGGCCGTCGACGAGAATCGGCGCCACCGCCGCCTGCTGGCCGCGGCCGGCGCTGGCGAGCAGAGCGCGCACCCGAGCCGGCAACTCCTCTCCACGAAGGTCGCGCAATATCTGCTCGCGGTCGCCGAGCACCAGCCGCTCCTCGCCGCGCACGTGGACGAGCTCGTCCCCGTCTAGAAGCCAGAGCGAGCCGCGGGAGGCGGCCAGCGCGCGCTCGATCAACAGCGCCATCTCCTCGCGCGTCCGCTCGGGCTGCGTGATGTCGATCTCAGTGAAGGCGGCGACCGCTTCCAGGGTGCGAATGCGGTCGCGCGTCTCGGCCGCGAGGCGGGAGTTCTCGATTGCGATGGCGGCGTGGCGGGCGAAGTCGACCGGGCCGCTGCCCGACTGCTCGGGCCGGCCGCCGGGGTGCACGGAGCCGAGGGCGCCGACCAGCACGTTGGCGTACCAGAGCGGGATCAGCGTCCAGTCGACGCCGCTGTGGGAGCCGGTCAGCGCCTCCCGCGGCGCCTCGTGCCAGGTGCCGCTGTCCGGCATCCCCGCCCAGTGCACGACCTGGAGCGCGGTGTCGTCGCCGCTGGCCGCCACCGCGGTGAAGCGGCCATCGAGGTCGATCGCCCAGCAGGCGGCGCCAGTTGCCGCGAGCATCGTGCGCGACTGCTCGGCGATGCTGCGGACCACGGTGTCGAGGTCGTGGCCGGCGAGGCCCGCCACCTCCTGCATGCGCACGGAGTGCGCAAGCGCCATCTCGTTGGCTCGATGCAGCCGCACGGTGCGAAGCGCGATGCCGACCACCGGCGCGGCGCTCTCCAGCAGCGCGACGTCCTCCGGAGCGAAGGGCTTCTCCTCGAAGCGCTGGCTGGAGATCGCCGCCACCACGCGCCCGTCCTGGACGATCGGCGCCAGCACCACGTGGGTCGGCCGGCGCTCGCCCGGGATGCCCCAGATCGGCGTCTCGCCTTCCTCGAGGACCTCCTCGATCAGCGTCGCTCCCGACTCCTGGACGCGGCGGAAGTAGACGGTCTCGTCGATCGCTCGCGGGTCGAAGGCCGCCACCCCGCCTTCGAGGTCGCGGCCGAAGCCGATCATCTGGCCCTCGGGGTCGAGGTACAGGAGCGAAAGGCTGGCGTTCTCGATGTAGGCGGCGGCGGCGTCGAAGACGGCCTCCGCGATCTCGCGCTCGTCGCCCGACCCGGCGACACCCATCTCGAGGACGTGGAGGGCCTCCAGGCGGCGCCGCTCCGTTTGCGCGGCGGCGAAGTGCTCGGCGTTGGCCAGCGCCAGGCTCACGTGGGCGGCGACGTCCTGCAGCAGCTGGACGTGCCAGTCGTTGAAGGCCTCGGCCCGATATGACTGGAGCGAGAGCAGGGCGCTGATCACCTCGCCGTGGCGGACCGGCACCCAGACCAGCGACCGCGAGGCCAGGCGGCCGTCGCCCGAGCCCTCACCGACGTAGATGGCGGCGCCTTCACCGCGGACCAGCCGCTCCCCCGAGGGATGCTGTGCCTCGATCGATCGCGCCCAGCGCGAGCGCCGGACCAGGACCGGCCGCCCGGTCTCGTAGGCCTCGCGGGAAGGACCCGCAGCCGCCAGGGGAACCGTGTAGACGTTGTGCTCGGCCCCCGACATGTAGGTGTAGCCCTCGGCCATCGGGCCTTCGGCGGCCTCGGTGATGGTGGCCAGCGCGAAGCCGTCGAAGTGGAGGTGGCGCGCCAGCTCCTCGCGCAGGGTGCGCATGATCGACCAGCGGTCGAGGCTGGAGGCGAGCCGGCGGCCGACCGCGTTGACGACCTCGAGCCGGCGCCGCTCGGCCTGGAGGGCGGTGTAGCTGGCCGCGTTCCGGATCGCGAGCGCGACCTCGTCGGCGACCTGGGTGAGGAAGGTGACGGTCGACTCCTCGTAGGTGTGAGGCACCGCCGAGTGGATGGAGAGGACCGCCCGCACCTCGCGGCCTTCGACGATCGGAACCGCGACGACCGAAGCCAGCGCCGCGTCATCGCCATCGGCGCGGAGCACCGGCTGCGCGCTCTCGAGCACGCGGCGGGCGACCGGGAGGCGTTCCGAACGGGCCGACAGGCGCGTCCGGGTGGTGCGGCCGCCGATGTTGCGGAGCACGTGGACGAAGCCGGGGTTTATCTCGTCCGGGACCACGAGCTGCACGCGGTCGAGCGGCAGCATCGGCCCCAGTGAACGGTGGAGCGCGGCCACCACGCCCTCCTCGTCCAGGGTGGAGGCGAGGGCGCGAGCGATGGTGTTGAGCGCGGTCAGGCGGACCGCCTGGTTCCGCGTCAGCTCGTTGAGGTAGGCGTTGGCGACCACCACGCCGAGCTGGCGGTGGATCTCCTGGAGGAACTCGAGCTCCTCCGCGGGCACGTCGCGCCATTCGTGCGTCTGGTAGAGGACGGCGCCGGTGATCTCGCGCCGGTGCTCGAAGGGGACGAAGAGCACGGTCTGCGGGGTCTTGCGCGCCCCCAGGCCACGGGACGGCTCGAGCGCCATCCGCTCGCTCACGCCCTCGGGCGCCAGCGGGTAGATGATCTCGGGGAGGCCGCGCTTGTAGAACTCGGCCCACTGGCTGTCGACCAGGCGACGGCGGCGGGTGTCCTGCAGGATGCCCTGGTCGACCGCGACGTGGTGGTACCAGCCCTCGCGCTCGAGGACGTGGAGTACGACGACGTCGTAGCCGAAGCGCTGGTGCAGGGCCTGGTAAAGCACCTGGACCACGTCCGCCTCGGTGGCGCACGTGCGCAGCGCCGTCACCAGGTCCTGGCGCAGGTTGGTGGGCACGCTGGTGGCGGGCGCTGCGGTCTTAGCCATGGTGGGCGCCGATATACTGCCCGATCGACATGCCCTTTACGCCACCCAAGCCGATCGAGCCTCCGCCGACGGAGCTGATCGGGGCCAAAGTGCTGGTGGTGGACGACGAGCGGGCATGGCGCGTGATCCTGGAAACCGACCTCCGCATGCTCGGGTACCAGGTCTCGCTGGCCCAGGACGCGACCGAGGCCCTCGAGGTGGCCAAGGCAGCGCGGCCCGAAGTGGCCATCATCGACCTCATGCTGCCCGAGCCGATGGACGGCTGGGCGCTGCTGTACGAGCTTCGCTCACAGGGCATGCCGCTTCCTGTCATCTTCTATACGGCCTATCCGGTCTTCCCATCAGGGACCGAGGACCCCGACGTTGTCGGCTATATGAGCAAGGCGGTCGACCGAGCCGACCTCTACGCCCTCCTCCCGGCGGCGATCCGCCGCTGGCGCGAGCGCCAGGAAGCGGAACCCCCCCAAAAAGACTGACGGCCCGACCCGCCCCTGGCGTTTGTCGGACCGCCCTTCTCTCTCCGCGCTGGCCCGCTGCCAGCGGCTCGACCTCTTTGGCTAGTCGCCTAGCACCAGTAGTCCCAGTAGTCGGCACCGCTGGCAATCGCCAGGGCCGCCAGGGTCGCCACCGTGATCGAGATCGCGAAAATCCGGGCCTTCCAGGTCATTGTCCCTACTCTCCTATCTTGTTGCTTTGAGCTAGTCCCAGTAGTCGGCGCCGCTGGCCAGGGCGAGGGCGGCCAGGGTGGCAACGGTCAGGGCCAGCGCGAAAATCCGAGTCTTCCAAGTCATTTGTACGATTCCTACCTTCTTGTCTTGCGGTTATTTCGCGGAAGCGCTCGGTTTTTCCCTGCCGACTGCACTTCTTTGCGAGCCGGAGTATCTCCCAGCCCGCAAGCACCCCAGTTAAGATCGCGTTAATTCTTGTGAAACCGCTCCGTTTTTCCAATACACGGTTGCGTTTGGAGCCCCCGCGACGCATCCTAACGCGTGCCAGATGCTTCGAAACCGCCCAACATCCCTACCTCCTCTCCCGCCCGGGCTCGAAGTCTTCCGGCCGGCTGAAGTTCTCGGCTCCCGGGTGCTCGTCGTCGACGACGAGGTCCCGATGCAGATGCAGCTCGAGCTCGACCTCAACGACCTCGGCTACCAGCCGAAAGTCGCCGGCAGTGCCGAGGCGGCGCGCGATCTCCTGAGTCGCGAGCGGGTGGCCGCCGTGCTGCTCGACCTGGTCCTGGACGAGGGCGAGGAATCCGGCTTCGAGCTGCTGCGCTGGATCCGCCAGCACCATCCCGGACTGCCCGTGATCGTGCTGTCGGCGGCCCAGGTCAGCTCGGCCGCCATCCGCAAGGCATACGAGCAGGGCGCCAGCAGCTACTTCGTCAAGGGCAACGTGCCGATGGCGCACATCTACTCCGACCTGGCCGCCCGGCTGATGGAGGGCGGAACCGGCCGGGGTGGCTCCTACATCTTTGGGCGGGTCGAGTTCGACTCCACCAAGCGGACGATGACCGTGGGCGGGCGCTCGGTTCGCCTCACCCCGCAGCAGACGACGCTGATCGTGTTCCTGGCCCAGGGCTCCAAACCGGCAACCGCCTCCGACCTGATCAGCGCCGGCCTCTTCCGCCCCGACGCCGCGCGCTCGACCGTCCACAGCGCGCTGCTCACTCTCCGGCGCAAGCTGGACGAGCTGGAGCCCGGCCTCGGCGCGCGGTTCCTGCTCTCCACCGCGCGCGGGTACAGCCTGGGCGCGGACGTCTAGGCAGGCGCTAGGTTGCGGCTGATCGACCCCTCGCCGTCCGTCCTCGATGAAGTCGTCGAGGTCCGCCGCCATCTCCACCGCCAGCCCGAGGTGAGCTGGGAGGAGCACGCGACCTCGGAGTTCATCCGCGGCCGCCTGGCCGAGCTCGGCCTGCGGGTCGATGAGTGTCCGACCCCGACCGGTGCCGTCGCCTTCCTGGACACCGGCAAGCCCGGGCGGACCGTGCTCTGCCGGGCCGACATCGACGCGCTGCCCATCCTCGAGGAGTCAGGCGTCGCATATGAGTCGACGCGCGAGGGGCGCATGCACGCGTGCGGGCACGATGCCCACGCGGCGATCATGCTCGGGGTCGCCCGGACGCTGGCCGAGAACGCAGACCGGCTGAGCGGCTCCTTCCTCTTCGTCTTCCAGCCCGCCGAGGAGATCGTGAGCGGCGCCAAGAAGATGATCGCGGAGGGGCTGCTCGACCGCTACCAGCTCGACGCCTGCCTCGGCCTGCACACCTGGGCGCCCGCGGACAGCGGCTTCGTGCTGGTCCGGCCCGGGCTGCAGTGGGCCGGCGTCGACTTCTTCGAGCTCGACCTGCTCGGGCCGGGCGGCCACGGCGGCGTCATCAAGCGGGCCGGCAACGTGATTGCCGCGCAGGCCTTCATCCTCGAGCGGCTGTTCTCCGTCGTCGAGGGCTTGGAGCTCGACGGCGTGCCCTGCCACACCACGGTCGGCGACGTACGAACGGACGGCGCCTGGAACATCGTGCCGCGCCGGGTGCACGTGCGCGGGAGTCTCCGCACCTTCAGTCCCGACCTGCGCCAGCAGGCGCTGCAGCGGCTGGACGACCTGGCGCTGGAGGCGGGCACCGAGTTCGAGGTCGAGGCCGCGGTCCGGATCGTGATGGGCAGCTCGCCGCTCAAGAACGATCCCGACGTCACCAGCACCGTGATCGAAACCGGTCGTGAGCTGATCGGCGATCGCATGCAGCACCTCGGCCGGCCGCTGACGGTGGGCGACGACATCGCCGAGTTCCTGACCCGCATCCCCGGCTGCTACTTCATGCTCGGCTGCCGGCCGCCGGATGCCGAAACGCCGCCGGCGCACCACTCGCCGACCTTCCGCCTCGACGAGCCTGCCTTCGCGACTGGCGTGCGTGTCCTGGCCGAGTCCGCGGCCCGGCTGGCGCGGGCGGCCCCCTAAAAGCAACGATTTGCTGCTGCTCGGTGGCGGGCTGGTCGGCCTGGTCGCCGGCCTCCTGGCCGGTGGCCGGCTCGGCCGCCTGGTCGAGATCCGCTTCAAGTGGCCGGTCGTGGTGCTGGCCGCGCTCCTGATCAAGGAGCTGGGTGTGATTTCGCCGCTGGCCCGAACGCCCCTCGCGCCCGCCCTCTACACGCTGGCGCTGGCCGTTCTCGCGGTGTGGACGGCGCTCCACCGGCAGCGCCTCCCGGGCGTGGAGCTGGTCGCCGTCGGGATGCTCATGAACCTGGTGGTGGTCGTCGCCAACCTCGGCCACATGCCGGTCTCGGTCGAGCTGGCCCGCTTCGGGCCGCCGGAGATCTTCAAGACCGGCGTGCTCGGCCAGTACATGCTCATGGGCCGGGGCAGCCGGCTCGACTTCCTCGGCGACTACATCTCCCTGCCCGGCACTCTGGGGCGGATCCTGCCCCAGCCCTACAGCCCGGGCGACATCGTGGCCTGTCTCGGGATGGCGCTCACCCTCTTCCTCGCCGTCCGCCCGGTCGAGCTCCGAGGCGCCATTACAACTCGCTGACCAGTCGCTTCCGACCCCGGGGGTATAGTGGCGAAACCACCGTGGCCCTGGTCTGGATATTCGCCCTTTTGTTCGGCTTGCTCGACCTTTTGGTCGGCATTTTCGTACTCCACTACGAGGTCTTCTGGGCGGTCGTCTACTCGATCGCGATGGTGCTCCTGATTCGGGGCGCGGCCAGCTGGATCAAGCGCTACCTGGTTCTCAACGACCACATCGCGGAAGAGAAGGACGCCGACACCCGGACGGTCGAGACCAACCGCTACATCTTCTGGCGCCGGCTGTTCGGCATCTCGTTTGTGGTCGGCGTCTACCTGCTCGGCGCCGACATGTTTTTCGGGATCGGTCCCGGCGACGCGCTGATCCTTCTTCCCAACCTGCTGCTCCAGCTCTTCCTCTTCGTCGCCCAGTTCGCCGTCCTGATGCTGGCCAACTTCGCGATCTTCTTCGGTCCCTTCCTGCTCTTCGGGATGATGGGCCGCCAGACGCTCCTGCCCGGCGACGCCAACCACGACGTCAAGATCGAGGATGTCCGCGGCCAGAAGTCGGCCGTGAGTGAGATGGTGCGGATCCTGCGCCTGATGGAGCAGGGGCGGAACTACGTCAAGGCGGGCGGCAAGCGCGAGCGCGGTGTCCTCTTCGTCGGACCTCCGGGAACCGGCAAGACGATGCTGGCCAAGGGCATCGCGTCCAGCCTCCACATGCCGATCATCATCACCTCCGGCTCCGCGTTCTCCGGGATGTTCATCGGGATGGACATGGTGTCCGTCTTCATGATGGTTCGCGCCGCCAAGAAGAAGGCCAAGCGCTGGGGCGGCTGCGCGATCTTCATCGACGAGTTCGACGCGCTCGGGAACCGGCGCTCCGGCATGGGCGGCGGCGGCGGCGGCATGGGCGGCATGTTCGGCGGCTTCCAGCTCGGCCTCAACACGCTGCTCGTCCTGATGGACGGCGTCGACAACCCGGGCTTCGTCAAGCGCGGGATCCGGCGGGTCATCAACCTGACGCTCGACGGATTCTTCATCCCGCGCGAGATCCGGTTCAACGGCTCGCGCGTCTCACTTCGGGTGCCGGCCCTGCGGGCTCCCCGTTACAACCTCTTCTTCATGGGCGCCACCAACCGCCCATCCGTCCTCGATGAGGCGGTCACTCGCCCAGGCCGGTTCGGCCGGACGATCACCTTCCGGATGCCGACCCGGGAGGATCGCAAGGACATCGCCGAGCTCTACTTCGACAAGAAGGCGCACGATCCCGACCTCGACACGCCGCAGCGCCGCGAGGAGTTCGCGCGGGTCACGGATGGCTACTCGCCGGCGATGATCGACCAGGTCCTCTCGCTGGCCCTCATGTACGCGTTCGAGGAGGGGCGGCAGTTCTTCACCTGGCGCGACCTGCGGGAGGCGATGGGCAACGTCGAAGCCGGCCTCGCCGAGCCCGTCGAGTACAGCGAGCGCGACAAGATCGCGGTCGCGCGCCACGAGCTCGGGCACGCCGTGGCGGCCCGTTTCTACGAGCCCGAGAAATCGTCGGCGCGGCTTTCGATCCGGATGCGTTCGGGGTCGCTCGGTCACCACCGCAACCTGGAGAAGGAAGAGCAGTTCGTGAAGTTCCGTTCCCAGATGGCGGGCGAGCTGCGACACGCATTGGGTGCTATCGCTTCGGAGCGGGTCTTCTACGGCGAGAACTCGTCGGGCGTCTCCATGGACCTGATCCAATCGACCCGCCTCGCCGCCTACATGGTCGGCGCCTGGGGCATGGGCCCTGACGCGCTCGATCCCGTGCTCTCGCGCAAGGCGGCGACGATCGGCGAATCGCTGATCTCGAGGGCCGAAGAGGTCAACCCGGGCGGCCTGCTCGGCGCAACCGGTCCCGGATCGCTGGTCGGGGCGGTGATGCAGGGCCCGGCGCGGCGGGTGGTGGCGCAGGTGATGGGCGCCGCCTTCATCGACGACTGGCGGCTGATGTACGTCAATCAGGAGAGCATCGACCAGGCCGCCGAGGCGTTGATCGCGCAGGGCGAGCTGGTCGGCGACGAGGTCGACGGCCTCCTCGACTCGGTCCAGCTCCGGATGCCGGGCGAGGCCGATCCTTACCCCGAGGACCTGCCGCTGGTGCCGGCGGTCGAGTCGGGCGACCGGCCGGTGCGTGCGCTGGAGTCGGCCTAACCCAGATTTAGGGTCCGGGGGAGGAACCGTAGGTTCTTCCCACGCAAGAATCGGCCGACCGGCCGGAGCGCGCGCTGGAGTCGGCCTAACCCAGATCTCCCACGGTGCCGGAAGGCCCGGCTGCGCCGGGCCGTTTGAGTCGCTGATCCAGGCGTTGGGGGCGTTGCGTGGGGCGAGGGCACCGAGAAGGGAAGTAGGGTCCGGGGGAGGAACCGCAGGTTCTTCCCACGCAAGAATCGGCCGTTGCGCGCGCTGGAGTCGGCTCAGCCCTTAGCCAAAGCTGGCGGAGGCCTTTAACGGGCCGTCGTCGAATGATCGGGGATAACCGCCTATAACCTCGGCGTGCTCCTCCGCCGCCTGACCGTCACCCTCCTCCCGGCCCTGCTGCTCTCCGCCCTGCCCGTTTCGGCCCACGCCGCGGTTGACGTCGCCGGCCCGGCCACGCCGGCGAGCCTCGTGAGGGAGTGGAAGGCGAGCCAGGTCGAGATGGCGCAGGCGCTGGCCGACCAGGCGCAGCTCACCGCCGCTCCGGCGCCGGCCGCCGGCGATCTGTTGGCGACCGCCCGACGCGATCTCGCACTCGAGAACGCCACCTACCGCTACCGGGCGGCGGCGCGCAAGCAGCAGGTGGTCGTCTACGCGATGGCCGTCGACCCCGCGATGCAGTCGGCCGTCCAGCGCTTCATGTCCAGCAGCGACGTGGCGCCCGTGCTCGCCACCATCGCCGCGCTGCGGTCGCTGTGGCGGCTGGCCGAGATCGATGACCTGAGCCAGATCCGGATCCGGTACAACCGGCGGCTCGAAGACGCCGCGCCGGTCGACGCGCTGATGGGCTACTACCGGACGTCGGGGGGTCGCTGGTCGATCGAGTGGACCTTCCTGGCCTCGATCAACTTCGTCGAGAGCGACTTCGGGCGGGTCAATGGGCCTTCGAGCGCGGGCGCCCTCGGCCCCATGCAGTTCATGCCCAGCACCTGGGCCCAGTACGGGACCGGCGACGTGATGAACCCGAAGGACGCCATCGAGGCCGCCGCCCGCTACCTGCGGGCGATGGGCGGCCCCGGGAATATGGACCGCGCGATCTACCGCTACAACAACGACACCGACTACGTCGCGGCCATCGACGGCTTCGCCGCCGCCTACCGCAGCGATCCCAGCTGGGCGGCTCGGATGTACTACTGGTCGACCTCCGGCTAGCTCCCTCGTCGATTTCTGGAAGCGGGTCGTTAAACGGCTGGCGGATTCAAGCGGTCGACGCAACACCGGTGGACGGGGACGGCTCCGAGAGTAGTTGGTTGAGCGCCTGGGCGGGGGTCCGAATGCCCAGGGTCTCGCGTGGCCGGGAGTTCAGTTCGACCGAGACGTACTCGAGGTAAT
>DASUWN010000114.1:0-8817 GCA_036378395.1 Candidatus Dormiibacterota bacterium | reverse complement strand
GGATCGCCATGCCGGACCTCCACCTCTCGCCCGGCGATGCGCGAGATGGCCGCCACCAGCTCGAGGAGCGTGATCGAGACCCCGCAAGCGATGTTGAAGACAGCCTCACCCTCGGTGGGCCGGCCGGCGAGCGCGAGCAGGTTGCCCTCGACGACGTTGTCGACGTAAGTGAAGTCGCGGCTCTGGGTACCGTCGCCGTAGATGGTCACGGGCTCACCCCGGAGGGCGGCCGTGATGAAGAGCGGGATCACCGCCGAGTAGGGCGAGTTGGGGTCCTGGCGCGGCCCGAAGACGTTGAAGTAGCGCAGCGCCACCGCATTCAGATCCCCGCCGGCCGCATGGGCGAGCAAAACCTCCTCGCCCAGCAGCTTGGAGTACGCGTAGGGCGAGATCGGCGCCGGCGCCATGTCTTCGCTCCGGCAGTCGCCCGGCTGGTCGCCATAGACGGACGAGGAAGACGAGTAGACGACCGTGCCGACGCTGTTGCGGACGGCCGCGCGGCCCACGACCGAGGTGCCATAGGCGTTGCTCCGGAGCGAGGACAGCGGGTCGGTCCAGGAGCGGGGGACGGAGGGCAGCGCCGCCACGTGGAACACGACCTCCAGGCCCCTGAGGCTGCGATCGAGAAACTCCTGGTCGGCGATGTCGCCTTCGAGGATCTCGACCTCGCCGTCCAGGTGAGCGAGGTTCTGACGGCGGCCGGTCGAGAGGTTGTCGATGACCTTGACCTCGTGGCCGTCGCGCAGGAGACGGGTTGTCAGGTGGGAGCCGATGAAACCGGCGCCACCGGTGACGGCAACCTTCATCGGCTGCCGGGGAGGGCGGGCACGACGGGCTATCCTAGCCGATCGTCCGTGGGCGGTAGACCAGGGCTGTCGCGTAGGCGATCAGCCCCGCGATCACCGCCACGTCGATCAGGATCGGGTCCTGGAAGAGCGGCGACATGTCGAGATGCGCGTGCAGGAGGCGGTCCACCGGCGAGACCGCGGCGGGAAACCCCGCGAACAGGAAGCCGATACCGCCGACCAGCGCCAGGTACGCCCGAGTCGCCCCCTGCGAGCGCGCGATCAGCGCCAGCAGCGCCGTCCACACCGGCAGCATGAACAGGAAGGTGTGGGGATGGGTCGTGATCGCGGCCAGGGGCAGCAGCGCGAAAAAGATCGCGAAGCAGAGCGTCGCCGCCAGCTCACGTTCGACGCGCCGCGGGCCCCGGATCAGCGCCCACGCCACGTACAGCGCGACCAGCACGACCCCGGCCGTGAAGACGTAGTAGAACCCCTGGAAGAAGGGCAGCGACCAGTCGCTCATCGGCCGGTGCGTGAGGCGCGCCAGCGCGTTGCTGAGTGAGAGCTCTTGCGACGGGTAGGGGAAGGGCTGCGCCAGCAGCACGGTCACCTCATCGTGGATCTGGGGCTGGTAGCCGCCGGCACCGACCTGCTTCAGCGGCAGCTGAAAGGGAAAGGTGGCCTGCAGCACGTCGAGCGGGTTCATCCGCTGGCCGATGGCGACGACCGCTGTGATCACGACGGTGATACCGGCCGCCTGGGCCAGGGATCGCCAGCTCCACTCCAGCATCAGCAGCAGCGGTGCGAAGAGCGCCGGAATCCGCTTGGTCAAGGTCGCCGCCGCGGTCGCGGCGAGCCCCAGCGAGGGCCGGGTGCTCACCGCCAGGTACCAGGCAAGGCACAGGAGCAGCAGCTCCACGAACTCCGGATTGGCGGAAACCGAGAAGGAGTAGGTCAGCCAGTGGAAGCAGAGCCACGCCGCCGCCGCGATCGTGGCCAGCCGCCAGCTCAGCCTGGCCGCCAGGGCGGCCGTCGCGAATGCCGCCACCGTGAGGAAAACGTTGAGGACTCCGAAGAAGTATTCGTTGAAGACCTGCGGCGCGAGGTCGACCAGCCAGCGTTCCAGGACGAAGACCGGCCCGTAGTAGATGCCGGTGCCGTCCCAGGACACGAACATCGCGTTGTAGAAGTCGCCCCGGAAATGCCGCGGCCACTCGTAGATGAAGCCCTCGAGGAGGTTGACGCGAACTCCCCAGCCCGCGAATGCGAGGATCACCAGCCCGGCCAGCACATCTCGGAGCAGCCGCGGGTGGCGCGGTGTCCGGACGCGGTCGCGACCGGCCAGCAGGCCGCGGGCGGCCACGCCGGGTCCGGTTTCGACGCTCATGTCAGCGGTGTCCTTCGATGACGAAGCCGGGGCCGCATCCGTATACCCGGTCGACGCTGAAACCGGGATCGGCCGGCGCGATCGGACTGCCGGCGATCGTGCCGAGTGCACGGGCGGGGAAGGGGATACCCCGCACGCGCAGCCAGAGGGGGTTGAGCTGGATCCGCGGCGCGGCGGCGAAAAGGACCGCCGAAAGCTCGGCGTGCCCGAACCGGACGTCGGAGGCGCCCTGGGCCAGCACAACCGGGGTGTTGCCGGAGCCAACGCGGGTCAGCGTGAGGTTGGCGCCAATTGGAATCGAGCGGGTGAGCGTCCGCACATAAGCTCCCTCGGCCCTTGAGCTGCAGGTATTGGCGGCCGCGATGGTCACGGCATAGGGTGCGCCGTACGGGGAAACTGCGACGGCTTCCACCTGCAATCGGTAGACCCCCGGTCGGGCGTCAGGAACGTTAACGGTGACCGGCGACGGACCTTCCCGTCGCACGGTCTGTCCGTCGGGGCCGGTTAGGCGCAGGGCAGCAGAATCGCCGTAGTAGCTCAGCGTCGCGGTCAGGTCGCCGCCTGCCGTGGAGTATTCGCCGGCCGTGGCCAACTTCCCGTCTGTCAGCCCCTGGAGGGAGGTGAAGGTCTCACCCGTGGGGGCGCCGCCGGTGGCTTCCGCCACCGTCGCCTCGGACTTGATTGCCTGCTGTAGAGGATCCTGCGGATCTTCCGCGAGCGGCTGCCGTTGCCCGGCTGCCTGGCCCCCTTTGCCGACTCGCTGCTGTGTACCGGCCTCGACGGGCCCGCTGACGCGTCCCGAACTCACCGCACCCTGAAAGACCGATACGTTCTCGTCGACACCGGAGCTGAGGTCGACCTCGAATATCGGCAGCCCAGCGCTGGGGACGACGGCCGAATTCCCGTAGTCGGTGCTCACGACAAAGAGCGAGGCCGGGGTGGCTCTTAGGAGATACAGGGCACGACCGCCGAACTGCACGATCTCCGCTTCCACCAGGTGGCCGGCGCGGTCGATCGAGGCGGTGTGGATTGAAACCCCGGCGCCGGGGCCGAGGACGATGCGGGACCCGTCGGCAAGGTCCACCTCCCCACTGCCTGCGACTCCGACTGAATCGTCCAGGGCGAGGAGGGTCCCGTTGGAGACGAGCTCGGATGTCGTGTTGCCCGCCAGAATCCGCGCGCCGCGCCCGCTGTTGACCTTCAGCACGGGCATCGCCCAAACGGTCGCGGGCGTACTCCGGCTGAGGTACACGACCCCGCCGACCGTCGAGCAGGCGAGCAGGAGGAGCATTGAACCCAGGCAGCCGAGCCCGACCGCCGCCGGCGCGGGTCGAGCCGAAGGTGGGGCTTTAGAGGCTGATCGAGGGGAGGGAGGCACCCGAGGTCTGGTTCGGCTTGATGGTGAGCCCACTGTCGCCAACGCTGACCAGCAGGTCGGTCACCAGCGTCCCCGAAGCCTTCAGCGTCTTCGACCCGTCCATGAAGGTGACGTTGAGCTGGTCGGGATTGGTCCCCGATTGCTTTTGCCAGAACAGGAGCTCGCTGCCGTGGTCGTCGGGATGCCAGGGGGTGTCGTACTCGTACGTCACGGTGTAGCTGCCGACCTTGTTCTTGGGCGTGATCTGGATCCAGCCGTCGAGCAGCGCCACGCCGGGTTCCTTCTCGTCGCTGGCATGGTCGTCGGCCTTGACGCCGCCGACCTTGCGGTTGGTCGCGCTGTCCGGCATGTAGAAGCGGCAGTAGGCGCGGTAGATCTGCGGGTAGTCCGGAACCACGGGCGCGTTCAGGTTCTCGTCGAGCTGGACGACCACCTTGTGGTGGAGGCTGTCGCCCTGCTTGGCCAGCGTCACATCGAAGCGCCGGGTCAGGAAGTGGTTGGCCTTGGTGCCGCCGAAGTTCGACTCCACGTCCATCGCGAAGTCGGGGGCCTTGAGCGGGTTGAGCGTCTGCGTCCAGCCGAACTTCGCCATCTGGTCCTGCACGGACTGGTTGTTGAAGGAGACCTGCATGTGGTGCTCCTGCGCGGCCTTGTTGAGCGCGGTCAGCAGGCCCGGCCAGGCCGGCGGGGGCAGCGTCGCCAGCTTGGCGATGAGGAGGGAGGCGACCTCGCCCAGAAACGCCTTCCGGCTGGGCGGTGCGCCGGGACCGTTCTCATAGTTGAAGACGTAGTCGGCGAAGGAGCCGCCCTCGACCGTGATGCCGGTCCCCGGGACCGTGATCGGCCCGGTGACTCCCATCAGGTAGCCGACCGCGACCGGGTCGATGGAGAAGACGCCGTCCGGCTTGACCTGCATCTCCTTGTCGCTGAAGTACTCGGCCCACTTGGCATTGGTCGGAAAGTCGGGGAAGAAGTTGGAGTCTTCGAGCGTCCAGGAGTTGGTGCCGAGGAACTCGGTCATCACCGCGGGCGGGGAGACGTAGCCCTTCTGTCCGACCTGCGGCCGCACGTGCTGCGCGTTGTAGTCGATGGTTTCGATGGCGCCGCTCTTGGTCTGCTTGAGGTCGCCGCCGCTCGCATTGAGTACGGCGTAGCTGCCGAAGAACCCGCCGCCGGCCCGGAGCTCGGCGGGGTTGATCTGCTCGATGAGGTAGGTCCGGGGGCCGTTGCCGCCCAGGATCTCGAAGATGATCGGAGTCAGCTCCTTCATCGTCTGGACACCGGTCAGCCCTTTGTCGATCGTGGTCTTGGCCAGCGTCAGTGCCGACTGCTGTGATTTGGGCAGCACCGAGATGTCGACCTGATCGACGGCCACCTTGGCGGTGGTGAGGTCCGCCTTGAGCTTGTCGAGCTGGGGCTGGATCGCCTTGAGCACGGCCAGCATCTTGGCGCCGCCGGAGGCGGTGTCTGAGCTCGGCTTGACCAGCTGCTCGTCGATGGCGGCGGCGTCATCGACCGTGTAGGTGAGCGCCACGCCCATGTCCGCCAGCTCGTCGATCGCCTTCAACCGCGGCTTCACATAGGAGGACGCGTAGGGCAGGCCGGCCGCGGTCGTGAGGACCTGGCTGGTGTCGGCGATCCGGCGCCCATTCTGGAAATGGGTGCGGGCCGAGGCGTTGTACGTCCGGGCCTCGTTGATCGAATCCCCGGTCTTGTCCGAGGTCGAGTTGGCGAGGGTCGATTTGGCCTTCTGGAGGTCCGCCTGTGCGGCTGTGAACTCGGCGACGACGACGTCCTGGACGTGCTTGGCCTGGCCGTACTCGAAATAGGCGCCCGCACCTCCGCTGCCGATCAGCAGAAGCAGGATCAGCACCGCGGCGAAGAGGGCGTTGCGCCGGCCGTGGCGGCGTCGGCGCCGGGACGGCGGGCGCGAGCCACCGTTCTTGCTGGGATGGCTGATGGTTGGCTGGGGGAGGTCCTCTAGGCGGGGCTCAGGCGGAGCGATCAGAGACGCCCCGGGCGCGTCCGCCGGACGGCCTTGGGGATGCAACGAGCGCGTAGTCTAACAGCGGCTCCCCGCACCGTCGAACCGGCTACCCTCGCCGTCGAACCGGCTACCCTCGCCGTCGGAATGGAGTATCGGGTTACGCCGACCGAGCTGCCGGGCGTGGTCGTGATCGACACCGACTTCTTCCGCGACGAGCGCGGTTTCTTCATCGAAGCCTGGCACCGGCAGCGGTTTGCAGCGCTCGGTCTCGACTTCGAGGTGGTGCAGGACAACCACTCACGGTCGGGGCGCGGGGTGCTGCGCGGGATCCACTGGCAGGACTGGTCGGCGCCCCTGGGCAAGCTCGTCCGCTGCACGGCGGGCGCGATCTTCGACGTGGCGGTGGACCTGCGGGTCGGCTCGCCGAGCTTTGGGCGCTGGACCTCGGTCGAGCTCAGCGCCGCCAACATGCGCCAGGTCTGGGTGCCGCCCGGGTTTGGGCACGCGTTTCTGGCCCTGGCCGAGGGCTCCGAGGTCCAGTACAAGTGCACCGGCTACTACACGCCTTCGGCGGAGGGGTGCCTGCGCTGGGACGACGCCGAGGTCGGCATCGAGTGGCCGCAGCGGGAGGTGATCGTCAGCGCCAAGGATGCCGGAGGGATGTCGCTGGCGGAGTATCGGGCCCGCCCGGCATTCCCGGAGGGTTGGGAGGAGCGGGCTCGCGGTCGACGCTGAGTGCGGTTTTTCGAGAAACCGCGGCTAGCGGGGGGCCTCGGGGGCCGTTTCTCGAAAAACCGCGGGGTTCGCCTGCGTCGCGGAGGGGGTTTCTCGAAAAACCGCGGGGTTCGCCTGGGGAGGGCCGGGGTGGTCGGCGGGCGCTAGCTAAGATCGGGCGACGGTGGCCCAGGACCGCATCCGGAACTTCTGCATCATCGCCCACATCGACCACGGCAAATCGACCCTCGCCGACCGCCTGCTCCAGGCCACCGGCACCGTCAGTGAGCGCGACATGGTCGACCAGGTGCTCGACTCGCTCGACCTCGAGCGCGAGCGCGGGATCACGATCAAGCTGCAGGCGGTCCGCATGTCCTACACCGCCGCCGACGGCCAGACCTACGAACTGAACCTGATCGATACTCCCGGCCACGTCGACTTCGCCTACGAGGTGTCGCGCTCCCTGGCCGCCTGCGAGGGGGCGCTGCTGGTGGTGGACGCGGCCCAGGGGATCGAGGCCCAGACGCTGGCCACCCTCTACCAGGCGGTGGAGGCCGACCTGGCGCTGATTCCGGTGGTGAACAAGATCGACCTCGACGCCGCCCAGCCCGAGCTGGTGGCGGAGGAGATCGGCGAGGTCACCGGCATCGCGCGCGACCGGATGGTGTTCGCCTCGGCGAAGCTCGGCGTCGGCACGACCGAGATCCTGGAGGCGGTCGTGCGCGAGGTGCCGCCGCCGGCCGGCGACGCCACCGCGCCGCTGCGGGCCCTGATCTTCGACTCCCACTACGATTCCTACCGCGGCGTGATCGTCTACGTCCGCGTGGTTGACGGCGAGATCCGGCCCCGGACGCGGGTCCGGATGATGAACACCGGCATCGTTCACGAGGTCGACGAGGTCGGCTTCTTCTCGCCCCGCCGGCGGCCGGCCGACGCGCTCCGGACGGGCGAGGTCGGCTACTTCACGGCCGCCATCAAGAACGTCAAGGACGCGCGCGTCGGCGACACTGTGACCTGGGCCGAGCACGGGGCCGGAGCGGCGCTGCCGGGCTACCGGGCGGCCAAACCGATGGTCTTCGCCGGCCTGTTTCCGACCGATTCCGACCTCTATTCCGACCTCAAGGACGCGCTCGAAAAGCTGCAGCTGAACGATGCGGCGCTCGTCTTCGAGCCCGAGAACTCAGCCGCTCTGGGCTTCGGCTTCCGCTGCGGGTTCCTGGGCCTGCTGCACATGGAGATCGTCCAGGAGCGGCTGGAGCGCGAGTTCGACCTCGAACTGATCACCACCGCGCCGACCGTTGAATACCGGGTGTTTTTGCGGCGGGGCGAAATGGTCCTGGTGGACAACCCCGCCCTGCTGCCGCCGGTGCAGTCGATCGACCACATCGAGGAGCCCTTCGTGCAGGTCTCGATCATCGTCCCGAGCACCTACGTCGGGCCAATGATGGAGCTCTGCCAGGAGCGGCGGGGCGCCTTCAAGAACCTGGAGCACCAGGTCGGCGAGCGCGTGCTGCTCGAGTACGAGCTGCCGCTCGGGGAGATCATCCACGACTTCTACGACGCGCTGAAGTCGCGCTCCAAGGGCTACGCATCGATGGACTACGAGCTGGTGGGGTTCCGGCCCGGCGACCTGGTCAAGCTCGACGTCCTGGTCTCGGGCCAGCCGGTCGACGCGCTCTCGATGATCGTCCACCGCGACAAGGCGACCGCCCACGGCCGGCGGCTGGTGGAGAAGCTGCGGGAGATCATTCCCCGCCAGCTCTTCGAGGTGCCGCTGCAGGCCGCGATCGGCGGCAAGGTGATCGCGCGGGAGACGATCTCGGCGATGCGCAAGGACGTGATCGCCAAGTGCTATGGAGGTGACGTGACCCGCAAGCGGAAGCTGCTCGAGCGCCAGAAGGAGGGCAAGCGGCGGATGAAGCGGGTGGGCAACATCGAGATCCCGCAGGAGGCCTTCATGGCCGTGCTATCTCTGGACTAGTGGAGCTGGTGTGAGGTCGTTCATCAACCTTGGCTGCCGCACCAACGCGGCCGAGGTCGACGAGCTCGCCGAGCGGCTGGCGGCGGACGGGACCGAGAACGTAGTGGTGGTCAACTCCTGCACCGTGACCCGCGCCGCGGATCGCGACACGCGGAAGGCGGTCGCGCGGGCTCGGCGGGAGCACCCGGGGGCGGCGCTGGTGCTGATGGGCTGCTACGTCGACGCCCACCCCGGCGACGGGCTAGGCGCGGACGTGGTGGTCCCCAACGGCTGGAAGGCGGCGCCGGTCGGGCTGGAGCGGGTGGCGCCTCCGGGCGAGCACCGCTCGCGGTTCGTGCTCAAGGTCCAGGACGGCTGCGACAACCGCTGCACCTTCTGCATCGTCTGGCAGACGCGCGGGCGCTCGATCTCACGGGTGCTGCCTTACCTGGAGGCGCGCGCGCGGGCCGCCGCTGAGGCCGGGTACCGCGAGATCGTGCTGACCGGGATCGACCTGGGGTCGTTTCGGGGCGGGCTGGAGTTGTTGGTGCGGCGGCTGATGGGTGCGGCGGGGTCGGAGGTCCGGTTCCGGCTGTCGTCGATCGA
>DASUWN010000113.1:0-6998 GCA_036378395.1 Candidatus Dormiibacterota bacterium | reverse complement strand
GGTCTGGAACGGGTCCTGCACCCAATACCGGACCGACAACGAGGTCCTCGACAACGGGCTTCTGTGGCGAAGCCTCGAGGATCTGCGCATCCTCAGCGACCGCTATCCGAGCGGTCTCTACCCCACCGCTGGCACGCCCTGGTACGCGGTGCCCTTCGGGCGCGATGCGCTGATCACCTCATTCCAGTGCCTCGGCCTCAACCCCGACCTGGCCTACGGCACACTCCGCTACCTCGCGCTCCACCAGGGCACCAAGATCGATCCCTACCGGGAGGAGGAGCCGGGCAAGATCCTGCACGAGATCCGCTTCGGCGAGCTGGCGGGGCTGGGCGAGATCCCGCACACGCCCTACTACGGCACGGTCGACGCGACGCCGCTGTTCCTGGTCCTCCTGGTCGAGCTACTGCACTGGACGGGCGACCTCGACCTCCTGAGCGAGCTGTCGGGCAGCGTCTTCGCGGCGCTGGAGTGGATCGACCGCTACGGCGATCTCGACGAGGACGGCCTGGTCGAGTACACCCAGCGCTCAACCCTGGGGGTCCGCAACCAGGGCTGGAAGGACTCCTGGGACTCGCTGACCGGAGCCGACGGGGAGCCGGCGCCGCTGCCGGCGGCGCTGGTCGAGGTCCAGGGCTACGTCTACCACGCCAAAGCCGGCCTGGCCCGCATCTTCCGGCGAATGGGCCAGCCCGCCGTCGCCGACCGGCTCGACCGCGAAGCCGAATCGCTGCGGCGCCGCTTCAACGAGCTCTTCTGGATCCCCGAGCAGCGCTTCTATGCGCAGGCGCTCGATCGCGACAAGAACCGGGTGGCATCGGTATCCAGCAACCCGGGCCATGGCCTCTGGTCGGGAATCATCGATGCCGGCCGGGCCGAGGCGGTGGTGGGCCGGCTGGTCGCCGAGGACCTCTTCTGCGGCTGGGGGATCCGGACTCTCTCCAGCCGGGAGCCCTCCTACAACCCGATGAGCTACCACAACGGTTCGGTTTGGCCGCACGACAACTCGATCATCGCGGCCGGCATGCGGCGCTACGGATACCGCCGCGAGCCGGAGCTGGTCGCGCGCAGCGTGCTCGAGGCGGGGATCCACTTTGCCGACGACCGGCTGCCGGAGCTGTACTGCGGCTTCACCCGCGACCGCCGCTTCGGCTCCGGCCCCGGGCAGTACCTGGTCAGCTGCAGCCCCCAGGCCTGGGCGGCCGGGGCGCTCTTTCACTTCCTGCAGACAATGGTCGGGGTCGAGGTCAACGTCTTCGACAAGCGGCTGCGGATCGATCCGCTGGAGACGCCGCTCTATGACCGCCTGCGGGTGGAGGGGATGCGCATCGCCGGCGCCACGCTCGACTTCACGGTCGAGGCCTGCGAGGGCCGGCCCCGGGTCAAGGTTGACCGCCATCCGGCCGGGCTCGAGCTCGAACTTCCGGCATGAAGGTCGCGCTCGTCCACTACACCGCCCCGCCGGTTGCCGGCGGTGTTGAGGCCGTTCTCGGCGCCCACGCCCGGCTCCTGGGCGAGCGCGGGCACGACGTGCGCGTGATCGCCGGCCGCGGGGACGCGACGCTCGTGCCGGAGGTCGACTCCCGGCATCCGGACGTCGAGCGCCTCTACCTCGGTCTGGGCCGCGCCGAGTTCGACGAGGCCCTGTTCAACGGCCTCCGCAATCACCTCGCCGCCGAACTCGCACCCCTGCTCGCGGACAGCGAGGTCGTGGTTGCGCACAACGTCCTGACCATGCCCTTCAACCTGCCCCTGGCGGCCGCGCTGTCCGCCGCGGGCAAGCCGCTGATCGCCTGGACCCACGACCTCGCCTTCATCAACCCCCGCTATCGCGACTGGCAGCACAGCGGATTTCCCTACAGCCTCATGCGGATCGCGCAGCCCGGTGTCCGCTATGTCGCGGTTTCCCGGGAGCGGGCGACCGAGATCGAGCAGCTACTGGAAGTGGCGGCCGAGGCTGTCCCCAACGGCATCGACAGCGACCAGCTGACCGGCATTGGCGCCCACGCCCGTGCGCTGCTCGAGCGAGCCGGCGTATCCGCCGCCGACCCGCTGGTGCTGGTCCCGCTCCGGATCACGCGCCGTAAGCGGCTCGAGCTGGCGCTGGCGGCCGCTGCGGAGCTACTGCCGAGTGAGCCTCGCCTCGCCCTGGTGGTCACCGGACCGCTGGGCGCTCACTCGGCCGACAACCGCGATTACGCAGCTTCTTTGTTGGAGCAAAGAGCTCAGCTTGCGTTAGATGGTGTCGTGGCATTTCTGTTCGAGCTGGCAGGCGAGGGCCCCCATCCAGTCAGCGACCAGGACATGACCGCCCTCTACCGGGCGGCCGACGTGGTCCTGCTGCCTTCGGAGTCGGAGGGGTTTGGCCTTCCCGTGCTCGAGGCGGCGCTGGTTCGCGCCCCGATGGTCTGCGCCGACCTGCCCGTCCTCCGCGAAGTCGGCCGCTCGCTGCACCTCTTCCCCGCCGCCGGCGGCGCGTCTGACGTGGCGACCGCACTTCGGGCGGCGCTGGCCGAGCCACACGTTGCCGAGCGGCGGCGGGTGCGCGCCGAGCACGACTGGCGCGCCGTGGCGCCGCGCCTGGAGGCGCTGCTGGCGGAGGTGGCGCATGCCTGACCGCCGTCCCCACGTCCTGGTTCCGATCCTGCGTGTGCAGGCGGCGCCGGCGCTGCTGCGGGTGGCGAGCGCCGTCTGCGAGAACGAGGGCGGGACCGGCCACGTCCTGGGCGTGGTCGAGATTCCCGCCGGCCGCGAGATCGCACGCAGCATCACCGTCGCCCGCCGCTACCGCGCGCTGCTGCAGCGAATCACCAGCGTCGAGGAGCGCGAGGCGAGCGGTTTCGGGGTCCAGGTGCGGGTCGGCCACAGCGTGAGCCAGGCGGTGCGCGAAGCGGCCTATGAGAGCGGCTCGACGCTGATCGTCGTCGAATGGCCGGGCTTCTCGAAGCGGCCGGCCGACCAGAACCTGGACGACCTGGTCGCCGACCCACCCGCCGACCTCCTGCTGGTCCGCCCCGGCGAGTCCCGGCGCAGCTCGATCTCCCGGATCCTGGTTCCGGTCCGGGGAGGCCCCTCGGCCGCCCTGGCGCTGCGGACGGCGGCCGCGCTGGCCCGAGGCCGGCGGGCGGCGCTGACCGTGATGCACGTCTACGACCCGCGCCTGAGCCATGCCCAGCGCGTCCAGGAACGCGAGACCTTCAACGAGGCCCTCAAGAGCCTTGGGCGCATCCGGCACACGGTCAAAGAGGTCGACGCGGGCGCCGCCGCCGCCATCCGCGCCGAGGCCGAGAACCACGACCTGGTCGTCCTCGGCGCCTACGCCGACACCGCTCACTCCTCGGTCGTGGTCGGGCTGCGCTTGGTGGAGACCGTCCGGCGGCTGCCCGGCAACGTGATCGTGGCCAAGAGCGCGCGCAGCGTGACGCCGGTCTGGGACATCGAGTCGGGACCGCCGGTCACCCCGGCCGGCGACATCCAGGGCGTGGTCGACCGCTGGTTCGCCGAGAACACGTTCCACTCGCGCGAGTTCAAGGACATCCGGCGCCTGGTAAGGCTCAAGCGCGAGCAGGGGCTGAGCATCAGTCTCGGCCTCCCGACTCTGAACGAGGAGGCCACCATCGGCCGGATCATCTCGGTGATGCAGGAGGCGCTGGTCGAGGACCAGCCCCTGCTCGATGAGATCGTCGTGGTCGACAGCGGATCCAGCGATGAGACGGTCAACATCGCGCGCTCCCTGGGCGTTCGCGTCCACCGCCACCAGGACGTGCTGCCCGAGTACGGGAGCCACGCCGGCAAGGGCGAAGCGCTCTGGAAGTCGCTGCACCTGCTGACCGGAGACCTGGTCGTCTGGTGCGACACCGACATCTCGAACATCCACCCCCAGTTCGTCTACGGGACGCTGGGGCCGCTGCTCACGGATCCGCGGATCGGCTACGTCAAGGGCTTCTACCGGCGGCCACTCAACTTCGGCGGCGAGATCCAGACGGCCGGCGGTGGCCGCGTGACCGAGCTCGCGGCGCGGCCTCTGATCAACCTCTTCTATCCCGAGCTGTCCGGTCTCCTGCAACCGCTCTCCGGGGAGTACGCCGGCCGCCGCGAGCTGCTCGAGCGCCTACCCTTCTTCACCGGCTACGGCGTCGAAATCGGCCACCTCATCGACATCGTCGAGATCTTTGGGCTCAACCGCATCGCCCAGGTCGACCTCGGTGTTCGCATCCACCGCAACCAGGAGCTGTTCAACCTCTCCAAGATGGCGTTCGCGATCATGCAGGTGGCGCTCAAGCGCCTCGGCGACCGCCACCGCATGCACCTGGTGGAGGAGGTCAACCGGACCATGAAGCTGATCCACTACGAGGGCGACCGCTTCTTCCTCGAGCTCAAGGACATCGGCGACCAGGAGCGGCCGCCCCTGGCGACGCTACCCGAGTACCTGGCCCGCCGGTTCGAGGTCCGTGCCCCGCATCAGGACCAGCAGCAGAACGGCTCCGGCCGCACACAGCAGCGCCCCGAAGCCGAGGCCCGCGCCGGGACCGGCTGAGCTCCAGAGCACGCCCACCACGACGCTGGAGACCAGGTCGCCAACGCCGTTGACGGCCCCCAGCCAGCCGAAGGCGGTGCCGACCACCCGCTCCGGCACCAGCGCGCTGGTCAGCGACTGCTCGGTGGCGATCACCAGCGGGGCCGAGATGCCGACCGGTAGCGCCAGCGCCGCCACCGCCAGCGGACCGTGCCCCCACCAACCGATCAGGCAGGCCGCGGCGAAGCCGAAGTAGGCGAAGGCGAGCACGAGGTGCTTGCCCAGGCGGTCGGCGAGCCAGCCGCCGGGAAAGGACGATGCCGCGGCGACGGCGTTGTGGCTCAGGTAGAAGAGGACGGCGGCGCTGGCCGCGGCCGTCGCCGAGAGCTCGGGCCGGAGCATCTCGGCCGCCCGCAGCGTGAAGAACGCCGGCGCGAAGTTGCCGGCGCCGAAGACGGCGACCGCGATCAGCAAGCGCCAGAAGCGCGTGGGCAGCGGATCGAGGCGCTCACCCCGCGCCGGCACCGCGGCTCTCGGGTCGCGGGTCAGCAGCGCGAACATGAGGACGCACAGCGCCCCGGGGACGAGTGCGGCCAGGAACACGGTCCGGAAGCCGTGACCGGTCGCGAGCAGCGCGAACGCGACCGCCGGCCCGGCCAGCGCGCCGAGGGTGTCGAGCGCCTCGTGAAAGCCGAACGCCTTGCCCAGGTCCGCCCGCGGCACCGAGCCGCTGATGAATGAGGAGCGAATCGGCTGGCGCAGGCCGCGGCCCATCCAGGCCAGGGCCCGCGCCGCGATCACCAGCGGCCAGACGCCGATGGCCGCCATCGAGGCGAAGCCGGCCACGGTCGTCGAGTAGCCCGCGATCGCGACCTGCTTGCGCCACGCGATCCGGTCGCTGAACCAGCCGCTGGCCAGCCGCACGGCGGCCGACGACCCGTCGGCGAGGCCCTCGACCAGGCCTACCGCAAAGGCGGGCGCACCCAGGCCGATCGTCAGGAAAAGGGGCAGGACGGCGAGCGCCATCTCGTAGTTGAAGTCGGCCATGAGGTCGGCGAAGCCGACGGCGACGACGTTGCGGTTCAGCCAGGCGGGCCGGCCCGCTATTCGAGGATCTCCAGCTCTTCCTGTCGCATCGGACCGCCGATGTCGGCGGCCACGAAGGCGTTGGCGTCTTTGGGCTCGCCCCGCTCACAGGCGATGATCAGAAACACCGCGCCGGGAAACGACCTTTCGGCGTCGGTGACCGAGGCGAGCGCCGGATGGTCGGGGTGCGAGTGGTAGTAGCCGACCACCTGCAGCCCACGCTCATCGGCGTCGCGCTCGATGCGGATCTGGTCGTGGGGATCGATCGTGTAGCGGACCTGCGGCCGCTCCTGCTCGATGTTCTTGGCGCGGTGGGCTTCGGTCACCAATCCGTCGCGGCCGGGGCCGACCATCACCCCGCAGATCTCGTATGGATAGCCCTCTTTGGCGTGAGCGCGGATCGCCTCCATCGCCTGCTGCGAGATCCTCACTGAGTGACCCGCCGCCGCCGCGCCGCCGAAGGACGGCAGTGGGTCACTTCTGCACTGCGTCCCGGCGCATCTTGTAGAGGCCGGTCGAGAGGTAGCGGTCGCCGCCGTCTGGGAAGACCGTGACGACGACGCCCTTGGTCACCCCCGACTCGGCCAGGCGCCGGATCCCCCACAGAGCAGCCCCCGAAGAGTGTCCGACCAGCAGTCCCTCGGTCCGCGCCAGGGTCCGCGCCAGCTCATAGGCAGGCTCGGTCGGTGCTCCCCAGAGCTCGTCGGCGATCGTGGCGTCCCAAATCTTGGGCACGATCGAGGTCGGCAGGTGCTTGAGGCCCTCGAGGCCGTGGAAGGCGTCGTCGGGCATGACGGCGACCGTCTTGATGCCGGGGTCGTGCTCCTTGAGGCGGCGGCTGGTCCCGACAAAGGTGCCGGTGGTGCCGAGTCCGGCCACGAAGTGCGTGACCCGGCCGTCGGTCTGCTCGAGGATCTCGAGCGCGGTGCCGTCGTAGTGCGCGCGCCAGTTGCCGGGGTTGCTGTACTGATCGGGGTAGAAGTAGCGGTCGGGCTCGCCGGCGCAGACCTCGCGGCAGAGGCGGATGGCGCCGTCAGAGCCCTCCATCGGGTCGGAGTAAACGATCTCGGCGCCATACGCGGTGACCAGCGCCTTCCGCTCCTCGCTGACGTTCTCGGGCATCACCAGCTTGACCCGGTAGCCCTTGGCCGCTCCGACCATCGCGTAAGCGATGCCGGTGTTGCCGGAGGTGGAGTCGATCAGCGTCTTCTTATGGGTGAGCAGCCCTCGGCGCTCGCCGTCCTCGACCATCGCCAGCGCCGCCCGGTCCTTGACCGAGCCGCCCGGATTGAACCACTCGGCCTTGGCGTAGACCTCCAGGTCGGGTAGCTCCCGCTCGAAGAGGTGGATGCGCAGCAGCGGTGTGTTCCCGACCAGCTGCGTGATCGAATCCAGCTCA
>DASUWN010000112.1:0-12541 GCA_036378395.1 Candidatus Dormiibacterota bacterium | reverse complement strand
GGTGCCGTTCATCCTGGCGGGCGCCCGGATCTCGGCCGGGCTGGCGATCATCGGCATGATCGTGAGCGAGATGGAGGTGAGCCTGACCGGGGTCGGCTACCTCCTGATTACCTACGGCAACTCCTTCCTGACCGGCAAGCTGCTGGCGGTGGTGCTGATCGCTTCGCTGTTCGGGGTCGGCAACGTGCTGCTCCTGAAGTCGGTGCAGGGGCGGTTCTTCCCGTGGATCGGGGGGTTGGCCGCCGAGCAGGGTTAGTTCAGGCCCTCGCGACCGAGGTTTTGGGAGAGGTCGAGGCGGATCAGCAGGCAGGCCCAGCCGGCGTCGTCGCGAGCCAGGCGGACGAAGTGCCGGTGGGCCACCGCCACCGCGTCGGCGGGATCCTCGATGCCCGCGGTCGCGGCCTCGATGGCGGCACCCTGCGCCGCCGGTGCAAAGATGATGGACCGATCGGCTCTGACGAGGCTGTCAGCTGCGAGCTCGCAGCCGGCGGCGGTTCCCTTCAGTGGACGACGCCGCTCGACTTCCTGGCGGCGCTTGGAGAGACCGAGCGGCGCACCGTGCTGGATTCTTCGACTGGCCCCGGGGCCTCGAGAGAGGCGGTGAGCAGGATCCTGGGCCAGCTGCTGGTCACTTAGGTCACAGCGGCCTGTCCACCTGCGCCCATAATCACCCGCAGCGGTGGATGACCTCCGGGACGCGGTCGAGCGCACGCTCTTCCTGGTTCCGGCGGTGCCCGGCTATCTCACTGAGATCTCGCTTCCCGGCCTCACCGGCTGCGAGAGCGACCTCTCGCATCCGCTCGTCAATCGCGTCGGCTGCGCCAATCTCGAAGCGGCAGCCGCCGACGGCACGATCAACGCCATTCGGGACAGGTTCGCGGCGTCGAACAAGTCGTTCGGCTGGTTCACCAGCCCGGCCTCACGTCCGGCCGACCTCACCCAGCGCTTGAGGTCGGCGGGGTTTGTCAAGGCCGAAGAGCTGGCGGGCATGGTGCTGACCCAGCTTTCAACGCCGATCCGTGCCAACCCCGAAGTTGAGGTCCGCGCGGCCACCGCCGGGGAACAGCGGCGCGCGGTCGCGATGACGGCCGAAGCCTACGGGCTGCCGGTCGACGTCGCCGAACTCATCACCGAGGTATCGATCCGGGGTGCCGGCCAGGTCGAATCGAGGATGTACCACGCATTCGTGCCCGGCAATTCCGACCCGGTCGCCTTCGGCACCTTGGTGTTCGTGCCGGGAACGAACATGGTTCTGCTCGGCGGCGCGGCGACCCTGGGCGGCTACCGGGGCCGCGGGATCTACAGCTCACTGGTCGCGCGCCGGCTCGTGGATGCGCAGGCTGCCGGGGCGACGGCCGCCGTCGTCCAGGCGGTGCGCACCACGTCGGCCCCTGTGCTCGCGAACCTCGGGTTCAGGGAAGTGCTGCCGCTCGAGTTCTACGTCTGGGCGCCGCCCGGCGCCTAACCCGCGGGCTCGTACTTGAAGGAGAGGTTGACGCGCGCTCGGAAGGCGGTCACCTTGCCGTTTTCGACGGTCATGTCGAGGCGGCTCACCTCGGCCACGCGGAGGTCGCGAAGGCTGCGGGCGGCGGTCTCGACCGCGTTCCGGGCGGCCGCCTCCCAGGACTCGGAGCTGGTCCCGATGACCTCTGTGACACGGTAGACGCTGTCGGCCATGGTCACCTCCTGGAGTTGATCTGCGTCGATCGTACGCCTCAGCTGCGGCGCATCCAGCGCCGCAGCTTCTTCCGCTTGGCCGCCTTCCAGGCCTTGGGCCATTCCGAACGGGCCTGCCCTGCGGCGGCGCGTTCCAGCCCGACCAGCTCGCCCCTTGCCAACGCCGCCGCCGGCGATGCTGGGCGGCGCTCGCGGAGCCAGCCCTGGAGGGTGACGCTGTCCTGGTGCTCCCCGAGGACCGTCTGCAGGTCGGCGAGCGCGGAGCCCAGCTTGGCCGCCTTCCCGCCGGCCGCGGGCGCCACCGCCTCCGCGGCGTAACGGGCCCGCTTGGCCAGGATCCGCACCCGATGCAGCTCGGGATCGGCGGGACTCTGGTCCAGTTGTCGAACTTCACGGCGCAGCTTCCGCCACGGCTTGCGGGCCAGCCCGGGCAGGGCCTCTTTGCCGGGGTCACCGGCGGCTGAGTTGAGCGCCGGCTGCTGGGCGGCGGCCACTAGGTTCTCGAGCAGGTCGAGGTAGCGGTCGGAATTCATCGCGGCCAACAGCCGCTGGCGCGCTTCCGCGGTCTCCTCGGTGAGCCGCCTGATGAGCGGCGCTGCGCCCTTGCGATCGGCCTCGGGAAGCGACTCGACGCGCGCGCGCAGCCGGTCGAGCATCACATCCAGATCGCGGACTTCCCCCAGCACGCCGCCCAGCCACTTCAGCTCCTCGCGGAGGGAGTCGGTCCAGGCGGCTTCGAGCAGCGGGGCGAAGGTGCGGAGATCGGAGCGCAGCCGCCGTGTCGCCACGCGCGCGTCGTGAACGCGCTCGGCGTCGCCGCCCAGGCGCACCCCGGGATCGTTGCGGAGCAGCCGGGCGACCGAGCCGGCGATCGCGGCCCGGACCAGCTCCCCGGCCGGGGCCGACGGCTTGGGCTCGGGTAGCGGGATCTCGGGCCGGTCGACCGCGGCCTCGCCCAGGGCTCGGGCCAGCTTGGGGGTGGGATCGGGCTTGCCGGCGCCCGCCTCCTGGAGGCGCTCGACGAGGGCGTCGAGCAGCTCCTCGTTTCCAGTTTTGAGCTCGACCTCGAGCTCGCGGAAGCGACCGCTGAGCCGGCGGCCGGTGATCACGGAGACGTCGTCGTCGACCACCTCAGCCGCTACATCTTCGGACGGCGCGAGGAGCCGGACGAGGTGGCGCGCGGTCCGGAGCCGGACCACGGGGCCGACCGCCGAGCGGCGCACGTAGGCACGAACCAATTTCAGCAGGGCTGCCGGCGGCCGGGAGCCGGATCCTTCCGCGGTCACCTCGTCGCGGGCGAGCGCCGTCCCTTGGTCGGTGCTCGGGAGCTTGAGGGTCCAGCCCTCGCCGTTGCGGTGACGGAGGGAGAAGCCCCAGCGGGCGAGCCGCAGGTCGGGGGTGTCGTAGTAGACAGTGTTGAGCTGGAGGCGGGCGGGCTCGGCGGGCTCGGCGCCGTTGATTCCGCCCAGGGCGGGCATGGTGAAGCCCGGTCCGGCCGCGAGTTTGACCTCGCGCTCCCGATTGACAGCGGTCGTCATGGTTAAGTCCTGGTTACGAGCCTAGTCCGGGGCGGGGCGCGGCGCCCGATTCCCAGCCGCGCCTAACCCGCTGCTAACCCCGGCTCAGGCAGACTGGGGCCTGCCCATGCACCCCGAAGCCCTGGATCGCCGTCCGCGGCTGGCGATCATCGCCCACGACGGCAAGAAGGCCGACATCGTCGCCTTCGCGACCTTCAACCGCGAGCGCCTGCAGCGCTGCCGGCTGCTGGCCACCAACACCACCGGCCGGCTGCTGGCGGACAAGGTCGGGCTCGAGGTGGAGCGGCTCGAGTCGGGGCCGCTGGGGGGCGACGTTCAGATCGCCAGCCGGATTGTGGAGGGATGGGTCGATGCGGTGGTCTTCCTCGTCGATCCGCTCGACAAGCACCCGCACGACCCCGACATCCAGACGCTGCTGCGGATCTGCAACGTGCGCAACGTCCCGCTGGCGAGCAACGTCGCGACGGCCGACATGCTGATCACGTCGCCGTTGCTGTGGGGGGAGGCCGAGGACCCGGCGAGGTCGGTCGGGGCCGCCTGGCGCTGATCGTGCAGCGGTGATGTCGCCGATACCACGCTGCTATACGGGGCGCTTGATCGTTTTGCTGCGGACGCTCTCTTGTTTGTAAGGCCAAGTGGCGCTCACGCGCAGCGATCGAGCACCAAACCGCCCAGTTCGGCGAGGCGGACGCGGTAGGGGTCGAGGATCGTCGGGTACCGGCTAGCGGGGCGCCACTCGACCATCAAGGCCAGCCCGTCGATCGAGGCAACTCGGTCGAGCTCGGTCGAGGGGATCAGGAGGCACTCAGGATGAATGGCACGGTCCTCGGGAAGCCACGCCAGCACGACCACGAAGGTGGAAGGCGATGGATGGAACGGCAGGCGGCGGATGCTCACGTGCACCCGGGGATCAACGGCGCCGGCAACGGCGCCGGTCTTGACCTGGAGGCCGCACCAACGCGACGTCGGGCCGCGGTTGTCGCGGCAGACGAGCTCGACGGTCTCGAGGTCGGGGAACGGCCGGAATAGGTCTAGCTCAGGAGACTCAGCGAGGCGGCGAATCACCTCCGATTCGCCCACGAAGCCGAGCCACTGCCTCTCGCGGTCGGCCGGCGCCAAGGGCTCCTCCACAAGGGGGGCGACGGGAGCCGGAGACATGCCTTCGAGAAACGCTGAAGCGAGCGCCTCGCGCGGGATCAGCCAGTGCTCCCATTTGGCGTCGTGGGGATGCATCGGGAACGACGCCTCGTACCACTCTCGCACGCGCGACTGTCCATGCGCGGCGCGCGCCTTGAACTCTGCGACCGGCACTACCAGCAACAGCGGCCCGATTCCGGCGTCGGGGTCGTTAAGTCCGGCAACGATCCACTCCTCGTCGTCGACAAGAGATTCGACCGGGACCACGACCTTGACTGAACCCTGTTCTAGTGCGGACCGGCTCTTGCACTGGATGGCCGTGTAGGCGCCGTCGTGGACTCGATGGACGACCCCGTCGATGCCGCGGTCCAGCAGCGGCAGAAAAACGTGCAGCGCGCCTCGCGACTGGGCGATCAGCTCGGACCAGATCCGGAACTCGAACAACTGGCCGCGGGCGAGCAGCTGCCAGGTCCGGCGCGACTCGTCCAACATCAGAGCTCGGCCGCCACGATGTCAAAGTTTGGCCAAAGGCGGCGGCCTTGGCCGTGATTCAGTGGTGATAGGGTTCCCGCGGAGGTGAGCATGGGCGAGAGCAACGGCGTGGTGCTGGTCCTCCGCTGGGAGTGCGGATTCGAGGCGCGCGGCTCCGAGGATGAGCTGGTCCCAGTGGTCATGAAGCATGCCCGCGAGAATCACAACATGGAAACGACGCGCGAGCAGGTGCTGGCGAGGGCCCGGCCCGCCTGATCCCGAGCAGCCCCGAGATCCCGGCCTGGGCCGTCGAGGGCGCGGTCCAGGCCGAGGTCTTCGTGGTGCGGATGGCGGCGGACGGCCCGGAGCTGGCCGGCCCCTGCGGGCCGGATCCCTGGTACATCGAGGCCGGGGAAGACGAGGATCCGCTCGAGGTCGTGGGCCGGTTCGCCAGCAACCTGATGGGGCCGCCGCTGCTCGTCCATTCGACCTCCTGGCGACGCGCCCGGGGCTCGGTGATCCTCAGCTTCCTGGTCGTCAACCACGACGGCCAGGCGCCCGAGCTGGTGGGCATCCCGATCGGCCGCGCGGATCTGGCTCGGAACTCCGCGACGGCCGCCGCGACCAGGATCGGCCACCAGCAGGTCCTCGAGCACGCGCTCCGGCACCTGGCCTGGCTGGTGAGGGACGACGAGGTCGTCCGCGGCGAGCTCAGCGAGCGCTGGAAGCGGCTGCTCGAGGACTACGTCCCCGAGCCCTTCCGCAACCTTTAGCCCTCCCCCTCGGCGGTGCCAACGGGTCTCCCCGCCGAGCGGGGAGGAGACGGCTCCCAGCCGGGGGTGAACTCGCGGCCGGAGTCGGTGGCGCTGTTGATCCGGTCGACGCGCAGCTCCCGCCACTCGTCGATGTCCGGGGGCATCCACCAGACGACTGTGTGATGCGAGGCGTTGTAGCGGAAGAATGCCGGTCGGATGAGGAACGCCCCCTCCCGTCAGCCCCTCCCCCTCGGGACCTCCCCGCCAAGCGGGGAGGAGTTTCCTCCGTTACGCCGCTTGGTCGGCGGGCTCCTCGACCCGGTGCGTGTACCAGCGCCGCTCGACCGGGTCCCAGTGCGCGTGCTCCAGCTCGCGGTGCGCCACCGGCGGCTCGGGGCGGTGGCCCAGCAACCGAGTGACGCCCCAGGTCAGTCCGTGTTCGATGTTCCAGACCAGCACCTTCATTCCTCCTTGCAACCTCACGCGGCCGCTTCTATTTCCATCTCGGCCTCGCCGGCCTCGGCCGGAGCCGGCGCCGCCGCAACCCGCGGCGCCCGGAGCCCCGCCAGCACCACCACCAGGGCGCCCGCCACCAGGGCGGCCGCGATCGTGTACGAGAGCCGGTAGCCGTGCGAGGCGGCGACCGTCCCCAGCACCGCCAACCCCAGGGCCGCCGAGCCCTGCATCGACAGGTTGCTGATCCCCGCCGCGAGCCCGGCGTCGGCCGCCGGCACCTCCGCCATCGCCAGCAGGGTCAGCGGCATCAGCGAGATGCCGACCCCGAACCCGAACAGCGCGTAGTCGAAGAAGAGGTGCGGGAAGTACGCGGTCTGGGGTCCGACCGAGCTCTGCAGCAGCAGCGCGACCACGATCGCGCCGAGCCCGGTCACCAGCACCCGCAGCGAGCCGAAGCGGTCGACCAGCCGCACCGTGACGCCCATCGAGAGGCCGCCCACCGTGAGCGTGAACGGCATGAACGCCAGCCCGGTGCTGAGCGCCGAGTAGGCGTGCACCGTCTGCAGGTAGAGCGCGCCCAGGAAGAAGGTCGTGAACATCGCGGTCGCCAGCAGGCCGCGCGCCGCGCTGGCGCCGGCCAGGCTCCGGATCCGCAGCACGCGCAGTGGCAGGATCGGGTTGCGAAGCCGCGCCTGGAGTCCAAGGAAGGCGGCCAGCAGCGCCAGCGACAGCGTGCCGAAGCCGAGCGTGTGGAGCGAGGTCCAGCCGGAGGCGCCGGCGATGACGATGGTATAGACGCCGAGCATCACGGCCGCGGTGACCAGCGCCGAGCCGGTCCAGTCGACGCCCTCGCCCAGCCCCGCGCCCTCGTGGCGCGACACGAACACCAGACCCGCGACCAGCGTCGCCAGTCCGATCGGGACGTTGATGAAGAAGACCCAGTGCCAGCTGGCGGTGACGGTCAGGAAGCCGCCCGCGAGCAGGCCCAGCGAGCCGCCCGCCGCCAGCGTGAAGGCGAACACGCTCATCGCCTGCGCCCGCTCGTGGGGCTCGGGGAAGCCGGTGACGATGAGGGCGATGATCACGCCCGCCGCCAGCGCTCCGCCCAGGCCCTGGACGAACCGGGCCGCCACCAGCATGGTCGGTGAGCCGGCCAGCCCGCATGCCACCGAGGCCAGCGTGAAGAGGGCGATCCCGGCCAGGAAGACCCGCCGCCGGCCGAGCAGGTCGCCCAGCCGCCCCGCCAGCAGCACGAAGCCGCCGTAGCTGATCGCGTACGCGTTGACCACCCAGGTCAGGTCGGCCGGCCGGAAGCCGAGCTCGCGCTGGATCGAGGGCAGCGCCACGTTCACGATGGTGGCGTCGAGCACGATCATCAGCTGGCCGAAGCAGACGACCACCAGGGCCATCCATCGCCTAAGATCATCCCGTGCAGTGAGTTCCCACAGCCTCTTGATCATCGCCTTCTCCAAATCACCCGGTACCAACGATGATCACTATAGCATGATGATTACGAAGTTTGCATGATCCTATCTCGTGGTAAGATCACGCCAGAGGCGATAGTGGGACCCAAAGGAAAGGAAGACGGCGCCGGGCTGATCGCCCTGGTGACCCAGGTCTCGAAGGCCTTTCACCGCCGCAGCACCGAGGAGCTCCTGGGCATGCGCCTGAAGGAGTTCATGGTCCTCGGCTACATCAACGACCACCCCCGCGTGACGCAGCAGGAGGTGGGGGAGGGGATGTTCTTCGACGCCAACACCGTGGTCCTGCTCCTGAACGAGCTGGAGTCGCGCGGGTGGTCGATCCGGCGCCGGGACGTGGAGGACCGGCGGCGGCACGTGGTCGAGATCACCGCGGAGGGGCGCGAGGCTCTGGCGCGGGCCGAGAAGGCGCGCGAGGCAATCGAGGATGACGTGTTCGGCGAACTCACCCGCGACGAACGCGAGACGCTGCGCCGGCTGCTGAGCAAGGCTTTGGAGGGGCAGACAGTCCGGGCCTGATCACGACGGGCCCCGCCAGGGCCTGGGCGAGGGCTGGGTCTTCGGCGGGGTCTGGAGCTATGGCGACTCGGCGCGCGGCGAACCTGCGCCTGATGACGCGGCCTGGCTGTCGGAGCTGACGTCGCAGCTGGGCGCGGTCGTCGGCGGGCGGCCGGTGACAAGCACGTCCACCTGATGGGTGGTGGCGGCGACGTCATCCGCCAGGGCCTCGAGGCGGGGGTGGTGGACGAGCTGACGATCATCGTGGCGCCGCTCATCCTGGGCGGCGGCAAGCGGCTGTTCGAGGGCTTCACCAAGGAGATCGAGCTGGAGCAGCTGGGGGTGCGCCAGTCGCCCTGGGCGACCTTTATCGACTACGCGGTCAAGCGCTGACCAGGCCGCTGATCAGTTTCCGCGTCGCCGCCGGGAGGTCTTCGCGGAGCCGGTAGTAGATCCAGATCCCGCGCTTCTCGGATTCGACGAGGCCGGCCTCGCGTAGCTTGGCCATGTGGTGGGAGATGGTCGGCTGGCTGAGCGCGAGCGAGCCGGTGAAGTCGCAGATGCAGACCGGCGCCTGCGCGCGCCAGAGGGCGGCGACCATGGTCAGGCGGGTGGGGTCTGCCAGGGCCTTGAGGAGGCTGGCGGTGCCGTCGGCCCAGGCGGCGTCGACCGGCGGCAGCGCGCAGCAGACGCCGCGCTCGCGGATCACGGGCAGCCCTTTCAGCATCTCTGGGTGTTGATTCTAGCGAATCCATCGACGTTTATCGATGGGTTGTGCTAAGGTCGCCGGCATGAGCGAACTACAGGAAGCGGTCCGGTCCCGGTACGCGAGCGCGGCCCAGCGCTTCGCGGTCATCCAGCCCGCCTCGGAAGCGGGGGCATGCTGCGGCGGCGATTGTGGCTGCGGGGGCGCCTACAGCGCGACCGAGCTGGCCTCGAGCGGGCTGAGCGAGGGCGTCAGCCTGGGCTGCGGCAACCCGACGCTGCTGGCCCAGCTCGAGCCCGGCCAGGCCGTCCTCGACCTCGGCTCCGGCGCCGGTCTCGACGTGCTGCTGTCGGCGCGCCGGGTCGCGCCCGGGGGCCACGCCTACGGGGTCGACATGACCGACGAGATGGTCGCGCTGGCCAATCGCAACCGGGACCAGGCCGGCATCGCCAACGCCACCTTTCTGAAGGGGACGATCGAGAACGTGCCGCTCCCCGATGGCGTGGTCGACGTCGTGATCTCCAACTGCGTGATCAACCTCGCAGAGGACAAGGCGGCCGTCATCGCCGAGGCTTTCCGGGTTTTGAAGCCGGGCGGCCTGTTCGCGGTCGCCGACATGGTCGAGGTGGAGACGCTGGCGCCCGAGATCAAGCGCGCGGTCGACTCCTGGGCCGGATGCGTCTCGGGGACCATCCCGGTCGAGGAATACCGGGCGCTTCTGCTCGAGGCGGGCTTCGCCGGTCCCGAGATCGAGGTCCACTCGACCCAGACCTTCCCGGCCGGGGGCAGCATCGGCAGCGCTTACGTGAGGGCTCGCAAGCCAGCCTGACGGAATAAGTGGATATCGCAACGATGTTGGAGTCCACTGAAATGTTTGACCTTGCCCTACTGATACTCCGCATCGTTGTCGGCGCCTACCTGTTCGCCCATGGAGCCCAGAAGCTGTTCGGCTGGTTCGGAGGCGGCGGCCTGGCTGGCACCACCGCCATGACCGGGGCGCTCCGATTCCGACCGGCCCGCGCTTGGGCCGTGATCGCGGGGTTGTCCGAGGCCACCGGCGCCATGCTCGTCCTCGGCTTCCTGACCCCGCTCGCGGCCGCCAGCACCGCGTCCGCGATGCTGACCGCGACCTTCTCGGCGCACCTCCGCAAGGGGTGGTTCAACACCAAGGGCGGGCCTGAGCTGCCGATCACCAACCTGGCGGTGGTGGCCGCGGTGGCGCTGCTGGGCCCGGGCCGGATCTCGCTCGACTACGTGCTCGGATTCAGCTTCCCGGAGCCGGTGACCGTGGTGGTGCTGGCGGTGCTGGTGGTGGTCGGGGTCGCGGGGGCGTTCGCCCTGCGGCGGGCCGAGGAGCGGACCGAGGCCGAGGGGACGAAGGCGCAGACGGCGTAGTTCAGGTTCTGCACCGCCCGGACCGCGGTCTGAGCGCGAGTTTCGAGCCCGAGCCGGGTCAGGATGTCCTCGACGTGGCGCTTGACCGTCCCGTCGGCGACGCGGAACGGGGTGGCGATCTCGTGGTTGGTCAGCCCGCCGGCGACCAGCCCCGCCACCGCGGCCTGCCGCCGCGAGAGCACCCCCTCGGCGCCCGGCCGGCGGCGGCGAAGCGCAGCGCCTCCGTCATAAGGTCCTCGAAGTCGAGCTCGCGTCAAAGGGCAGACCTAGAGACTCGGCATGAACACCGGGGACGCCACCGGGAACTTCGATCCCAACGCGGCGGAGCAGACGATCTACCGCGCCTTCCAGGACCACGGCGTCCCCATCGCCGGCCTGGGCAAGAAGTGGGTTGATCCGGGTCCGCCACCGACCGTCGACTTCGACGTCAACCTGCAGGACGGGCAGCGGAGGGTTGTCGAGTGAGGACTTGAGCGACCCGGCGAAGGCGGACGAGTGGAACCCCGTTCGCTGCCGCAGGACGCCTACGAGGCGATCGAACGGGTCAAGCGCAAGCTCGGGATCCCGGTTTCCGCGCCGTCGGGTGGCGGCGGTGGCGGCCGTGGCCGGGCTGGTGGTAGGTGCCGTGCCGGGCCTTGGGCGCGACCTCGGTCTTCGCGCACGGTGGCGCCGGTCTGCGGGGCTGGCCCCAGACGGGTACCGCGGGCAAGGAAGGCGGCGCGCTCCGACGGCATCGTGCTCATGGATGGGCCCGACCACGGCTGGCTCTTCGACTTCGTCATCGACAACATCGAGCCGAACATGCAGTGCGAGTACAACGCCAACTGCGACTTCAGCGGCTCGCCGGCGCCGACTCCGACGCTGGGGGGCGAGTGCTACCGCGACCGCGACTGCTTCGGCGACGCTTGCGGCGGGGCGACCCTGCCGCGGGGGGTGGCGGCGTCGTTCGTGGCCGCCTGGGAGTTCTTCGAGGAGCCGTTCCCCCCGCTGCCGGAGGGCCCGCTTCCGGAGGGGGTGATTCCGGTCGCGGGCGACTCCTCGAAGGACGTCCCGTTGGTGATGTAAGCCTTAGCTCTGGGCGGCCTGGCCGGCGACCGCCGCCTCCTGCGGCACCTCGACCAGCTCGCCCTCGATGTTGATGTCGATCTCGTTGCTGACCACGAACTTGCCGTCGAGGACGGGAGCGAAGTTCATGCCGAAGTCCTTGCGGTTGATGCGGCCCTGGGCGGCGTAGCCGATGCGGTGGCCCATCTGGGGATCGTTGAACTCGCCGTACTTGACGACCTCGAGGGTCACTGGCTTGGTGACGCCCTTGATCGTGAGGTTGCCGGTCAGGCGGTAGCGGTCGGTGCCGGCGGGCTCGATCTGGGTGCTCTCGAAGCTCATGGTCGGGTACTTCTCGACCTCGAGGAAGTTGGAGGAGCGGAGGTCGTTGTCCCGCGCCTCGTTGTGGGTCCGGATGCTGGCGGTGTTGACGGTCGCCTTCACGGTTGAGTTCTCGGGGTTGGCGACGTCGATCTCGCCGCTCGCCTCGAGCTCGGCGAAGTGGCCGCGCACCGTCATCATGCCGAGGTGCTTGGCCGAGAACTCGACCTGCGTGTGGTAGGGGTCGAACTTCCAGGTTGCCATCGTTGCTCTTGCCTCCATTTGGATGGGTTGTTGTTACGGCAACCGATTGGAATCTCCATTTATTTCCGTGAGTTTGAATTGGTGTGGAGCGGCAGTACACTCCGGCCGACATGGACGCCTTCGTTCCGGGTTTGCGCTACCGGTCGGGTGCCCACGAGCTGTGGGCGCTGATCGTGGAGATGCTCTCGGAGTGGGAGCGGCGCTCCGAGGAGGCGTCGGGGGCGTCGGGGCTGTCGCCGGTGGCGGCTTGGGCGCTGATCCAGATCGACCCCGAGCACCCGATCTCGCAGAAGGAGCTGGCGGGGCGGCTGCACTGCAATCCTTCGACGGTGGTCGACCCGACCGACCGGCTCGAGCACTGCGGGCTGGTCGAGCGGAAGGCCAAGGCGGGGGACCGGCGGATCAACGTGCTGGTGATCACCGAGCGGGGGCGCGCGGTGCGCGATGAGCTGATCCGGCGGCTGTTCGAGCCGCCGGAGGCGCTGCGGACGCTGCCGCCGGAGGATGCGCGGCGGTTTCGGGATGCGATGCGGGGGGCGGTGGGGCGGGCCTAAGGCTAGGGCTAGGGTGTGTCCTGCGGTTTCCCGGGGAACGGAGGGCTGGCGGGAGGGCATGGGCCCGGTTTCCCGGGAAACCAGTGGCTAGCGGGAGGGCATGGGCCCGGTTTCCCGGGAAACCAGCGGCTAGCGGGAGGGCATCGGCCCGGTTTCCCGGGAAACCAGTTGCATTGGAAGCCAGATGCGGGAGCCGTCGTCGCAGGGTCGGCCCCGATGGGAGGCGGCAGTCGCGCGCGCCATT
>DASUWN010000111.1:0-3402 GCA_036378395.1 Candidatus Dormiibacterota bacterium | reverse complement strand
CCGCTCGTCGGCGCCCGGAACCCGCTCCGAACCCGGTTGACGACCAAACTCGGCTACCAGCGCCACCTAGCCTACCTCGCGCGCTCACCGCAGGGCCGCCCCGACGGCGCCGCCGTCATCGTCCTCCAGGCCGTCGCTCAGTGTTCGCGGCGTGTTTGGATGACCACGACGCGGGGCGAACGGCGGCGCACATTGTTGACGTAGCGGAGGGGGCGCGGGCAGGATAGGGCGCGCTGACTGCGGGATGACCCTCCGGGGGCAGCCACCCCCAGAGGGTCGAGTGGTGGAGATCGCACCTCCAGCCGTGACCATCGTATGGGCCTGCCGGCAGGACGTGTGCACGTACGCGTCGGCCGGTCGGGAAGTAAACGTGCCGAGGCCGCTGTGCCCGTCGTGCCGGGGGCCGATGATCTTCTGGTCGGGGTACTGGCACTTCAGCCGTGTGCCGCCGGGGCGGTTCTGGGTGAGGCGGGCCAAGTGCACGATCTGCGGAGTGAGCCAGGCGCTGCTGCCGTCGTTCGTGTTGGTGCGGCGTCTGGACGGGGTCGGCACGATCGGTCGAGCACTGGCGGGGACGGTGTCGGGGCGAGGGATGCGGCCGCTGGCGATCGAGTTGGGGGTGCCGCACGAGACGTTGCGTGGGTGGCTGCGCCGCTACCGAGCACGGGCGCCGGCGTTGACGGCCGGGTTCGCGGCGCTGGCTGTGGGGTTGGGTGCTGCGGCGCCGCAGTTGTCGGGGGCGCCGGAGCGTGCCGGTCTGGAGGCGCTGGGCGCGGCCTGGTGGCAGGCGCGGCGGCGCTTCGGGGAGGTGATGCCGGCGGTCTTCGAGTTCGCCAACTTGGTGAGCGGCGGGGAGCTGTTGGGCACCACCACGAGCCCACCCTGGGCAGGGCTGGGCGGGACGGCTTTGATGCCTCCGGTCCCCGTCCAGTCCTGATGTGAGGAGCCCTCGATGACCCTCGACGCCGCAGAAGCCGTCGCCCTCAGGCGCTACGCCCTGATCGCGGAGGCCGCCAACCCGCGTTTGACCCCGCGTGAGAGGGGCCAGATCGTGCGGGCGGTCGCCGCACGCGTCCATGAACATCCCGACGGCAGCGACTGGGTGATCTGCCGCGGCACCCTGGACCGCTGGCTGCGGGCCTACCAGCAACACGGTCTGGAAGGGCTGAAGCCGAAGCCTCGCGCCGATGCTGGCACGGTCCGCCGCCATCCGGACCTGTTCCAGGAGGCGGCCGCGCTGCGCCTCGAGCACCCCGCTCGCAGCGCCGCCCACATCGCCGACATCCTCCACGCCCGGCACGGCATCCGCATCTCCGAGCGGACCGTGCGCGAGCAGCTCCACAAGCGGGGGTTGGACCGGGCCCGGTTGAACGCCGAACATCGCAGCTACGGCCGCTACGAGGCCTCGCGCCCCAGCGAGCGCTGGATCGGTGACGTCCTGGTCGGTCCCTGGGTCCCGTATCCGCGCCAGGCCAGGAGCCGCCAGGCGCGCCTCTTCCTGCTCGTCGACGACCACAGTCGCCTGCTCGTGCACGGCAGCTGGTGCAGCAACGAGAACACTCGCGCCGGTCAGCAGGTCCTGAGGGCGGCCATCACCCGCCGCGGTCTGCCCGAGCAGATCTACGTCGACAACGGGGCGCCCTTCGCCAACGCCGCGCTGGAGCGAACCTGCGCGGTCCTCGGCGTCCATCTGATTCACTCCCGGCCCTACTCCCCCGAGGGACGGGGCAAGCAGGAACGGCTCAATCGCGTCATTCGCGAGCGCTTCCTGATCGAGGCCGAGGCGGCCGGCATTCGCGACCTCGACGAGCTCAACGACCGCTTCATCGCCTGGGTCGAGACCTACCTCAACTGCCGGGTTCACGCCGAGACCAAGCAGACCCCGATTCAACGATTCCAGGCCCAGGGCCAGCCCCCCGCGGTCGACCCGCAACTCCTGCACGAGGCCTTTCGCTGGTCCTGCCTGCGCAAGGTCAGCCGCACCGCCACGGTCAGCCTGCTCGGCAACCGCTACCAGGTCGACGCCGCCCTCCTCGGACGCCAGGTCGAGCTCCGCTACGACCCCGAGGACATGTCCCGCATCACGGTCCACTTCCAGGGCCGGTCGGCCGGCCAGGCCACACCCTTCCACATCAGCCATCACGTTCATCCCCAGGTCCCGCAGGCCCTGCCCGCCGCGGTCGAGGCGACCGGCGTCGACTACCTGGGCATGATCCTCAGCGCCCACGAGGACGCCACCCGCGAGGGCATCGCCTACCGGCAACTCGACCTCAGCCGACCGGAGGACGCCTGATGTACGTGCGCGCAACCTGGGTCACCCATTTCGGCTTCACCAAGACCCCCTTCGGCAAGTCCATCCCGGCCAAGAACCTGTTCGCTCGACAGGCCCAGAACGAGGCCGTGGCACGCATCCGCTTCTGCATCTCCGAGGCCGCTCTCGGCGTCATCACCGGCGAGGTCGGCATCGGCAAGACCGTCGCCATCCGCGCCGCCACCAACGGCCTCGACCCCACCAGCCACCTGATCGTCTACATCGCCAACCCTGCCTTCGGCACCCGCGGCCTCTACCTCTCCATCGTCTCCGCCCTCGGCGCCCGGCCGCGCTTCTCCAAGGCCGAGCTGATGACCCAAGCCGCCACCTTGCTCGCCGCCGAGGAGCACGAGCGTCATCGCCGCGTCGTACTCGTCGTCGACGAGGCACACCTGCTCAGCCCCGACCAACTCGAGGAACTCAGGCTCCTGACCAATGCCGACATGGACTCGCGCACTCCGTTCGCCATGATCCTGGTCGGCCAGCCCACACTCGCACGACAGCTCCGCATGGGCGTCTTCGCCGCGCTCGACCAGCGCATTGCCACCCGCTTCGCCATCCTCCCCATGGACCTGGCCGAGTCCGCAAACTACCTGCGCCACCACCTGGCGCTGGTCGGTCGCACCGACCCCCTCTTCTCCGACGACGCCATCGCTCGGCTCCACCGCGCCGCCGCAGGCCTACCTCGCGCCCTCAACAACGCCGCCGTCGCCGCTCTCATCGCCGCCGCCTCCGAGGGCAAGGCCCTGGTCGACGACGCCTGCGCCAAGAAGGCCGTCGCCGAACTCACCAAGGCCGACTGAGCTCCTACCTTCTCGGACATCTCGACGCCGGTCCCTTCGCGGGGCCGGCGCTATCGTTCCCCCGCCGCTGATCGTCAACGAACAGCTCCGCCGAATCGTCCGCACTCAAATCTGCCGATTCGTGCGCAAATTGCGCCGCCGTCAACAGCAGTCCTCACAGCGCTGCTCACCGAGGTAGCGCCGGTAGCAGTTGGGGCATTCATAGACGGTCTCGTACTTGGGAACGCGGACCGGCGGCCGGGGTTGGCGGCGACGGCGGCGAAAGGCGGCGACTCTGCAGGCGGCGGT
>DASUWN010000110.1:0-19496 GCA_036378395.1 Candidatus Dormiibacterota bacterium | reverse complement strand
CACGTCGCATCGTCGGGAAACTCGCGCATGAACTCCATCAAGGAGTAGGACGATTCCGACGACTTCGCGCGCTTCGGGCGGTTCCGATCCGTCATGCCCATCAGAGAGATTCTATCACAACTTATACAGTGATGGGATAGTTGCCCCGAATGGTCACCTATTATCTCGCCCGTGGACGACGTCTTCCGCGCCCTCGCCGATGCCAGCCGGCGGGAGCTCCTCGACCGGCTCTTCGAGCGTGATGGCCAGACGCTTCTCGAGCTGACCGGGGCGCTGCCCGAGATGACCCGCTTCGGGGTCATGAAGCACCTGCGCTTGCTGGAGGAGGCGGGGCTGGTGACGACCCGGCGAGCGGGCCGGGAAAAGCTCCACTACCTCAACCCGGTGCCGATCCAGTTCATCCACGACCGCTGGATCGGCAAGTACCACGAGGCGGCGGTGGCCGCCCTGAGCGGACTCAAATACCAACTGGAGGAAACCGGAATGGCGAAGGACTCACGTCCGGCGCAGGTCTACACGCTCTTCATCAACGCGCCGCGGGAGCGGGTCTGGGACGCGATCACCAAACCCGAATTCACGCGCCGCTACTTCTTCGGGAGCCAGCCCCAATCGACCTGGAAGCCCGGCGACCGGCTGCTGTGGACCGAGGAGGAAAGCGGCCGCGACCTGGTCGATGGCAACGTGATCGAGTTCGACCCGCCGCGGCGGCTGGTCCACAGCTGGATCGTCAAGTACGACCCGACCCTCACCGAGGAAGGGCCGAGCCGGGTCACCTGGGAGCTGGAGGAGATGGGCGCGGTCACCAAGCTGACCGCGATCCACGACGACTTCGCCGAGGGGAGCCGCGTCTACGAGAACGTGGCCGGCGGCTGGCCCCTAGTGCTCAGCGGACTCAAGACCCTGGTCGAGACCGGCAAGCCACTGGTGCTGGAAGGGGCCCCGGCCTAGATCGAAACATGGGGGGCGGCGGGTCGATCCCCGCCGTCCCTACCATGGTCGAGTGCCCGATTACGACCTCGCGCTGATCGGCTCCGGCCCCGGCGGCTACGTCGCCGCCATCCACGCCGCTCGCATGGGCGCCAAGGTGGCGATCGTCGAGCAGAAGGAGACCGAGTGGGGCGGGACCTGCCTCAACTGGGGCTGCATCCCCACCAAGACGCTGATCCAGTCGGCGGAGGTGTTGAAGGCGGTACGCCACGCCGGCGAGTTCGGCGTCAAGGTCGGCGAGCCCGAGGTCGACTGGCCGGCGATGCAGGCGCGCAAGGACCGCGTCGTTGGCGGCATGCGCCAGGGCGTGCAGGGCCTGCTGCGTGCCAATGGCGTGGAGATGATCGTCGGTCGCGGGCGGCTCGCCGGTGCGGGTCGCGTCCGCGTCGACGGCCGCGAGCTGAGCAGCCGGAACGTGGTTCTGGCGCCGGGATCGGTGGTTTCCCGGCCCCCGTTCGCGGGTGCCGAGCTGGCGCTGACCAGCGACGACATCCTGGGCCTCGAGTCCGTCCCTGCCAGCCTGGTCGTGATCGGCGGCGGCGTGGTGGGAATGGAGTTCGCGGGCGTCTTCTCGCTGCTCGGGACCAAGGTGACCGTGATCGAGATGCTGGACCAGCTGCTCACGCCCCTCGACCCCGATGTGGCCGGGAGGTTCCAGCAGCTGATGGCCAAACGCGGGGTCGAGTTCCATCTCGGGGCCCGGGTCGAGGCGATCGAGCGCAGCGAGGACGGATTCAATGTGCGCTTCGACGGCCGGACGATCCCGTCCGAACAGGTGCTGGTAGCGGCCGGCCGCCGGCCCAATACGGCTGACATGGGCCTCGAAGAGGCCGGCGTCAGGCTCAACCGAGGCGCGATCCAGGTCGATGCTCACATGCGGACCAGCCTCGAGAACGTCTTCGCCATCGGCGACGCGACCGCCATCTCGATGCTGGCCCACACCGCGAGCTACCAGGGTGAGGTGGCGGTGCAGAACGCGCTCGGCGAGCACCAGGTGAGCGCCGACTACGCCGCGATCCCGGCCTGCATCTACACCGATCCCGAGATCGCCTACGTCGGCCAGTCGGAGGCGCAGGCGCGCGCCGGGGGCGAGGAGGTCCGGGTCGGGAGCTTCCCGTTCGCGGCTCTCGGCCGGGCCATGGTCCTGGGGGAGACGGATGGGATGGTCAAGGTCGTCACCGACGCCAAGGGCTTCGTGCTCGGCGTGACGATCATGGGCCCGCGCGCGACCGACCTGATCGCCGAGGGTGTGCTCGCCGTGCACCAGGGACTGACCGCGGCCGAGCTGCACCATGCGGTCCACGCGCACCCGACCCTGCCCGAGGCGATGGCTGAGGCGGCGCTCGACGTCTATGGCCGCGCCGTCCACATCGCTCCGCGCAAGCGGGCCGCCCGCGCCGGGAGTTAGCTGACCCCATAGGCGCGGCGCGTCGAGGGCCGGAGCAGCACCAGCAGCAGCGGAATCCCGACCAGGATCAGCGACCAGGCGCCGGCGACCAGGACCGCGGCCAGCCACCCCCAGCGCTTGCGATCGCGGAGGCCGTAGAAGGCGGTCCCGTGCAGGGCGGCGGCCAGCACCGAAAGCAGCAGCGAGAAGACGATGTAGAAGGCGAAGACCGCGGTCGCCGCCTGGCCCGTGTAGCCGTTCTGGCGGATCTGGTCGGCGATCTGCGCTCGGCCCGCGCCGGCGGCCAGGATGCCCGCGGTCTGGGCGAGGTTGACCAGCCAGAGGATGGCTCCGGCAGCGAACAGCCAGACCACGAAACGGGAGACCGGTGTCGGGGCCTCGGGCGCGGCGGTGGGTTGCGGCAGCGGCGCCTCGGTTGGGGTCTGCTGGGCAGACTCAGGCGGCGTCCAGCGCTCGGCGCCGCAGGCCCAGCAGTAGCGGTGGTTGGGTTCCAGCCGCTCGCCGCAGCTGATGCAGTAGGTGCTCACTCCGGCTCTGAGACGACAGTCTGACAGCCACGGTTGTGGAAAAGATTTTCGTTGACACTGACTACATGCAGGTGTACAACTACTGCCGGAACACAACATCTCGTAGCCAACGTCTCACCACGTTGTGTTTCAGCGCTCAGCGGCAGGCAGGCGGTCACACCAGCGTCGCAGCCCACGTCCCTGAACAGGTCTTCTCATCGCCTGCCTGTTCACGCCTTCGGGGAGTCCCTTGCGCGCCGAGTAGACTGGGCCCGCGATGCCGCGCAAAACCAAGAAGCGAGCCGCCCAGAGGCGGCGTCCCGCGCCCTCACCGGCAGCCAGCGCGGGCACCAGCGCGGCCGGCGCTGGCACTAGCGCCGCCGCACTTCGGCCCGGCTCACGGCCGAGTGGGCAGGAATCGCTCGTCCGCTCGGTGGAGATGTCGCTGGCGCCGCGCGCGATTCCGGCCGGCCGCCGCGGCCAGCGCCAGCTTCTGGTCGATGGCGCCGATCCCGCGATTCCGCTCGACCGGGTGCCCTACTTCACGCGCGACCTGGCCAAGCTGGTGGTGGTCGCCGCGGTCATGCTCGTCCTCGTCGGCGTCGGCTCGCAGCTGATCCCGATCGTCGTCAAGTAAACCGGGCGACTTCGGCCGCCGCCGGGCTCCCCCCGTCCATTTCCGGAAACGCGGGCCTGGATGTATACGCTCGGCCCCGCATTTCTGGAAATCGCGGGGGAGGGGCCAAGGCCCGGGCGGCCCGCCACCCGGCCCAGAGTAAAGTCGAGCGCGCGATGCGCGTCATCCTGTTCACGGGCAAGGGCGGGGTCGGCAAGACCTCCGTCGCGGCGGCCACCGCCGTGCGCTGCGCGGCCCTCGGCTACCGAACCCTGATCATGTCCACCGACCCCGCCCACTCCCTGGGCGACTCCCTCGACCAGGAGCTGGGGCCGGAGGCGGTCAAGGTCGCCGACAAGCTCTGGGCCCACGAGGTCTCCGCCCTCCACGAGATGGAGCGCCACTGGAAGCGCCTCCACGACTACGCGGCCAGCGTCTTCGCCACGCAGGGCCTGGACGGCGTGGTCGCCGAGGAGCTGGCCAACCCGCCCGGTATGGACGAGGTCGCGTCGCTGATGTGGATCAAGCACTACGCGGAGCGCGACCAGCATGACGTGCTGATCGTCGACTGCGCCCCCACCGGCGAGACCTTGCAGCTGCTGACCTTCCCCGACGCCGCCAAGTGGTGGCTGGACAAGATCTATCCCTGGGAGCGGCGCGCGATGAAGGTGGCGCGCCCGATCCTGCAGCCGATGCTCGACATCCCGCTGCCGACCGACGAGGTCTATGCCTCGATCAAAGACCTGCTGCTCGACCTCGAGGGCATGAAGAAGGTCCTCACCGACAGTTCGGTGACGACCATGCGGATCGTCCTCAACCTGGAAAAGATGGTGGTCAAGGAGGCCAAGCGCGCCTTTACCTACCTGAGCCTCTTCGGCTACGTCACCGACGCCGTCATCGTCAACCGCCTGCTGCCGGAGGGGGTCAGCGACCCCCTCTTCAAGAACTGGCGCGCGATCCACGAGCGCTACTCGGTCGAGGTCGAGAAGTCGTTCGCGCCGGTCCCCATCTTCCAGGTTCCGCTCTTCGACCGCGAGGTGGTCGGCCCCGAGATGCTGCTCAAGATGGCGGAGGCGACCTATGGCGACCGCGACCCCTCCCCGCGCTTCTACGACGCCGCCACTCAGCGCGTGCAGAAGGACGGCAGCGACTACGTGCTCGCGCTCACCCTCCCCTTCGCCGAGCGCGGCGAGGTCGATCTCGCACGCCACGACGGCGAGCTGCTGATCACGGTCGGCAACTACCGCCGCGAGATCGCCCTGCCCCGGGTGCTGGCCAGTCGCGACACGCTTGGCGCCAGCATCGAGTCCGGCGAGCTTCGGGTCAGGTTCGGCAAAAGATGACCACCGAATCGGAGCGCCTGATCCACTTCGCTCGTGAGCTGAGCTCGCGCCTGGGCGGTGCCGTCCAGGACATGGTGCCGCCGGAGGCCCAGCGGCACCTCCTCAACGCCCAGCGCGAGCTGCTGACCGCTTTCTTCCTGATCTACGAGCACCAGGCCGCGGGACGGCGCGACACCGCCGCGCCCAAGCGGCGAACCCGCACCAGCACCCGCCGGCCGAAGCCGCGGGTGAGCAAGATCGACATCGAGTAGCGGCGCCCCATTGCTCGGCGATCCCTTCGCGTTCCTCGTCAGCTGCCTGTTCCTGATCCCGGCCGCGGTGATCGCGATCCCGGTCCACGAGCTGGGCCACGCGGCCGCCGCCCACCTGATGGGCGATCCGACGCCGCGCAACCGCGGCTTCCTCCGCTTCAATCCGAGGCTTTTCATCGAGACTTACGGACTGCTCGCGGTGTTCCTGCTGCGCACCGGTTGGGGTGCGCCAGTGCCGGTCAACGAGTACCGGCTGACGGGCACCGGCCGGAAGGTCGCCTACGCGCTGGCCGGGCCGGCGGCCAACCTCCTGGTCGCGGTCCTGTTCGGCGTCGGGGTCCGCGTCCTGGCTGGCATGGGCTATCTGCCGCTCACCGTTTCCCTGCTCCAGGGCCCGATGGGTTACCTGGCGACCATCGTCTACGCGGTCTTCTTCCTGAACCTCTCCTTCTTCGCCTTCAACCTGCTGCCGATTCCGGGGCTCGACGGCTGGCGTGTCCTTGAAGCCCTGTTCCGGCACCGCAATGCGCGCTTCTTCTTCGAGGCCAACAGCCGCCGGCGCGAGATCTGGATGGTCTGCGCGCTGGTGATCTTCGTCTCCTCCTTCCTCCCGCTCGGCATCAACCTGCTGGCGGTGGTGATGCTGCCGTTCTATGCGCCGGCTTCCTTCGGCATCCTTGGCCAATGCGCCGGGTATCCGGGTCTCAATCCCTGCCCGCTGTCGGGACACTTCTGAACCAGCCGGGGTATACCCGGCTTCAGGAGCGCTTCCCGCATGGACTGGTGGCGGATGCCATCCGCGAGCAGCTGGCCGCCGAGCGCGAGGCCGGCACCACCACTGAGGAGGACCGGCTCACCCGCGTCAACGACCGCCTGAACGCCTGGACGGCATCTCGCCTCCATCGGGTCATAAACGGCACCGGCGTAGTCCTCCATACCAACCTCGGCCGGGCGCCGCTGGCTCCGGAGGCGGTCAAGGCGCTGGCCGAGATCGCCGGCGGCTACTCCAACGTCGAGCTCGACCTCGCCACCGGCCGCCGCGGCGAACGCGCCACGCTGGTGGCACCGCTGCTGCGCCGGCTGACCGGCTGCGAGGCGGCGCTGGTCGTCAACAACAACGCGGCCGCCACCCTGCTCGCCCTGACCGCGCTTGCCCGCGCCCGCGAGGTCGTCGTCTCGCGCGGGCAGCTGGTCGAGATCGGCGGCTCCTTCCGGATGCCGGACGTGATGCGCATGTCGGGAGCGCGCATGGTCGAGGTCGGGACCACCAACCGCACCCGGCTTGCCGACTACGAGGAGGCGATCGGGGAGCGCACGGCGGCGCTGCTCCGGGTCCACACCTCGAACTACCGGATCCTCGGCTTCACCGAATCGGTCGCGCTGCCCGAGCTGGCACAGCTGGCGCGCGATCGCGGCCTGCCGCTGATCGACGACCTGGGCAGCGGGGCGCTGGACCCGATCGCGGACGAACCGACCGTTCTCGAGTCGCTGCAGTGGGCCGACCTGGTGCTGTTTTCGGGCGACAAGCTGCTCGGCGGCCCCCAGGCGGGCATCGTCCTCGGCCGCGCCGCCCTGGTCCAGAAGCTGGCCCGCCACCCGCTGGCGCGCGCGCTCCGGATCGACAAGATGACGATGGCGGCCCTGGAAGCAACGCTGCGCGAGCGCCTTCTCGGCCATCCCCTGCCGGTGCAGTCGATGCTGGCGGCACCGGCTGACGACGTGCGGCGGCGGGCGGCCCTCTGGATGGTCAAGCTCGCCGACCGCGGCGTCGAGTCGCAGCTGCTGGAAGCCGAGTCGGCTGTGGGCGGCGGTTCCGTACCGGAGCGCGGCCTGCGGACGGTGCTGCTGGCCCTCGAGGGGCCGGCATCACGGCTGGCAAAGGCCCTGCGCGCCGGCGCGCCGCCGGTCATCGTCAGGATCGAAGCCGACCACTGCTGCATCGACGCCCGGACGGTGCTCCGCGGCGAGGACGAGCTGCTGATCGACTGCCTGGAGGCCGCCGCCGCCGCGTGTCGTACGTAGTCGGCACCGCCGGTCACATCGACCACGGCAAGTCGACCCTGATCCACGCCCTCACCGGCATCGACCCCGACCGGCTCGAGGAGGAGAAGCGGCGAGGGATGACCATCGATCTCGGCTTCGCGTACCTGACGCTCCCCTCGGGCCGGCTGGTCGGCATCGTCGACGTGCCCGGCCACGCCCGCTTCATCCGCAACATGCTCGCCGGCGTGCACGGGCTGGACGCGGTGTTGCTGGTCGTGGCCGCGGACGAGGGCGTGATGCCGCAAACCGTCGAGCACCTGGAGATCGTCGACCTCCTCGAGATCGATCGCGGTCTCGCGGTGCTGACCAAGAAGGACCTGGTCGACGAGGAGTGGCTGGCGCTGGTCAGCGAGGAGCTGCGAGCGGCGCTCAGCCGTACCTCGCTGAAGCAGGCCGAGGTCTTGCCCGTGTCCGCAGTCAGCGGCGAAGGCCTCGACGAGCTGCGGGCGCGTCTCGATGCGCTGCTCGACCACACGCCCCCTCGCGATGATCGCGGCCGGCCGCGGCTTCCGATCGACCGGGTTTTCACCATCAGCGGCTTCGGCACCGTCGTCACGGGGACGCTCGTTGATGGCCAGCTGCGGGCCGGCGAAGAGCTCGAGGTGGAGCCCGGCGGACGCCGGGTTCGGATTCGGGGCCTGCAGCAGCACAACCGGAAGGTCGAGGTCGCTGAGCCGGGCTCCCGCGCCGCCGTCAACCTCTCCGGGGTCGAGAAGGAGGAGCTTCGCCGCGGCGACGTCCTGGCACGCCCCGGCACGCTGAGCTCGACAAGGCGCATCGACGCCTCGGTCCGCGTCCTCGGCGGCGCGCCGCGTCCGCTCCGCCACGGCGCCCAGCTCCTGGTCCACACCGGCACCGCCGAGGTGGCGGCGCGTGCGGTGGTGCTGGAGGGCGACGCGATCGAGCCGGGCGCGTCGGGCTGGGTCCAGCTCTACCTGGCGGAGCCGATCGCCGCCGCCGCCGGCGACCGCTACGTGCTTCGAGTGCCCAGTCCCTCGATCACCCTGGCCGGCGGCCGCTTCGCGGACGTGGCCGCCCGCCGCCACGCGCGGCACGACGAACGCGTCGCCGCCTCCCTCGAGCGCCGGCAGGCGGGTGACGTGCTCCAGGAGGAGCTGCGCAAGTACCCGCGCGGTATCACCGAGGCGGCCCTCATCAAGGCGACGCTGGCCGAGGGCGCGCCCGATCTGTCCAAGCTGGAGGCGCATCGCGCCGGCCAGTGGCTGTTCGCGCCCGAAGCCTGGGAGGCGATCACTCAGCGCGCAAACGCGGCCCTGGCCGACTACCACCGCCGCAACCCGCTCCGCGCCGGCATGCCGCGCGAGGAGCTGAAGTCGCGCCTGGCCCTGGCGCCGGCGGCGTTCCCGCCGGTCTTCGCCGAGCTTGCCGCCGTCGGGGTGCTGATCGAGCGTGCCGGAGAGGTCGCACTCCCCGACCACCAGGTCACGCTCGACGCGTCGGGTGGACCGGCTGCGGCGCTGCTCGAGATCCTCGGCCGAGATCCCTTCGCGCCTCCCTCCCTTCCGGAGGCCATGCGCGACGCGGGGGCGGGGCCCGAGCTGGTGCGTGCGCTGGCTCAGCGCGGCGAGCTGGTGCGCCTTTCCGAGGAAGTCGCCTTCACGCGCGGCGCCTTCGAACAGGCGGTCGGTTTGGTGCGGGAGCTGATCGCCCGCGACGGCTCGGTCACGGTGGGGTCGCTGCGCGACGCGATGGGCGCGTCCCGAAGACCGGTGCTGGCGCTGCTCGAGCACCTTGACGCGCGGCGGCTGACCCGGCGGGTGGGCGACGCCCGGGTGCTTCGCTGAGGAAGATCGCAGCAAACCCACAGGCGGCCGTGGCAGCCTCGGCGGCGTGAACCACCGGCTGGGGCTCGCACTCGCCGGGGCGGCGATTCTTGTGCTGCTGGCAGGAGGAGTCGCCTACGCCTACTTCTTCTCTGGGCTGCACACCGCGCCGAAGCAGCTGGCGCTCAGCAGCCCCACCCCGGCGCCGCTTGCCAGCGCCACGGTGGCAACCTCCAGCGGCCTCACCGGCAGGTGGACCGTCGGCCCCGGATCCCAGGCCGGCTATCGAGCGGACGAGAACTTCGTCGGCCAGGGCGCCCATCAGGCGGTGGCGCGCACCTCTGAGGTGTCAGGCGGGCTGACGGTCGGAGCCGACGCCGGCGGCAGCTACGTGGTGACCGGCGTCTCGATCAGCGTCGGGCTGGGCGGGCTCAAGTCCCAGGACCAGGTCGCCGGCCGCGACGTGTCGCAGCGCGACGGCGTCGTCCAGCAGTCGCTCGGCGTCCGGCAGTTCCCGAACGCGACCTTCACCGCCGACAGCGTGAGCGTGCCCGACAGCGTTGCGCAGCAGGCGGCGAACGTGAGCATTCCAGGCGCGGTCACGATTCACGGCGTCAGCAAGCCGGTGACCGTTACCGCCCAGGCTCAGGCCACCGCGAGCATGCTCGAGGTCGCCGGGAGCCTGCCGCTCACGATGACCGACTACGGCGTCAGTCCGCCCCAGATGGCGTTTGTGAGCGTCAGCCCCCAGCTGACCGTTGAGTTCGATATTTTCCTGACCCGCGGGTCTTAGACGGCGATCACTCGCGGTTCGGCCGGCGCCTCCAGTGCGATCGCCAGCGCCTCGCCGATGTCCGATACCAGGTGCACCTTCATCTCCTGGCGAACCGCGGCCGGCAGGTCGTCCAGGTCGGCCTCGTTGCGGCGAGGGAGGATGACCTCCTGGATCCCCGCCCGCTTGGCGGCCAGCACCTTCTGCTTGACGCCGCCGATGGGCAGCACCTTGCCCTGGAGCGTGACCTCGCCGGTCATGGCCACCGTCGGCCGCACCGGACGCTGGGTGAACAGCGACGCCAGCGCGGTCGTCATCGCAACGCCCGCCGAGGGTCCGTCTTTCGGGATGGCACCCGCCGGCACGTGCACGTGGACCCGCCTCTCGTCGAAGTTGGCGCTCACTCCCAGCTCGCCCGCGTGCGAGCGGACGTAGGAGAGCGCGATCTGCGCCGACTCCTTCATGACGTCGCCGAGCTGGCCGGTCAGGGTCAGGCCCTTGTCGCCCGGCATCTCGGTTGCCTCGATGAAGAGCACATCTCCACCCGTCCCGGTGACGGCCAGGCCGGTCGCGACGCCGGGCACCGACGTCCGCTCCGCCACCTCGAAGAAGAAGCGCGGCTTGCCCAGGTACTCGCGCACCTGCTCGGTGTCCACCGTCACCGGCGGCGACAGCTTGCCGCTGTCGACGGCCGTGACGACCTTGCGCAGGAGCTTGCCCAACTCGCGTTCGAGGTTTCGGACCCCGGCCTCGCGCGTGAACTCCGAGATCACCCGTTCGATGGCGGCGTCGGTCACCGTCACCTCGCCGGCGTCCAGGCCGCTCCGGTCCAGCTGCCGCGGCAGCAGGTGCCGGCGCGCGATGTGGAGCTTCTCCTCCTCGGTGTAGCCGTCCAGTCGGACGACCTCCATGCGGTCCAGCAGCGGACCCGGAATGGTGTCCGCCACGTTCCCGGTCGGGATGAAGAGCACATCCGAGAGGTCGAGCTCGACCTCTAGGTAGTGGTCCCGGAAGGAGTGGTTCTGGGCCGGGTCGAGCACCTCGAGCAGCGCCGAGGAGGGATCCCCCCGCCAGTCGGCGCCGACCTTGTCGATCTCGTCGAGCATGACCACCGGGTTCATGGTCCCCGCCTCCTTGAGGGCGCGGACGATGCGCCCGGGCATGGCGCCGACATAGGTTCGGCGGTGGCCGCGGATCTCGGCCTCGTCGTGGATGCCGCCCAGCGAGACCCGGGCGAACTTGCGCCCGAGGGCGCGCGCGATCGACTCGCCGAGCGAGGTCTTGCCGACACCTGGAGGGCCGACCAGCGTGATGATGGCGCCGGAACCGCGCCCCGAGACCGGGGCCGCGCCGCGCTCGCCGCGCCGCTTGCGGACCGCCAGGAACTCGAGGATCCGGTCCTTGACGTCCTCCAGGCCGTAGTGGTCCTGGTCCAGGATCTCGCGCGCCTTGACCAGGTCGAAGTTGTCATCCGACCGCTGGCCCCAGGGCAGCTCGAACATGGTGTCGAGGTAGTTGCGGATCCAGCCGTACTCGGGGTTCTGCTCCGAAGTGCGCTCGAGCCGGTCGAGCTCGCGCTCGACCTCCTTGCGAACCGCCTCCGGCATCGCCTCGGCCACGGCTTCGAACTTGTTCCGGTACTCGGTGCCGACGTCGCCGGTCTCGCCAAGCTGCTTCTTGATCGCCTCCATCTGCTGGCGGAGGAGGAACTCGCGCTGCTGCTTCTCCATGCGCTCGGAGACCTCGCTGCGCAGCTGCTCTTTGAGCGACATCTCGGCGAGGACGTCGCGCGCCCAGGCCACCAGCTTGGTCAGCCGCTCCTTGACGTCCAGCGTCTCCAGGAGCTCGACCTTGCGCTCGACCGAGTAGTCGGGCGAGTAGCCGGCCATGTCGGCCAGCTGGCCGGGATTGTCGATGGCGCGGATGAACTGCACGATCTGGGGCGCGCCGCGCAGCTCGAGGATGTTTTCGATCACCGCGCGGTACTCGCTCGCCAGCTCGCGCGTGGCGTCGTCGAACGCGGTCGGATCGGGACGGGCATCGACATCCGCGTAGAGCGCCCCGCCCATGTCGGGCGTGACCTCGCTGAAGAGCGCGCGGACCCGCCCGGCGACCACCACCGCCGGCGTGCCGTCGGGCGTCTGGCCGGTCTCTTCGATCTTGGCCACGGTGCCCACGTTGGCGTAGCGGCCGCCCAGCTTGGGCACCAGCAGCACGCGCATGTCGCCGCTCCTGGCGGCGGCGAGAGCTGCCTTGCCCTCAGCGCTCTCGACCGGGAGGGTTGCGTTCATGTGGGGAAGGACGACTCCCTGGCTGAGGGTCAGGACGGGAAGCCGCTCGTTCTTGAATTCAGACAACTTGATGGACTCCTAAGACCCTCACGAAATCCGCACCTGCGGCGTGATTTCGCGGGGACCCCATTCTTCTTAACTTCGTTCCGCGTCCGGCATTCCCGCCGGCAGAGGATTTGTACCCGCGCCGGTCGCAACAGAAACTGCGGGTACAGTTGCCCGGTGATCGCTGGCATCGATCTCGGCGGAACTCAGGTCCGGGTCGCGCTGGCCGAGGATGACGGCGAGATCGTCCACTCCGACAAGACGCGGACGGGCCTCCTCAAGACCCCCCAGGCGATGGTCGACTGGACGGCGGCGGCCATCCACAGGCGGCTCGGGCGGAAGAAGCTGCGGGCGGTCGCGATCGGCGCGCCCGGGCCGATCGACACCACGCGCGGGATCCTCTCCAATCCGCCCAACCTGCCCGGCTGGCAGAACTCGCCCCTCGAGCGGATGCTTCGCGATGCCCTCGGCTGCCCCGCCCACCTCGAGAACGACGCCAACCTGGCCGGAGTCGGGGAGTACCACCGCGGCGCAGGCCGCGGCTCGCGGAACATGGTCTACATCACCTGGAGCACGGGCGTGGGCGGCGGCTTGATCGTCAACGGCCAGCTGCTCAGCGGCTCCCACGGCTCGGCCGGGGAGGTGGGGCACATGATCATCGACCCCGACGGTCCCCTCGACGGCTGCGGCCAGCGCGGCTGCCTCGAGGTCTTCACCGGCGGGCGCCAGATGCAGGCCCACACCGGCGAGTCGGCGGCCGAGATCTTCGCGGCGGCCGAGGAAGGCGACCACGAGGCCAAGGCGATCGTCGACCGCGCCGCGTACTACATGGGACTCGCCCTGATCAACGTGACCAACCTGATCGACCCCGACATCATCGTCATCGGGGGCGGCGTGACCAGGTCCTGGAAGCTGGTGGCGCCGACCCTGGAGCAGGTGCTGCGCTCGTCGCCATTCATCCGTCCGGAGCGCCGGCCCAAGATCCGGCGAGCGGCGCTCGGCGATCGCGCCGGCCAGGTGGGCGCGGTCGAGTGGGCACGCCTCAGCCTATAGCCGACCCGGCACTCGCCGAGCTCAGGGCGGCCGCCGAGGCGATCGGCGCCAGGGCTCACGCGGTGGGCGGCTACGTCCGCGACCGGCTGCTCGGCCGCGACCACCCCGACCTCGACATCGTGGTCGAGGACGGCCGCGGCCTCGAGCTGGCCGAGGCCTTCGCCCAGCGCGTGGGCGCGCGCGCGCCCGTCCTCTTCCCTCGCTTCGGCACCGCCCAGGTCACCTATGACGGCCGCCTGGTCGAGTTCGCTTCGGCGCGAGCCGAGAGCTACGCGCGCGATTCCAGGAAGCCCGACGTGCGGCCGGCCACCCTGGAGGAGGATCTGCGCCGGCGCGATTTCACGGTCAACGCCCTGCTCATGGACCTCGACGGACGGATCTCCGATCCGCTCGGGTCGGGTCTTCGGGATCTCGAGGCCCGGCTGCTGCGGACGCCGCGAGACCCGGTCGACACCTTCGATGACGACCCGCTCCGGATGCTGCGGGCGATCCGCCTGGCGGCGCAGCTCGGCTTCGAGCTCGCCCCCGACCTGCTGCCCGCCATGCGCACGCTCCGGGACCGCCTGCGGCCGCCGGTGCTCTCGGTGGAGCGGATCGCCGACGAGCTGCGCAAGCTGCTCCTCTCGCCCCAGCCCGACCGCGCCCTTGATCTCATGCAGCAGGGCGGGCTCCTGGAGATGGTGCTGCCGGAGCTGGAGGCCTGCCGCGGCGTCGAGCAGGGCGGCTGGCACACGCACGACGTCTACGGCCACACGCTGCTCGCGGTCGCCCGCACTCCAGCGCGCCTGACGGTCCGGCTGGCGGCCCTCTTCCACGATGTCGGCAAGCCGCGGACCGCGGCCGCCGATGGGAGCTTCCATGGCCACGAGAAGGCCGGCGCCGAGATGGCGGCGGCGGCGCTGGAGCGGCTCCGCTTCTCGCATGCGGAGATCGAGCGGGTGGCGCGACTGGTCGAACTGCACCTGCGGCCCGTCTTCTACGACTCGAGTTGGAAGGACGCCGCGGTCCGCCGGCTGGTCCGGGACGCGGGCGACCTGATCTGGCCACTGCTGGAGCTGGCCCGGGCAGACATCGCCGCCTCCGCCTACCCCCAGCCGGAGAAGCTGGAAGAGCTGGCGGAGCGGGTTCGCGGGGTGATCGAGGAGGACCCCAACCGCATGCGGGCGCCGGTCAGCGGCCGCGACTTGATGTCGGCGCTGGGCGTGAAGCCGGGGCCGCAGATCGGCCGGCTCAAGGCGCGGATCGAGGAGATGGTGCTGGAGGGCGAGCTGGAGCCGGATCGGGAGGCGATCCTGGATTGGGTGCGCGAGCACGGTGCCAATCTCTTGTAGAAGCTAGACTTCCGCCGCAACGCAACGTTGATCAACGAAGGGGGTAGCTCTATGAGATCGATCAGGAGCCTGGCCGCGATCGCGGCATTCGCGGTCGCAGCGCTGGCCTGCGGCGGGGGTGGGGGCACCAGCGGCACCTCGGGCGGTTCCGGCTGCAGCAAGACCTACAAGGTCGGCTTGGTCACCGACGTCGGCAAGCTCTCTGACAAGTCGTTCAACGCCACCTCCTGGCAGGGCGTGCTCGACGCTCAGAACGACAAGAGCCTCTGCATCCAGGGCAAGGCGATCGAATCCAACCAGCCCACCGACTACGCGACCAACATGCAGACCTTCGTCGACCAGGGCTACGACATGGTGGTGGCGGTCGGCTTCCTGATGGGTGACGACACCCTCAAAGAGGCCAAGAAGAACCCGAAGACCAAGTTCGCCATCGTCGACTACGCCTACGACCCGCAGAAGGACCAGCCGCCATCCAACCTGGTCGGCCTTGTCTTCAAGGAGGACCAGGCGGGCTTCCTGATCGGCGCGCTGGCCGGCTACATGACCAAGACCGGCCAGGTCGGCCAGGTCCTGGGTCTCAAGATTCCGCCCGTCCAGCGCTACGGAGAGGGCTACATCGCGGGCGTGAAGTACGCCAATCCGAGCGCCAAGACGGTGCTCACCGTCTACCAGGGCGCCTCGGACGGCGCGCCCTTCAACAACCCCGACTGGGGCAAGGCGCGCGCGATCGACGAGGCCAACCAGGGCGCTGACATCATCTTTGGCGGCGGCGGCAACACCGGCAACGGTGCGCTGCTGGGCGCGCTCTCGAAGAACATCGCCTGCATCGGGGTCGACACCGACCAGTACCTGAGCTACCCGGACGCCGACAAGTGCCTGATGACGAGCGCCGAGAAGAAGCTGGCGACCGCGGTCAAAACGGCGATCACGGACATGGTCAAGAGCCAGTGGCCGGCCAACAACCTGCTGACGTTTGACGCCAGCAACGGCGGGGTCGGCATCGCTCCCTACCACGACTACGACAGCAAGATCCCGGCCGACGTCAAGGCCAAGATCACCGACATTCAGAGCAAGCTGGCGAGCGGAAGCCTGAAGACCGGCGTCAACGCTTAACCACCGACTTGGGTAGTGCCCTAGAGCTCCGAGGGATCGTCAAGACCTTCGGAGCCGTCAGGGCCAACGATGGGGTGGACCTGGCCGTCGAATGGGGCCAGGTCCACGCCCTGCTCGGAGAGAACGGCGCCGGCAAGTCGACGCTGATGAACGTCCTCTACGGGCTGGTGCGGCCGGACGCCGGCCAGATCCTGCTCGACGGCTCCCCCGTGCGCATCGCGGGACCGGATGACGCGATCCGGCGGGGGATCGGGATGGTCCACCAGCACTTCATGCTGATCCCGGTCCTCACCGTGGCCGAAAACGTCGTCCTCGGCCACGAGGAGTCGCGGCAGGGGGTGCTCGACGCGGCCGCCGCCCGCCGCGACGTCGACCAGCTGTCGGCGCGCTACGGGCTCGAGGTCCCGCCGGGAACACTGGTGCGCGATCTCTCGGTCGGCCTGCAGCAGCGCGTCGAGATCCTCAAGGCCCTCTATCGCGGCGCGCGGCTGCTGATCCTGGACGAGCCGACCGCGGTCCTCACGCCGCAGGAGATCGAGCGCCTCTTCGAGATCGTCCGCGGCCTCAAGGCGGAGGGCAAGGCGGTGATCTTCATCACCCACAAGCTGGGCGAGGTGATGGCGATCGCGGATCAGATCACCGTGATGCGCCGGGGCAAGGTGGTCGCCACCACCGTTCCTGGCGAAACTTCGCCAGCGGACCTGGCCAGCAAGATGGTGGGGCGGCCGGTCCTGCTCCGAGTCGAGAAAGGGCCCGCGCACCCCGCCGGCGTCGTGCTCCGGCTGGATGGACTCTCGGTCAACGACGAGCGTGGCCAGCCGGCGGTCCGGGACGTCTCGCTCGAGGTCCGGGCCGGCGAGATCCTCGGCGTGGCCGGCGTGAGCGGCAACGGCCAGTCGGAGCTGGTGGAGGCGGTGATCGGGCTGCGGCCGGTCGTGGCCGGCCGGATCGAGCTGCAGGGCAAGGACGTGACCCACAGCTCGACCCACCGCCGGCTCGAGCACCTCTCCCACATCCCGGCCGACCGCCATCGGATGGGCGCCATCCTCGAGATGCCGATCTTCGACAACGTGGTCATGGAAACCTTCGACCGGCGGCCCTTCGCACGGGGACTGATCCGGATGCTGGACCCGGTTCGCCGCTTCGCGGCCCGGGTGATCAAGGAGTTCGATATACGGGCCGAGAGCCCCGACGAACCGATGGGGTCGCTTTCGGGCGGGAACCAGCAGAAGGTGGTGGTGGGGCGCGAGCTCTCGACCGAGCCCGCGGTGCTGCTCGCCGCCGAGCCGACCCGAGGCGTCGACGTCGGCTCGATCGAGTTCATCCACCGCCAGCTGATCCGGCGCCGGGACGCCGGGCTGGGCGTCCTGCTGGTCTCCAGCGAGCTCGACGAGGTGCTCTCGCTCTCCGATCGCGTGGCGGTGATCTACCGCGGCCGGATCGTGGCCGTGCTCGACTCGGAGGAGGCCGACCGCGACCGCGTCGGCCTGCTGATGGCGGGCGCGGCGTGAATCGCGTCGTGGCCGCCGTCCTCGGCGTGCTGCGCGGCCTGCTGGTGCCGACCCTCTCGATCATCTGCGGCTTCGCGGTCGCCGGAGTCGCCGTCTACCTCAGCAACGCCGACCCCATCGAAGCCTTTACAGCGCTCTTCCAGGGCGCCTTCATCCTCCACAACGCGCTCCCCGAGACGCTGGTGGCGGCGGTGCCCTACATCTTCCTCGGGCTGGCCGTCGCGACAGGCTTCAAGGCGGGACTCTTCAACATCGGGGCCGACGGCCAGTTCTATGTCGGCGCACTGGCCGGCGTCTATTGCGGCTACTCCATCCAGGGCCTGCCGGCCGTGATCCACATCCCGATCGCGCTGGGCGCGGGCGTCCTGGTGGGCGGCGCCTACGGGGTGATCCCGGGCGTGCTGAAGGCGCGCTTCGGGGCGCATGAGGTGATCACCACGATCATGCTCAACCACATCGCCTACGGGCTCTCCGAGTTCCTCATCAATGGCGGCCCGATGCGCGATCCCCACGCCAGCGCGCCTCGCACCCCGTTCATCACCCCCGACGCGCAGCTCCCGATCCTGCTGCCGGATTCGCGGCTCCACCTCGGGCTGGTGCTGGCCCTGCTGGCGGTGCCGCTGATCTGGTTCCTGATCGAACGGACGGTGATCGGCTTCCGGCTGCGCGCGGTCGGCCTCAACCCGGTCGCAGCCCGGGCGGCGGGCATCTCGGTGGGCTGGACGATCGTCCTGGTCATGGGCATCTCGGGCGGGCTGGCCGGGCTGGCCGGCTCCGACGAGGTGCTCGGCCTCGCCCACTTCATGCCGCCCAGCTTCTCGATCGGCTACGGCCTGGACGCGATCGCGGTGGCCCTGGTCGCCAAGTCCAACCCGTGGGCGGTGCTGCCCTCGGCGCTGCTCTTCGGCGCGCTCCGCCACGGCGCCGCCTTCATGCAGTTCCAGACCCAGGTCTCGGCGGACCTGATCTCGGTCGTCGAGGCGACCGTGATCATCTTCGTGGCCGCGCCGGCGCTGGTGCGCTGGTTGTTCCGGATCCGCGAGCGGTCGGCGGTGCCGGCATCTTTCGCGGCCCAAGAGGGCGTCTGATGGAGACCTTTCTGCATCGGGCCGACCTGATCGGGCTCGCTTCGGCGACCGTTCTCGCCTCGACGCCCCTGGTGCTGGCGGCCCTCGGCGGTGTCGTGAGCGAGCGTTCGGGCGTGGTCAACATCGCCCTCGAGGGCATCATGCTGACCGGCGCCTTCATGGGCTTCGTGGTCGCGGTGGCGACCCACAACCTCTGGATCGGCGTGCTGGCGGCGGTGGTGTCGGGGATGCTGATCGCCTCGCTGCACGCGGTGCTCGCGATCGAGTTCCAGGTCGACCAGATCGTGAGTGGGACGGTGATCAACATCCTTGCGGTCGGGATCACCGGGGTTTACTACCGGACGTTCCTGCAGAACGGGACCGCGGCCGGGCCGGGCACCCTGCCGACGTGGAACATCCCGCTCCTCTCGCAGATCCCGGTACTGGGGCCGGTCTTCTTCCAGCACCAGTTCGTGACCTACGCGGCGCTGGTCCTGATCCTCGTCGTCCACTTCGTGCTCTTCAACACCGTGTGGGGCCTGCGCACGCGCGCCTGCGGCGAGCACCCCCTGGCCGCGGAGACGGCCGGCGTTTCGGTGCGGTTCGTCCGCTACGGGAACGTGGTCGCCTCGGGCGCGCTGGCCGGTTTGGGCGGCGCCTACTTCTCGCTCCAGCAGATCGGCTTCTTCCTGCCCGGGATGACCGCGGGGAAGGGGTTCATCGCGCTGGCGGCGATGATCTTCGGCAAGTGGACGCCGCTGGGGGCGTTCCTGGCCTCGCTGCTGTTCGCCGCCGCCGACGCCTTCGCGTCGCGCCTGCAGTTCTACGGAGTCCCGATCCCGGGCTCGCTCACATCGACCTTGCCCTACGTGCTGACCATCATCGTGGTCGCCGGCGCCATGGGCCGCGCGATCGCGCCCGCCGCCGACGGACGGCCCTTCAAGCGGCGGTCCTAGTTCTCAGCAGGTCGCGCAGCTGTTGGGCGCGGCCGTGCCCGTGATCCGGGGCTCGCCGGCCGCGACGGCATGGACCAGCATCCACATCCCGGACGCCTCGCTGCCGGGGACGAGCGAGGCGATCCGGTAGTCGGCCGGCGCCGGCGGACTGAAGGCGAAGCTCTCCGAATCTCCGGCGGGAAGGCCGCGTACCGGGTTGTGGGTGCTCCAGGCGGCGTCGACGGGCGCCGTCGCCCGGCGGTCGCTGACCACGGCGCAGGAGTTGGGCACCGTGGAGCGGTTCTCGCACTGCACCTGGAGCGTCCAGCCCGCGGGCAGCGTGAGCTCCAGGCCGCCCGCCGAGTAGCCGTTGTAGTTGAAGGCGGTCGAGCCGCTGGGGTATCCGGCGATCAGGGTCAGGACGGCCGTCCGGCTGGCGG
>DASUWN010000109.1:0-2612 GCA_036378395.1 Candidatus Dormiibacterota bacterium | reverse complement strand
TGGCGCCGTTCATGGCGCTGACCGCCATCAGCGCCGGCGCCACGAAGACCTGGTAGGGGATGTGCTGGCCGTCGGGCAGGCTGACCGAGCCGACCAGGCTGCCCACGCCATACCCGACCCCGAACAGAAAGAAAACCGGCTCGAAGAAGCCCGAGAGCACGATCCACCAGTTGCGCCGGTAGGCGACCACCGAACGCTCGACCAGGCGGAAGCGGCGGGGGAGGGCGACGCTCACGGGCTCATTCGCCGGCGGATGGTGATCGAGGCGGCCGCGGTGCCGGCTGCGATGTACACGATCAGCACCACGGTGTGGAGCAGGTCTTGGGGGTGCGGGGTGTTGAGCGTCAGGTCGCGACTGAGCTGGACGCCGTGCGCAAGCGGCAGCATCCAGGCCGCGGCCTGTAGTGCGGCGGGCAGCCGGTCGAGGGGGAAGAAGGTCCCGCTGAAAAGGAAGAGGGGACCGATCACGAACCGGAACAGGATCGAGAAGGCGGCGTCGGTCTCGCGGGTGATGGCGAAGGCGTAGACCGGCATCGCGAAGGCGAGCCCGGTGAGTACCCCGGCCCCGATCGCGCCGATGGCGGTGGGCCCCTTGGGCACGCCGAACAGGAGCATCACGAGGACGAAGGCGGTGGCCTCGAGCAGCCGGCGAAAGGCGTACCAGAGCAGCTCCCCGAAGACGATGTCGTTGGTGCTGATCGGGGTCGCCAGGGCCGCTTCGTAGGTCTTGTTCCAGCGCACCTTGGCCATCACCGGATAGGTCGCCTCGCCGACCGCGGTCTGCATGGCAGCGATCGGGAGCAGGGCCGGGGCCAGGAAGTCGAGGTAGGGCATGCCCAGGCTCTGGTTGCGATTGACCAGCACCCCGAGCCCGATCCCGATGCTGGCCAGGAAGAACAGCGGGCCGAGGAAGCTGAAGCCGAGGGTGCCGCGCCAGATCCGGCGGTAGACCGCCCATTCGGCTTCCACGATGTGGAGGGCGCCGGTCACTCGACCAGCTCGTGGCCGGTCAGCCGGAGGAAGACGTCCTCCAGACTGGCGCGGCGCACCAGCGCCGACTCCGGCTCGATGCCCTTGCGGCGCACCTGCTCGAGGGCGGCGTCGCCGTCGCCGGTGTAGACCAGGACGCGGTCGGGCAGGCGCTCGAGGCGGTCGCCGATGCCGTCCAGCTCGTCCGCCGCTTTGGGCGGGCGCAATTCGAGCACCTCGCGGCCGGCGTGCTCCTGGATCAGGTGGGTGGGCGTGCCCTCGGCGACGATCCGGCCGTGGTCCATGATCACCAGCCGGTCGCACAGCTGCTCCGCCTCGTCCATGTAGTGGGTGGTCAGGATCAGCGTCACCCCCTGCTGCTTGAGGCCGTAGAGGCGCTCCCAGACCAGGTGCCGGGCCTGGGGATCAAGGCCGGTGGTGGGCTCGTCGAGGAGCAGCAGCTCGGGGGAGTTCATCAGCCCGCGCGCGATCACCAGCCGCCGCTTCATGCCACCGCTGAGCGGCTCGACGCGGTCGCCGGCGCGGTCGGCGAGCTGGACGAACTCGAGCAGCTCTTTGGCCCGGCGCCGCGACTCTCGATAGGAGAGGTCGTAGTAGCGGCCGTAGACGACCAGGTTCTCCTCGACGCTGAGCTCGAGGTCGAGGGTGTCGGCCTGGGGCACGACGCCGAGGCGGGCGCGGATCTGGCGGCCCTGGCTGGCGGGGTCCTGGTCGAGGACTTTCAGGCTGCCGCTGGTCGGTGGCGAGACGCAGGCGATCATGCGCATGGTGCTGGTCTTGCCGGCGCCGTTGGGGCCGAGGAAGCCGAAGGACTCGCCCTTCGCTACCCGAAAGTCGATGCCGTCCACGGCGGTCAGCTCGCCGAAGCGCTTGGTCAGGGCTTCCGCCTCGACGACCGGGGTCATGGCGTTTCAAGGTAGCGGGGCGCCGGGTACAACAGGCGGGCACCCCTTTGGGGTAGACTCTGCGGTCTGCCCGGGCGGCCTGTTAAGGGTCTCGCCGGGGCTTGCGAAGAGTAGTTCGACGGCGATACAATCGCCGTTGCGCCTCAGCCAGGAAGGCTTCATGCGCCCTCCGAGAGGCCGGTTTTGGCTTCGACGGAGGAGGGTGGCTGGGGCGGCCGGCACCTTGACAACTGAAGAGTGGGAAAGACTCTGAGAGTCTTCAAGACTCAGGGCTACTAGCCCTCGGGTCCTCTTGTCTTTGGACGGAGAGTTTGATCCTGGCTCAGGGTTAACGCTGGCGGCGCGCCTAACACATGCAAGTCGAGCGAGGGCTTTCCTCCCGTAAGGGAGGGGAGTTCCTAGCGGCGAACGGGTGAGTAACACGTGAGCAACCTGTCCCATCGTGGGGGATAACACCGGGAAACCGGTGCTAATACCGCATGTCATCGCCGGTCGCATGGCCGGTGAGAAAAGCAGCAATGCGCGATGGGGTGGGCTCGCGGCCTATCAGCTTGTAGGTGGGGTAACGGCCTACCTAGGCTTTGACGGGTAGCTGGTCTGAGAGGACGACCAGCCACACGGGGACTGAGACACGGCCCCGACTCCTACGGGAGGCAGCAGTGAGGAATCTTCCGCAATGGGCGCAAGCCTGACGGAGCGACGCCGCGTGTGGGATGA
>DASUWN010000108.1:0-16176 GCA_036378395.1 Candidatus Dormiibacterota bacterium | reverse complement strand
GGCGCAGCTGGCTGCTCCGCTGGCCGTTCGTTGGCTATGGCGTGGTCTTCCTGCGCCTGACCCAGGCGATCGCCCGGCGCCAGGAGCTGGTCGCCGACGCCCTCGCCGCGCGGGCCGTCGGACGGCGGCCGGCGATTCAGGCGCTCACCGGCGTCGAAGCCGGCGGGTTCGTGTTCGGTGAGTTCTGGAAACAGGAGATGGTGCCGGCGCTCAGGGGCGGCTTCCGGCCGCCGCTGCTCGAGGGTTTCGCCCGCTTCACCGGCGTCCCCCGGATCGTGACCGCGGTCGGCCAGGTGCTCCACACCGCGATGACCGCGCCTCAGCGCGATCCGTACGACAGCCATCCCCCACTCGGCGAACGGCTGGCCGCGCTCCAGGCCGCGCCCGAACACCCTCCGCTCGCCGGCGACCCACCCGCCAGCTCGCTGCTCGACGACCTACCGCAGCTTGAGCTCGACCTCCTCGCGCACTTTGTGGGCTCCGGCGTGATCCACACCGAGCCCGTGATGTGGAACGAGCTCGCTGTCCGCCAGTACCTTCCCGGCTATCGGGCCAACGTGCTCCGCTACGGCGACCTGTTTCGGGGCGCGACGCTGCTCGAGCTCCCGGATGTGCTCGCCCGGTCGGTGACCATTGGCCAGGCGATCCGGCACCGGGCCGGCGGGCCGCCGCCGTCGCCGGAGGAGGCGACCGACATCGCCAGGAAGACTCTCGCCTGCTGTTTGACGGTGGCGCTGGTCGACACCGGCTGGCAGTTTTCGATGCCGATGGAGGGGAACGCCACGCTGAGCCGGCCGGGGGCTCCCTCGCTGGAGCCGTTCAGCGCCGTCTTCCGGCTGGCGGGAGGCGAGCTACCGCCAGAGGAGTGGCGGCGGTGGTGCGCCGACAGCGGCAGCGGCAACGTGCGCTTGGCTCCCGCTCCGGATCCGGTCTCGGCGCCGGGGTGGATCCCCGCCGCCACTTAGCGCAAAAGCTCGGACCGCGCTAGGCGGTCGTGAGCTTGGCCGCCTCCTTGACGTCCACCGGCACCGCCGGTCCCATGGTCGAGGCCAGGTTGACCGAGCGGAAGTACTGGCCCTTGGCGGCCGACGGCTTGTTGCGCGCCAGCGCCTCGATCAGCGCGGCCAGGTTGCCATAGAGCTGGTCGCTGGCGAAGGAGGCCTTGCCGATCGCCACGTGCACGATGCCGCCGCGGTCGGCGCGGAACTCGACCCGGCCACCCTTGGCTTCGCGAACCGCGCGCCCGATGTCGAAGGTGACGGTTCCCGTCTTGGGGTTCGGCATCAGGCCGCGAGGACCGAGGATCCGGCCCAGCGGTCCGACCTTGGCCATGATGTCGGGCGTGGCGATGGCGACGTCGAAGTCGGTCCAGCCGCCCTGGATCTTCTGCACCAGGTCGTCGCCACCGACGTAGTCGGCGCCTCCCTCCTGGGCTTCCTTGGCCTTGTCGGCGCCGCAGAAGACCAGCACGCGAACCTGCTTGCCGGTGCCGTTGGGCAGCACCACGGTGCCGCGCAGCTGCTGGTCGGCGTGGCGGGTGTCGATCCCCAGCCGGACGTGGACCTCTATGGTCGGATCGAACTTGGCCTGGGCGGTGTCCTTGACCACCTCGACCGCCTTCATCGGCTCCAGGCCGCCGTTGTCGGAGGCGGCCAGGGCCTCCTCAACCTTCTTGAGCGCCTCTTGATAGCGCTTGCCGTGCTTACCCAACGACCTCGAGTCCCATCGAACGGGCCGTGCCCTCGATCATCTTCATCGCCTTCTCGACGTCGTAGGCGTTGAGGTCCTTGGCCTTGGCCTCGGCGATCGTGCGCAGCTGCTGGCGGCTGACCTTGCCGACCTTGTCCCGGTTCGGCTTGTCGGAGCCTTTCTCGATCCCCGCCGCGCGCTTGAGCAGGTTGACCGCCGGCGGCGTTTTGAGGACGAACGTGAAGCTGCGGTCCTCGAAGATCGTGATCTCGGCCGGGACCACCTCACCCTGCTGCTGCGCGGTCCGCTCGTTGTAGGCCTTGCAGAACTCCATGATGTTGATGCCGTGCGGGCCCAGGGCGGTGCCCACGGGCGGCGCCGGCGTGGCCTTGCCGGCCTGCAGCTCGATCTTCAGGATCGCGCGAACCTTCTTCTTGCCCATCTAGCTAGTGCACCTTTTCCACCTGGAGCAGGTCGAGCTCGACCGGTGTCTCGCGGCCGAACATGTTGACCAACACCTTGAGCTTGCCCTTCTCGGGATTGATCTCGTCGACCTTGCCCATGAAGTCGGTGAAGGGACCGTCGACGACACGCACGGCCTCGCCCACCTGGTACTCCACCCGGATCTTGGGCGCCTCCTGCTTCATCTGCTTGAGGATCGCCCGCACCTCCTTCTCCTGAAGGGGCACCGGCTTGTTCCCCGAGCCCACGAAGCTGGTCACGCCGGGCGTGTTCCGGACCACGTACCAGGACTCGTCCGACATCTTCATCCGGACCAGGATGTAGCCCGGGAAGATCCGCTTCTGGACGTGACGCCGCTTGCCGTCCTTGATCTCGATCTCGTCCTCCATGGGGACGAGGACCTCGAGGATCCGGTCGTGCATGTCCATCGACTCGATCCGCTTCTCGAGGTTCTTCTTGACCTTCTCCTCGTGCCCGCTGTAGGCGTGCACCACGTACCACTGGGCGTCTTCGGCCTCGGCGGTGGCGGTGGCCGGTGTTCTTTCGATTGCCATACCTATCTCTTTATGTGCCCTTGGTGACCGCGCTGTACACGTAGCGCTTGACCAGCTGGCTGACCCCGAAGTCCACCCCTCCCACGAAGGTGGCCAGGATGATCACCGTGACCACCACCACCACCGTGTAGCGGTAGAGCTCGGGCGGGGTCGGCCAGACGACCTTGCGCAGCTCGTCGTAGACCTCGCGGGCGAAGCGGGTGATCGGGAACTCGGAAGGTCCCTCGGTGCGCTGGCGGGCGCGGACTGCCATGGGTCGAATGGGCTCCTACTTGGTCTCCCGGTGGGCGGTGTGCTTGCGGCACCAGCGGCAGTACTTCTGAAGCTCGAGCCGGTCGGGGTCGTTCTTCTTGTTCTTCACCGTGGTGTAGTTGCGCCGTTTGCAGTCGTTGCACTGCAGCGTGATGATCGTTTCCATACTGAGTCTGCTCGCTGGGGGCGGGGAGTCCTCGAAGAGGAGCCCAAAAAATAAAGCCTAGGATTCCTAGGCCGGTGTCAAGTCTATCACGACCCTGCCGGTTCCCAGCCGCTCGGTAACCTTCTCGATCGTGACGCCCAAGGGTACCGCCATCGCCGTCCTGCACGGCGACCAGACCGGCGAGGAGCTGCTCCAGGAAGCGCTCCGTCTGCTGGACCCGGACGTGGTCGGCCTCTCGCTGGAGCTGCGGGACTTCGACCTCTCGCTGGCGAACCGGCGGGCGACCCGCAACCAGGTCGTCACCGACGCCGCCGAGGCGATGCGGGAGTGCGGATTCGGGCTCAAGGCCGCCACCATCACCCCCGAAGGGATCGCCGACGTGGGCAGCCCCAACGCCATCCTGCGCAAGGCGGTGGACGGGCGGGTGATCGTCCGCACCGGCCGCCGTATCCCAGGCGTGCGCCCGGTGGCCAGCGTCTACGCGCCGATCAGCGTGGTCCGGATGGCGGTCGATGACGCTTACGGCGCCAAGGAGTGGCGCGAGGGCCACGAGCTCGAGGAGTGGGCCTTGCGGACCGAGAAGATCAGCCGGCGGACCTGCCAGATCGTCGCCGAATACTCCTTCCGCCATGCCCGCCGGATCGGGGCCAAGGTCTTCGGCGGCCCCAAGTTCACGGTCAGCCCGGTCTACGAGGGGATGTTCAAGGAGGAGCTGGACGCCGCCGCCGAGCGCAACCCCGACGTGGCCTACGAACCGCAGCTGATCGACGCCACCTACGCCCTGCTGCTGACCACCTCGGGTGACTCGCTGGTGATCCCGGCCCTAAATCGGGACGGTGACCTGCTCTCCGACCTGGTGATGCAGATGTTCGGCTCGATCGCCGGCGCCGAGTCGACGCTGCTCGCCTTCGACGAGTCGAACCAGGTGGCGGTGGCCATGACCGAGGCGCCGCACGGCACGGCGCCCACGCTCCAGGGGAAGAACGTCGCCAACCCGATGGCGATGATCCTGGCCATCGCCTCGCTGCTCGGCTACGTCCAGGGCCGGCCAGCGGCCACCGCATCGCGCGCGCTCTATGAGGCGACGCTGGAGACCGTCTCGGACGGGATCAAGACCGCCGACCTGGGCGGTCACGCGACGACCACCGACTTCACCGACGAGGTGATCCGGCGCGTGCGCACCAAGCTCGACGTCTGGGCCTCGCTGGCAGACGTGGAAAGGTAGGTTGGGGCGTGGCCGAGCCACCGCTGAAGTACCTGGCCCTGGGTGACTCTTCGAGCGGGGCGTCGTCGCGGCGCAAGGCCTGGCCTTCGCTGCTGGCGCGGCGGCTGGCCAAGGCGACGGGGCGGCTGGTGTCGCTGGAGATCGCGGGTTCTGTGGGCTCCTCCACGGAGGAGCTGATCCGGACCGAGCTGGCCAAGCTCGACAGCCTGGCGCCCGATTTCGTGACGGTTTCGATCGGAGCGGCCGACGTCGAGCAGGGACGTTCGCGGGCCGAGTACCAGGCCGGGCTGGAGTGGATCTACGACTCGGTCGTTGCGCGTGGGCTGGCGCCGGGGCGCGCGGTCGCGATCTCGATCCCGCAGCCGCTTGAGGGGACGGCGGACATGGAGCGGCGCGCGATCGAGCACTTCAACACGATCGCGCGCACCGAAGCCTCGGCGCGGGCGCTGGCCTGGGTGGAGCTGCCGGCGGCGGCGGCGGCCGTCGGTGATGCGCGCGACGCGGCCTGGGCCGAAGCGATCTGGGACTCCGTCCGGGAGGCCTGGACCGCGTCGTAGCGTCGGGTCAGGGAATGCTCTGGGTCGGGACCTCGGGCTGGCAGTACCGGCACTGGGACGGCAACTTCTATCCGGCGGAGCTCGCTCAGCGAGAGTGGCTCGACTTCTACGCGAGCCGCTTTCGCGTGGTCGAGGTCAACAACACCTTCTATCACCTGCCCAAGGCGCCGACCTTCGAGAAGTGGCGCGCGGAGACGCCGTCCGACTTCGTGGTCGCGGTCAAGATGAGCCGCTACCTCACGCATCTCAAGCGACTGCTGGATCCGGAAGAGCCGGTGCAGCGCTTCATGGAGCGCGCGCTGCGGCTGCGACCCAAGCTGGGGCCGGTGCTGGTTCAGCTGCCGCCTCGCTTCGAGGCCCAGCCGCAGCGCCTGGAGGCGACCTTGACGTGCTTTCCGCGCGGGGTGCGGGTGGCCGTCGAGTTTCGCGACGACTCCTGGTATCGCGACGATGTGCGCGCGATGCTGGAGCGATTCGAGGCGGCGCTGGTGCTGGCCGACTCACCGCGCCGCCGGCAGCCAATGTGGCGAACCGCGGATTGGGGATTCGTCCGCTTCCACGAGGGCCGGGCCTCGCCGCATCCCTGCTACGGCGAGCGGGCGCTCACCACGTGGGCGGAGCGGATCGCGGAGCTTTGGCCGGCGACGGCGGACGTCTACACGTTCTTCAACAACGATCCGCGCGGGTGCGCCGTGCGCGACGCCGTGGTGTTTGCGCGGATCGCGGAGCGGGCAGGGCTGCATCCGACGCGGGTGCCGGAGCTGGAGGAGGCGCGCCTGCGCTGAGCGCTGAGGCTGCGCCGGCGCCTGGGGCTTATGCGGTCTCGAGCCGCTTGAAGCCCTCGGCGTACTCGTAGCCGGCCTTTTCTCCAATCCGCTTCATCCGCTCGCGGATCCACTTTGCGGGCGCATCAGGATCCACGTCCGGCTTCTCGAACTGGCTGCGGTGGCACATGATCGCCTTGAGCTTGGTCTCCAACAGCTGCTCGCTGATCTCGACGAAGTGGTCGGAGACGTCGATCGCGTTGACCCACACCTCGCGGACCTTGTGCGGCTCCAGGCCGCGCAGCAGCTGCTCGCTGTAGGCCCGGGGATTGCGCGCGTCGGGGTAGACCGCGGAAAGCGTCGCCTCGCCGACCGCCAGATGATCGGGATGGGAGGCGCCGATGCCCTGCGTCGCCAGGGCGCGGTTCGGACTGTGGGTGATGACGAGGTCCGGCTTGCGGCGGCGGATCTCGGCGGTGATCGCCCGCCGGAGCTCGACCGTGGGCGCCAGCGACCCGTCCCGGAAGCCGAGGAAGCAGACCTCCTTGACCCCCAGCACCGCCGCCGCATCGCGCTGCTCGGCGTAGCGGCGGCGAGTCAGCTCCTGGTCGGGGACGCTGGGATCCTCCCCACCCTGCGAGCCATCGGTGCAGATGCAGTAGTAGACCTCGGCGCCCTCCTGGGCCAGCTTGGCGATGGTGGCGCCGGAGCCGAACTCGGGGTCGTCGGGGTGCGCCGAGACGACGAGAACGCGCTCGATCCGCGGCTTGGGCTCGGTCTCGGTCTCGGGCGGCTGTTCGGTCGGGGCCTGTTCGGCTTCGGTCAGGCGTTCGTCAGCCACGTCGCCTGAGCGTAAACCAGACCGCAAAACCGCCGCCGGGGCGATCGTCCGTCCCCGCCTCGCCACCCATCGCGCGGGCCAGGCCACGCACCAGGTAGAGGCCGAGGCCGAGGCCGGACTGGCCCGGCTCGAGCTGGAGGAAGCGGCGGAACGCGCGCTCGCGGTCGGCGGCGGGGATGCCTGGACCCTGGTCGGCGACCTCGAAGCGGACGTGCCCGTCCTGGGGCGCGACCGTGACCTCGATCGGCGCGGCGGGCGGCGAGAAGCGGGCGGCGTTGTGAAGCAGGGCGCGGAGCGCGCGGACCGCCCGGTCGCGGTCGCCCTCGACCTGGAGGCCGGGCGCCGCGCCCAGGATGGTCACCGGGTGCTCACCGGTGTGGCCGCGCTCGCGCTCGACCGCCGCTTCGACCAGGCCGGCCACCTCGATCGGCTCCTCGATCAGCCGCAGGTCGCCAGCCTCGAGATGGACCATGAGGAGGACGTCCTCGATCAGTTCGGACATCTCCTCGACGTTGGCGTCGATCAGCGCGAGCATCGGCAGCAGGTACTCGGTTGGCACCCGGCCGGCGTCATCCAGCATCAGCGTGGCCGCGCCCCGGATCACGGTCAGCGGCCGCCGCAGCTCGTGGCCGAGGACGGAGATGGTTTCCAGCTGGGCATCGATGGCGGCGGGATTGGGCTCTGAGGTCATGCGACCGTCTCCACTTTGAGCATGTTGGTCTGACCCGGCTTGCCGACCGGCACGCCGGCGATCAGGATCACGCGGTCGCCGCGCTTGAGGACGCCGCTCTCGCAGCCGGCGCGGATCGCCTTGTCCACCATGTCGTCGGTGTCCTTGCCCATCGGGACGTGGAGCGGGATGACTCCCGAATAGAGCTGGCTGCGGCGGAGCACCTCCTGGTAAGGGCTGGCCGTGATGACGGCGCAGGGGGCGTGCGCCTTGCTGGCGCGGAGGGCGGTGGCGCCGGACTCGGTGAAGGCGATGATGTAGTCGGCGTCGACCTCGCCGGCGACCTGCGCGGCGGCGTGCGCGATCGCGCTGGCGAGCGAGTCTTCGCGCCAGACCGGGCGCTCGCGGACGTAGCTGGGGTGGTTCTCGGCGGCGACACAGATGCGCGCCATGGCGCGCACCGCGTCGACCGGGTGGGCGCCGGTCGAGGTCTCGGCGGAAAGCATGACGGCGTCGGTGCCGTCCCAGATCGCGTTGGCGACGTCGGAGGCTTCGGCGCGGGTCGGGCGGTTGCTGGTGATCATCGACTCCAGCATCTCGGTGGCGGTGATGACCGGGACGCCCGCCCGGTTGGCGCGGTCGATGATGTCCTTCTGGACCGCGGGCACCTCGCCCAGTGCCAGCTCGACGCCGAGGTCCCCCCGCGCCACCATCACGCCGTCGACGGCCCCCAAGATGGCCTTCAGGTTGCGGATCGCCTCCGCCTTTTCAAGCTTCGCGATCACCGGCACCCGCCAGCTCAGCTTCTCCAGCTCGCGCTTGCAGGCGTTTATGTCTTCCGCGGTGCGAACGAAGGACAGCGCCACCCAGTCGAAACCAAGCTCGGCGCCGAGCTGGAGGTCGGCGATGTCCTTGTCGGTCAGGGCGGGCAGGTCGAGCGTGCGGCCGGGGATGGTGACGCCCTTGCGCTCACCGAGCAGACCCCCGCGGATGACCGAGCAGAGGGCCGCCTCGCCCAGGTTTTCGACCACCCGGAGCTCGATCATCCCGTCGGAGAGCAGCACCCGGTCGCCCTTGCGCGCCGCTTCGCAGATCTCGGGATGGCTGACCGGGATCGTGGTCTCGTCGCCGACGACGTCGCGCGCGGTGAGCGTCACACGCCGGCCGCGGACCATGCGCACCAGTGGCTCGGAGAGGCGTCCGGTCCGGATCTTGGGACCCTGCAGGTCCTGTAACAGCGCGATGTGCCGGCCCATGGAGCGAGCCACCTGACGCACCAGCTTGACGGTGCGGCGATGGGTTGCGGCGTCGCCATGGGAAAAGTTGAGCCGGGCAACGTCCATGCCCGCTAACACCATCTTGCGAAGCACCGCGGGCTCGGTGCTGGATGGCCCGAGCGTGCACACGATGCGTGTCCGACGCATCTTGTGCGAGTTTACCGGTCGCCCGGCCGGGCGCCCTCCTCGGGCGCTCGCCGGGCCAGCGCTCGCTGGCGCGACACCTCGTAGAGGACTGCCGCCGCGGCGGCGGATGCATTGAGGCTGGCGATGCGGCCGCGCATGGGCAGCCGGAGGCGAGCGTCGCAGCGTTCCTTGACCAGGCGATGAACTCCGGAGCCCTCGCCGCCGACCACAAGGCAGACGGGCTGGGTGAAGTCGAACTCCCACGCCGGCAGCTCGCCGCGAGGATCGAGGGCGACGCACCAGAGCCCGGCCCGGCGGAGGTCGCTGATCGCGCTCGGGAGCCCGGCGACGCGCGCGATCGTCAGGTGCTCGCTGGCGCCGGCGCTGGCTTTGACCGCCGCCCCGCTGAGCGGCGCCGACCGGCGCTCGGGCACCACCACCGCGTCGGCACCGGCGGCCTCGGCGCTGCGCAGGATGGCGCCGAAGTTCTGCGGATCGAGGACCGAGTCGAGTGCGACCAGCAGGGTCGGCGAACCGGCCATCACCTCGCGCAGCGTCGGGTAGTGGCGGGGCGCCAGCTCAGCGACCACGCCCTGGTGGGCGGCGCCGGGAGCGGCGCGCTCGAGCACCGCCGGTGCGGCCTCCTCGACGCGGCCGCCGGCCAGGCGCCGGATCTCGTCGAGCCGGGGATCGGGTTCCAGGTTGGCGGCCACCAGGACGCGCCGCACGCGGCCGGCGCGGGCAGCCTCCAGAACCGGGTTGCGACCATAGACGAGGTCCTCCCGCGGCGCCCGGCGGGCTAAGCGCGGATGCGGCGCCAACGCACTCCCTGGGCGGTGTCCTCGAGCTGGATGCCGCGCTTGCGCAGCTCGTCGCGAATGCGATCGGCGGTGGCGAAGTCCCGGCCGCGCCGGGCCGACTCGCGAGCGGCAATCTGCTCCTCGACTTCGGCGTCGAGGACCGCGTCGGTAGGTGTCAGCACATCGAGGTGCGCGTCGGCGTCGTTCAGGAGGGCTTTGAGGGCGGCGATGCCGGCCGGCCCCACCGCACCGCGGTCGAGTTGAGCATTGGCGTCGCGCACGACGTCGAACAGGATGCCGAGGCCTTGGGGCAGGTTGAGGTCGTCGTCGAGCGCTTCCCGATAGGCGCGGCGGGCGGCTTCGACCTGCTCGACGAAAGCCGCGTCGTCGGCGCCCGGGCTGGGAACGGTGCGCCGCACCCGGTCATTGAAGTCCTGCAGACGGCGCACCTGTTCGCCCGCCGCGTGCAGGGCCTCGGCGTCGAGGCGGAGCCGCGTTCGGTAGTGCGCTCCCGCGATCAGGAAGAAGCGGATGGAGAGCGGGTCGAAACCCTCCGCGAGCAGGTCGCGCAGGGTCGAGATGTTGCCCAGGCTCTTCGACATCTTCTCGCCGGTGGCGTCGGAAAGGTGATCGTTGTGCAGCCAGAAGCGCGAGAACGGCTTGCCGGTGAATCCCTCCGACTGCGCGATCTCGTTCTCGTGGTGCGGGAACATCAGGTCGACCCCGCCGGCGTGGACGTCGAGCGTCTCGCCCAGGTAGCGCATCGACATCGCCGAGCACTCGATGTGCCAGCCCGGGCGCCCGGTGCCGAAGGGAGAATCCCAGGCGGCGCCGAGGGCGGCGTCGCCGGGCGCGGCCCGCTTCCAGAGCGCGAAGTCGGTGGCCGACTCCTTCTCATACTTGTCGGTCGCCACCCGAGCCCCAGGCTTCAGGCCGGCGCGGTCGAGGTGGGCCAGGCGGCCGTAGGTGGGAAAGGAGTCGACGCGGTAGTACACGTCGCCATCGACCTCGTAGGCGTGGCCGCTGGCGATCAGGCCCTGGATCAGCCTGACGATGTCGCCGACGTGCTCGGTCGCCCGCGGATACACCGTCGCGGGACGAAAGCGCAGCGTCTTCACGTCCTCGAAGAAGGCGCGCTCATAGCCGCGCGTGTACTCCTGGATGGTCTGCTCCGCGTGGTACGCCTCGTGCAGGATCCGGTCGTCGATGTCGGTGATGTTCATGACGTGCATGACCTCGTATCCCGAGAACTCGAGGTGGCGCTTGAGGAGGTCGTAAAAGAGGTTGCCGCGGAGGTTGCCGACGTGGGCGTAGTTCCACACCGTCGGCCCGCAGGTGTACAGGCGCACCTTGGGCGGCTCGAGGGCCACGAACTCTTCCTTTCGGTTGCTCAGCGTGTTGCTAAAGCGAACGCTCACTGGCCGGCGGCGTCCTCTTCGACCAGAACGACTGCCTGAGCCGCGATCCCCTCGGCACGGCCGAGCGCGCCCACCGCTTCGGGGCTGGTCGCCTTGACAGCGACCGCCTCCGGCGCCAGCCGCAGAACCACCGCCAGCCGCTCGGCCATCGGCCGCAGATGCGGCTGCAGGCGCGGCTCCTGGGCGATCAGAACGGAGTCGACGTTGACCGTGCGGTAGCCGGCGCTTGCCAGCAGCGCGACGGTTCGCTCCAGCAGCTGCAGGCTCGACACGCCGCGGTAGCGCTCCTCGGTGTCCGGAAAGTGCTCGCCGATGGTGCCCAGCGCGCCGGCTCCGAGCAGGGCGTCGATCACGGCGTGGGTGAGCACGTCGGCATCGGAGTGTCCCTCCAGCCCGCGCGGAGAGGCGACCTCGAGCCCGCCCAGCACCAGCTTGCGGCCGGCCACCAAACGGTGGACGTCGTACCCAATGCCGATCCGCATCGGGTTAGCTGGCGCTCCCGGCGGCCTCGTGCTCCCGGATCAGCGCCTCCAGGACCTCGAGGTCCTCGGCGGTGGTGAGCTTGATGTTGGTGGGCTCGCCTTCGACCACCGTCACCGCGTGACCGGTGGCCGCGACCAGCTGGGAGTCGTCATCGCCGACCAGCCCGGCATCGGCCGCCTCGAAGTGCGCCTTGAGCAGGAGCGGGTAAGCGAAGGCCTGAGGCGTCTGCGCGAGGACGATCCGCGACCGGTCCAGGCTCTCCAGCACCCGTCCGCCCTCGACCCGCTTGACCGCGTCCCGCGGTGGCAGCGCCGGAATCGCGGCGCCCGACTCGTAGGCAGACTCCAGGACGCGACGCAGGAGGGCGTGCGAGGCCATCGGCCGGGCGGCGTCGTGAACCACCACGTGGCTGCAGTCCTCGAGGTGGGCCAGCGCCGCACGCACCGACTGCTGGCGCGTTTCGCCGCCACCGCAGACGTGGACCGGCTTGCCCGGCGCCAGGTGGGCGACCTCGGCCTCGACGCGTTCGAGCCGGGCCGGCGGCGCCGCGACCACCACCTGGTCGATGTCTTCCGCCTCCAGGAAAAGGACCAGGACGCGGCTCAGAGTGGTGCGGCCGTTTAGCTCGACCAGCGCCTTGCTGCCCCGGCCGAGCCGCCTCCCCGCTCCGGCGGCGGCAAGGATGGCGCCGACCCGGCGGGGAATCACTGAGCTGCTCGCTGCCGCCGGCGGGCGCCCGCCTGGCCATCCTGGCCGGAGGGGGCTGCGAAGATCATCCGGCCGGCGGCGGTCTGGAGGATCGAGGTCACGGTGACCAGGATGCTGCCGTTGAGGTGGCGGCGGCCGTTCTCGATGACGACCATCGTACCGTCGTCCAGGTAGGCCACCCCCTGGCCGGGTTCCTTGCCCTCCTTGACCACGTTGACCGTCAGGTCCTCGCCCGGGATCGCGATCGGCTTGAGGGCGTTGGCGAGCTCGTTGAGGTTGAGGACGTTGACGCCCTCGAGCCGGGCCACGCGGTTGAGGTTGAAGTCGTTGGTCATCACCGCCCACCCGGTCTGCTGGGCCAGCCGCACCAGCCGCGCGTCGATGTCGAGGCTGCCCGAGGTGTCGTCGTCGTGGAAGCGGAGCGCGGCCTTGGGCTCGTCCTTGAGCTCGGTCAGCACCTCCAGGCCGCGCCGGCCGCGGTTGCGGCGGATGGGGTCGGCCGAGTCGGCGACGAACTGCAGCTCCTTGACCACGGAGCGGGGCACGTAGAGGGGAGCGTCGATGAAGCCGGTCCGGACCAGGTCGAGGATCCGGCCATCGATGATCACCGAGGTGTCGAGAAGCACGCCGGCGATGCGGCTCTCGGTCTCCTCGCCGCGGCCGCCGAGGGCCAGCGCCAGCAATTCCTGCCGGCGGGTGAGGCCGAGTCGGGCTCCGGTTACCGCCAGCAGGGCGGCCAGGACCGCGCTCAGGCCGACGCCGTAAGGAAAGTCGCGCACGAAGTAACCGATGAGGACGGCCAGGACGAGGCCCACGATCATTCCGAAAAGCGCGGCGACCAGGTCCGGCAACGGCGTCAGCGTCAGCCGGCGGTTCGCCTGCCGCCAGCCGCCGAGCAGGTAGGGGGTTCCCAGGTAAGCGAAGATCAGGCCTTCGAGGGTGGTCAGAGTGATGAGGGCGCTGCTCGCCGGGGGCCGGGCATCGCTGCTCCGGACCATGGCGTAGCCCAGGATGAATCCGCCAATCACTCCGAGCACCAATCCGATTCGTCGGGTCCAGCGCTCGGCTAGCACGTTCGTTACCTCCTTGCTGGAGGCGCCCCGCGAGACCTCAACCGGCCGGCGCTCCAAGCGATGTGGCGGACCGGATATGTCTAGGAAAGGCGGTGTTCAAAGCATCCGCCAGGTCGCGGACCTCGAGCAGCTCGAGCCCCGCTGGCCGCACCGAGGCCGAGCGGCCAAGACGCGGAATGATGGCGCGCGTAAACCCACGGCGGGCCGCCTCAGCGAGGCGGCGATCGAGGTGGGCGACGCGGCGCACCTCCCCCGTCAGCCCGAGCTCCCCGATCACCACGCAGCCGTCCGCCATTGGCTTCGTGAGATGGTTGCTCGCCAGGCTGAGGGCGAGTCCGAGATCGGCGGCGGTCTCCGTGATCCGGATCCCGCCCGCCACGTTGGCATATACGTCACGGGCGCCGATGCTGACGCCGCCGCGCTGGGCGAGCACGGCCAGCAGCATGTTGAGCCGGTTGGGGTCGACGCCGTTCGCTGAGCGGCGAGGCATCGTGACGACGGCCTCTCCGATCAGCGTCTGCATTTCAATCAGGAGCGGACGAGTGCCCTCGATGATCGGGACCACCACTGTGCCCGCCACCTCGGTGGCCGCCTGCTCCAGCAGGAGGCCGCTGGGGTCGGCGACCTCGGCCATGCCCTCGGCCGCCATCTGGAAGACGCCGATCTCGTCGGTCGACCCGAAGCGGTTCTTGTTGGCCCGAAGGATGCGCAGGTCGAGTCGGCGCTCGCCCTCCAGATAGAGCACGGTGTCGACCATGTGCTCGAGCACGCGCGGTCCGGCGATCGCTCCCTCCTTGGTCACGTGGCCCACCAGTATGGTCGGCAGCCCAACCGCCTTGGCGCGGGCGATCAGCTGCGCGGCGCACGCGCGGACCTGGGTGACCGAACCCGCTGAGGAGTCGACGCCCGGATCGTAGATGGTCTGGATGGAGTCGACGATCAGCGCCCTTGGGGGCGGGTCGACGCCGGCGATCGCCGCTTCTATGGCCTCGAGGTCGTTCTCGGCCAGGATCAGCAGGCGCTCGCTGAGCGCGCCCAGGCGACCCGCCCTGAGCCGCACCTGATCGGCCGACTCCTCGCCCGTGGCGTAGACGACCGGATGCCCTTTGCGCGCCAGTTGGTCGGCCAGGTGCATCAGCAGGGTCGACTTCCCCACCCCCGGCTCGCCCGCGATCAGGGTCACGCTGCCCGGGACCAGGCCGCCTCCGAGGACGCGGTTCAGCTCGTCCCATTCGAGCCGCAGCCGGCCGTTCTCGCCGGCGGTGAGCTCGGTTACCGGCACCGCACGCGCCGTGGCCCCGAGCGGCTTGAGGCCGGTCGTGGGCCTGGCGCCGGCGCTCCGGGGAGCCGCCCGCACGGTGAACTCTTCGAGCGTGTTCCACGCCCGGCAGTGGGGACATTGACCGGCCCAACGCAGCGACTCGCCGCCGCACTCGCGGCATACGAAGGTGGTGGTCGTCTTGGGCATCGCGGCTACTCTGGGCGGCTTCTGGAAGATTTACAACCCCGGCCGTGAATCTTTACCGGTGGTTCGCTCGTTATAGAGGTTGGAGAGGGTCGGATGTGCGCCCGGCCAGGCTCCTTAACCACGGCGCCGTCCCCGCTACCCCCGGGCCGGCGCCACTTTTTTTGCCTGCTGGCTCTTAACCGGCACCGTTTGAGCTCTGGCCGCGGTCAGCCAGGATCTGCGGCGTGTCCTTTGTCATCGCCCTGGTCGGACGCGTGGCCCGCTGGCTCGGCTGCTGCCTGCGCCTGCTGCCGGGCCTCGAAAAGCCGTCCCGGCGAATAGGGAAGCGAGGTGACCTCGAGGTGAAGCGGACGCACCGCGTCCGCAACCGCGTTGGCGATCGCGCCATAGGCCCCGATCGTGCCCGCCTCCCCGACCCCCTTGCTCCCAAGCGACGTGTGCGGACTCGGCGAGTCGAGGTGGTGGACGTCGATCGGCGGCACGTCGCCCGCCAGCGGGACCAGGTAGTCCAGGAGGGTCGAGGTGAGGATCTGGCGGTCGGCGTCGTAGACGTGTTCCTCGAGCAGAACGTCCCCAAGTCCCATCGCCACCCCACCAATCACCTGGGCTACATACGTTGCGGGCAAAAGTACGTTCCCTACGTCGTCAACAGCCCAATACCCGGTCACTCGCGGGCGAAGCGAAAGCGGGTCAACCGCAACCGTCGCCAGGTGCGCTCCGGATGGGTAAACCTGGGTCGGGTCGACCGTCCGGACAACATCGGTCCCGGGCGCGAGATCCTGGGCGGCCACCTCACGGAGGCACTGGACGACCGCTTCGACGACGCCGACCGCACCCCGGCTGGCGAAGGTTCCGCTGCCGAAGGGCGCGAGGTCGGTGTCGCCCTCGACCACGTCGACGTCCTCGGCGCGAACGCCCAGCTCCCGGACGGCGAGCTGCCGGTAGGTCTCGGGGTGCCCCTGGCCCGCCTCGGCGGCGCTGGTGTGGATGACCAGCCGGCCGCTGTCGTCGACGCGGACCCGAGCCGCGTCGAGACCGGGCACGGCGGTGATCCCGCGCCGTCGGTAGTCGGCGGAGCCGGTGCCGCTGTGCTCGTTGAAGAGCGCGATGCCGATGCCGATCAGCTCCCCGGCCTGGCGCGCAGCCTGCTGCTGGCGGCGAAGCTCTGGATAGCCGGCGCGATCCGCAAGCTCCTCAAGCAGGCGCGGGTAGTCGCCGGAGTCGAGCGCACGATTGGTGACGGTGGTCACCGGTAGGTTCCGGTGAACGTTGCGCTGCCGCAGCTCAAGAGGATCGATACCGAGCTCGGCGGCGATCTCGTCGAGCATCCGCTCGCTGGCGTAGACCGCGGCGTCCATGCCGACACCGCGATGGGCGCCGATCGGACATTTGTGAGAGGCGACACCCCGCGCCCGGTAGCTCAGCGCCGGCACCGCGTAGGGGCCGAACAACGTGCTGGCGCATGTCATCGGCTCCAGCGAAGCCGAGAAGGGATGGATCGAGTAGGCGCCCACGTCGGCGCGAACGTCGGCTTCCACCGCGGTGATGACGCCGTCGCGGTCGACGCCGACTCGGAGGAGGACCTGAGTGTCGTGCGCGTGGCTGGCGGCGATCAGGTTTTCGCGACGGTCCTCGACCCAGCG
>DASUWN010000107.1:0-22257 GCA_036378395.1 Candidatus Dormiibacterota bacterium | reverse complement strand
CGGCCGCGACCATGCGGGGCGCGGCCGGCTCTCGGCAATCCCGAGACTATTGCGCACGTCCGCAGGTTTGTCAACAGCCCGGTCGATGTATGTCAACGATTCGTTCGAAGCCTTGACAAACTTCAGAATGGGGCGATCATCGTTGCTGTGCCAAGGCTCGGGGCTAAGGCTGGGAAGGGGAGCCTGGCCTGGCTGCGTCAAAGCAATCGCGAGCGGATCATCGGCGCGCTCCGCGAGCGCGGCCTGCTGACGCCCAGCGAGCTGGCTCGGATCACCGGCCTGTCCCGCACGACTGTCCATACCCTGGTTGGCGAGCTGAAGGGAATGGGGCTGCTCGAGGAGGCCGCCCCCGCCCGCCCCGACGCCCGCGGTGGGCGACCGGCGATCCGGCTGGCGCTGACCGGCGTCCGGCGGACGCTGATCGGGGTCGACTTCGGCCACACCCACGTCCAGGTCGCCGTGGCCGACCTTGACTCCAACTTTCTGGCCGAGCGGCGGACCGAGCTCGACGTGAACCGCCGCGCGCTCGAGGCGCTCGACGCCGCGGCCCGCATGGTGGAGCAGGTGCTGGCCGAGGCCGGAGTCGAGCTGAGCGCGGTGGTCGGGGTTGGGATCGGCATCCCCGGGCCCGTCGACCGCCTCCACGGGACGGCGGGCTCGGCCACCATCCTGCCGGGCTGGGTCGGCCTCCAGATCGCCGCCGAGATGGAGGCGCGTCTCGGCCTTCCAGTCGAGATCGAGAACGACGCCAACCTGGGCGCCCTCGGCGAGATGGCCTGGGGGGCGGGCCGGGGCTGCAACAACTTCGCCTATATCAAGGCCGCGACCGGCATCGGGGCGGGGCTAGTGATCGAGGGGCGGCTGCTGCGCGGAGCCACCGGCACCGCGGGCGAGATCGGCCACACCATCCTCGACGAGGGGGGCGGCCTCTGTTACTGCGGCAACCGCGGCTGCCTGGAGACGCTGGCCTCCGGCCCGGCCATCATCCGCCTGGTGTCGGAAGGCGCCGGCGACGCGCCCACCCTCGACGAGGTGGTGGAACGGGCGATGGCCGGGAATCCCAAGTGCCGGCGCGCGATCCAGGACGCCGGCCGCGAGATCGGCCTCGCGGTCGCGGGCCTATGCAACCTCATCAACCCCGAGCGAGTGATCGTGGGCGGGCTGATGAGCCGGGCCGGCGACCTGCTCCTGAAGCCGCTGGGCGACTCGGTTCGCCTGCACACGGTGCAGGCCGCAGCCGAGACCGTGGAGGTGGTGCCGGCTCAGTTCGGGGAGCAGGCGGAGCTGCTGGGGGCCCTGGCCCTGGCACTGCAGAGCGCCTCTGCCCGCCACCTGACCGATTAGCCGGCTACTCGACCACCAGCCTCTGCGTGAGCGCGAACGGCAGCGGCGAAGCGCTCTCGACGACCGCCGCCGATACCACCTCGCGCTCCAACCGCCGCGCCAGCAGGGCGCAGCCCTGAGCGAACGGATCGCGCGGATCGTCCACGGCGAGGATCTTGCCGGCCAGCGCCGCCCGCTCGGGGCGGTCGCCGTCGAAGGGCAGCACAACTGCCACCGGGTGCCCGAGCAGGGCCTCGATGTCCTCCGCCGGCAGCGTCGACTTGCCGGCCCGGTGGTTGACGACCACGTGCATGCGTCCCGCGGGCAGCCGGAGCACGCCGTTGAGGATGCCGAGGAACTGCCGCCCGTCCTTGAGGCTGGCCAGCTCGGGACCGGTCACGACCCCGACGTGATGTGAGAGCTCGAGCGCGGTCAGCGCCGCGTCGGTCAGCGCCACCCCGAGGTCGAAGACGATGGTGGTGAACATCGCCCCGAGCACCCGTACGGCGCGAATCACCAGCTCGGGCGTGATCAGGTCCGCCTCCTCGGCGCGAAGCGCGGTGGACAGCACCATGAACCCGGCCGGGTGGCGGGCTATCGCGCCGCGAAGCAGGAGCGGGAAGGCATCCTCGCCGGCCTCGCTCATCCGGGCCAGGCAGGAGCTGGGCGTGGTATTGGCGAGCAGCGCGGCGTGGTTGTAGGGAAGCGAGAGGTCGAAGAGAAGGACGTCGTCGTGGTGCCGCTTGGCGAGTTCGGCCGCCAGGTTGACGGCGACCGTGCTCTTCCCGGAGCCGCCCTTGGGTGAGTAGATGCTGACCACCGAGGCGCCGGCGTGCTCACCGGCGCGAGCGCGCTCCGCGATCGCGCCCAGCGTCTCCCGGCGCTGGGTGGCCAGCTGGCGCAGGTGCTCGAAGATCGGCGAGTCGTCGGAGACGGCGGCGGCCAGGTTGTCGCGATCGATGCCGAGCAGGCGGCACTCGCCCTGCGCGATGACTCGAAAGCCGGAGGGCCCATCGGCGCTCATGGCGTGGGCGCCGACGACGTCGCCGCGGCCGATCACGACCAGCGGAAGGTCCTTGCCGGCGTGCTCTTCGACGACCTGGCAGGCGCCGTCCTCGATCACGAACAGCCGGCCCTGGCCCCGCTGGGTGCCGATGATCTCGGTGCTGGGCCCGACCTGGAGCGACTGCATCCGGCGGGCGATGGCGCGCAGCTGGTCATCGGGCAGACCAAAGAAGAGGGAGACCTGTTGGAGCACGTGCTGCCGGCGGTTGACCTCGTCGAAGGAGAAGGCAGGGCGGCGAACGCCGCCGCCGGGCTGGTCGGAATCCGACTCTTTGGGCTTGGGCTTCTTGACGTAGGCGAGGATGTCGGCGGCCGGCAGCGGCTTGCTGAAGAGGAACCCCTGGGCGACCTCGCAGCCGCTCTCGACCAGCATTTCCCAGGTCCGCTCGTCCTCGACGCCCTCCGCGACCACCCGGAGGCCGAGGCTGCGCCCGAGCTCGATCGTCGACTGGACGATCACCGCATCCTTCTCGCCGCGAGCCATCTCGAGCACGAAGGACTTGTCGATCTTGATCTCGTGCGCGTGCAGGCGACCGACGTAGGCCAGCGACGAGTAGCCGACGCCGAAGTCGTCGATCGCCAGCTGGACGCCCATGTCGGAGAGACGCTCCGTCACCTCGGCCGCCAGTGCGGGATCAGCCATCAATGTGCTTTCGGTGATCTCGACCTGGAGGAGCGAGGCATCGACGTGCTCTCGCCGGAGGACGGCGCCGATGAAGTCGGGCAGGTCGCGGTCCTGGAGGCTGCGGGCCGAAAGGTTGAGGGCGACCTTGAGGGTCGCGCCCTGACCACGCCAGCGCGCGCACTGGCGGATCGCCTCGTTGATGACCCAGCGTCCGAGCGGGACGATCAGTCCGCTCTGCTCGGCCAGCGGCAGGAAGCGGTCGGGCGCGAGCACGCCGTGGTCGGGATGGAGCCAGCGGACGAGCGCCTCGACGCCGAGCATCTCGCCGCTCCGGAGATCGACCTTGGGCTGGTAGTGGAGCGCCAGCTGGTTGTGCAGGATGGCGTCGCGAAGGTCGGCCATCAGCGTCAGCCGCCGGGGGCTGTTGGTGTCCTGGTCGGCCGCGTAGAAGCGGCTGCCGCCGCCCGCTCGCTTGGCCACGTACATGGCCACATCGGCGCGCCGCATCAGGCCGTCCGCATCGGTGCCCTGCTCGGGGAAGAGCACGATGCCGATGCTGGCGGCGATCGTCAGCCGCTCGCCACCGACCTCGAAGGGTTGGTTGAGCGCCCGAAGCAGCTTGGAGGCGGCATGCTCGGCCTGGGCGGTGTCGTCGATGCCGGGGAGGATGGCCGCGAACTCGTCGCCGCCCAGGCGGGCGATGGTGTCGGACGCGCGCAGCTCGCGCGTCAGGCGGCGCGCGACCTCCACCAGGAGCTCGTCGCCGGTGTGATGGCCGAAGGTGTCGTTGACCTCTTTGAAGCGGTCGAGGTCCATCAGGAAGAGGGCGAACGGGATCGCCTCCCGCTGGCCGAGCTGGATGGCGTGACGGAGGCGGTCCTGGAGCAGCGACCGGTTGGGGAGGCCGGTCAGGCTGTCGTGGAGCACCCGGTGCTCGAGCTCGACCTCACGCGCCTTCTCGCGCGAGACGTCCTCCACGGTGCTGATCAGGAACGCCGGCTTGCCGCGGCTGTCGAGGACGGCGGTGGTCACGGTCCGGACCCAGCGTCCTGGGTCTTCGGCATCGGCCAGCCGGAGGTCCGCCTGCAGAGAGCCGAGCTCGAACTCGGTGAGGTCCTGGAGGCGAAGCTCCGCCGCGTCTTCCGGCCGGAAGAGGGCCAGGAAGGGCCGGCCGACGAGGTCCCGGGCGCGGCGGTCGAGGAGGCGGAGGACGGCCTGGTTGGCCTCGAGGATCGACCCGTCGAGGTCGACGCGCAGCATTCCGATGCCGGCGCCGTCGAAGACGGCCCGAAACTCGCGCTCGATTCGCGCGTCGGCGGTGACGTCGGCCAGGTTGGCGACGATCTGAAAGGGCTCGCCGTCGGCGCCCAGCACCGGCTCCGAGTCGAGTCTCAGCACCAGGTTGCGGCCGTCGTTGCGCCGGAGTTCGAAGCGGTGCCCGTGGACGGGCTTGTCGAGCGGCATCGCGTGTAGGGCCGGCAGGGACCGGCCGCGCAGCCGCTCGAGCGACTTGCCGAGCAGGTCTTCGGCGGCGGCGTTGGCGTGAATGACGTGGCCGTCCCGCCCCATCACTACGACGGCGGACGGGATCGATGCGTAGAGTGCACGAGCAGCGTCGGCAGGATGGGCCGGCCCCCGGCGCCGCGGGACGTGTCGCTCGGAACCCGGCAGCGGGCTTTTCAGGTTTCCCCCCTCCTTCAACCCACCCCCGGAGCCCGCACTGTAGGGAGCGGGCGACGGCGGTCCTGTTAAGAAGCGGTAAATACGTATCGGGAGGTCTGGCTTCCTTGCTGCTCGAAGTCCTTCTCTTCCTGGCGGCCGCGATCCTGACGTCGACCCTCGTCATGCTGGTCCCCGGCGTCGCCCGCTCGCCGATCTGGATCGGACTGCCGCTCGGCATGTTGGCCCTCGGCGTGCCCGCGTTCGCCGTCGGTCAGCTGACGGACGCGCCGGACTCGGCCCCCTGGCTCCTGGGTTTGGGCGCGGCGGGCGCGGGCGCGGTGCGGCTGGCGATGCGGCACTGGAGCTGGCCCGCGGCCCAGCTGTTCGCGATGGCGTTCCTGGGCGCGCTGGCCTACCTCGCCTACTCGGTGGTCGTGACGTTCGGCGAGGGGCTCGGTCCGGCCGCGATCCTGGGGTCGATCCTGCTTCTGCTCCTGGAGCTGGCGGCGCTCTCGCTGTCGATGAGCTACGCCTTCGAGATCGTCGATGTTCTCGGGCGCCGGCTGCGCCGCCCCCAGCTGCCGGAGGTCAAGCGCTGGCCGCGGGTCGGGCTCCAGGTTCCGACCTACAACGAGCCATTGGAGGTCGTGGAACCCACGCTGCGGTCATTGGCCAACCTCGACTACGACCAGCTCCTGGTCCAGGTCGTCGACAACAACACGCCCGATCCCGACGTCTGGCGCCCACTCGAGAAGCTCTGCCGCGAGCTGGGTCCTCGGTTTGAGTTCATGCACCTCGAGGACTGGCCCGGCTTCAAGGCGGGTGCCCTCAACGAGGCGACCCGGCGGCTGCCGGAGGACATCGACATCCTCGGCATCGTCGACGCCGACTACCTGGTCGAGCCCGGCTGGTTGAAGGCAACCATCGGCTACTTCGAGGACCCAGCGGTAGCCTTCGTCCAGACGCCCCAGGACTACCGCGACTGGCGCGATGACCGCTACCTGCGGGCGCTCTACTTCAGCTACCTCTACTTCTTCGCGGTGACGATGCCCTCGCGCGCCAACCGCAACTCGATCATCTTTGCCGGCACCATGGGCCTCATCCGGCGCCAGGCGCTGGAGGCGATCGGTGGCTGGAACCCGGAGGTGGTCACCGAAGACGCCGAGGCCAGCCTGCGGATGCTGGGGCTTGGCCTGCGGGCGGTCTATTCCCCCAAGCCGTGGGGCCGGGGCATGATGCCGCTCAGTTTCGACGGCCTAAAGAAGCAGCGGTTCCGATGGGCGTTAGGTGGTATCCAGATCCTCCGCCGGCACTGGCGCGAGTTGCTGCCCTTCACTTCGCACCGCCTGAAGCTGACGCTGGCGCAGCGGATTCACTACCTGCTCGGCAGCGTCCAGTGGTTCGGCGACGTTCTCAACCTGGCCTTCGTCATCGTGCTGGCGGCGACCGCGATCGCAACTGCGCTCCACCACCAGCTGCCCGTGCGCGTCATCGCGGGGGCGGCGATCGTCGTGCCTTTGACCTTCCTTGCCACCGGTGTCGGCCGCGCGGTGTGGGCGATGAAGGCCGCGACGGGGTGCAGCTGGCGTGACGCCTTTGGCGCGCTGCGGGTCTGGTTCGCTTTGAACTGGGTGGTGACGCTGGCCTGCCTGACCGGGCTGGTGCGGTCCACCGCCGCCTTCCTCCGGACGCCGAAGCGTCGGGAGGGTCAGCCGCGGTTGGTGGAGGCGGTACGAGCCTCGGTCACCGAAACCACGATCGCCGGCTTCTCGGTCTTCGCCGCCGCGGCGATGCTCCTGGCCGCGCCGGCACTGCCCACCGCTGCCCTCGCCGTGCTGCTCCTGTTCCAGGCCTTCGTCTACTCGAACTCGATCTGGGCCAGCGCCGCGGCGGAGGGCATAACCCTCACGCCGGAGCGGCGCGCCCAGCTGCGCTCGTCGCAGAACACCGGCGATCGCCCCCGAGGCGGGGTCGGCACCGGGCTCGCCCTGTCCCTGGCCGCGGTCGGGGCCGTGGTGCTGCTTGGATTCCTGGCGGCGGCGCCGCCGGCGCCGGCCCAGCCGCCCTCGATCGCCCGCTTGCCGGCGGCCAAGCACAAGCCGACCCCGGCCCCGACGCCCTCGGCGACTCCCTCGGCGACGCGACCTCCGTCGGCGCTGCCCAGCGTGGCCCCTTCGCGCTAGCCGCGCGTACTCTGCTCACGTGATGGAACCGGTGGCGCCGCCGGTGAACGTGTACGAGGGGAACGGTGAGCTGACCGTGGTGCTGCCGGTCCCCGGCGCGCACCCGGTCAACACCGAGATCGTCGTCACGCCGGACTCGATCGAGGTCCGAGCCGAGTGCAAGTACCCGCAGGAGAGCCAGCACTACCACCGGCGCGACTGGCAGGTGGGCGCCTGGCAGAGCTTCGTCGAGCTGCCGCGCCCGGTCGATCCGGAGCGGGCGCGGGCGACGCTCAACCTGGGTGTGCTGGTGGTGATGGCGCCAATCGGCGACGGCGAAGGCCAGGCGCGGCGGCTGAACCCGGCTTAGGGCCGCGTGCTGGCAGCGGCGTACATGCTGCCAAGGTGGCGGTCGGGCCGCGTCCCGACCAGTCGCGTATCGGCGAAGCCGGCTGCCTCGGCCGTCGCCTCCCAGGTCGAGAACGAGAGCGGATGCGGCACCCAGGGGTTGCCGCGATCGCTGCCGTACTCGACCAGCAGCAGGGTTCCACCCGGCCGGAGCATCTCGTGCACCGCGGCCAGGACCGGTTCCTTGCGGCGGACGAAGTGCAGGGAGTTCGCCATCAGGATCCCGTCAAGCTGGCTCAGCCCGAGCGGCCGCGTGAAGTCGGCCTCGACTGTGTCCAGGGTCAGTCCCGCTCGGGCGCCCAGGCGATCCTCGAGAGTGCGAAGCGCACGCCGGTCTCGATCGACGGCCGTGATGCGAGCGCCGGGTCCGAGAAGGTCGGCCAGGGCGGCGGTGAAGGCTCCGGTGCCCGCGCCCAGCTCAGCCCAGCGGCCACCTGGCTCGGTAATGCCGTTGCGGATCAGGGCGACAAGCTCCGCGTGCTCCACCGCCTGATCGTAGGTGCGGTGGGGGAGGCGTCAGCCGCGGTCGGGCGAGATATCCACCGCCAGATAGGAGTAGGTGCCCGGCCAGCCGTCATGGGCCACCATTGCGGGACAGCCGCGGCGGAGGTCTTCGCAGTCGAAGCGGCCGCCGCCGGGCGTCGCGACGTCGAGCCGTGAACGGTAATAGAAGGAATAGAGGTTGCCGTCGTGCCCGAGGTCGATGGCGGCCTCCAGGGCATCAGCCTGCCAGCGCTCGGTCAGCAGCCGCCGCAACGCCTCTGGATCGCCCTTGACGTAACGGTCGAACCACGCCGTCGCGTACCAGGCGACGAGGTCGGCTCCTCGCAGCGTGGCGCCGAAGGCGTGGTTGGGGATCCAGCTGAACTCGTAGTGTGTGCCGCCCCGGATCACGATCTCGCCGGTGTCCACGCCGGCCGCCGTGTAGGCCAGCGATTCCTGGCTCTTCGCCATCGGATCCGGATCGGATGTGTACGGGGTGGGCGTCAGGAAGTAGTCGGCCGACATGCCGAGAGCGGGCTTGGTGATCGGGACGACCGCGCGCGCGGCCGGGTTCGATGGGCAGGGCTGCTCGATCGGTCCGCCGTTGAAGTCGCGGTTGGGATCGGGCGGGCCCAGGTTGTCGAAGGCGACGACAGCTTTGACGCGCGGGTCCCACTGGCCGATGTAGGAGACGCCGGACGCGCCGTAGGAGTGCCCGGCGAGCCCGATCCGCGAGCGATCGAGCAGCGACCAGAAGGGGTTGAAGGCGGTGTCGAGGCCGGCCGCCACGCGGCGGTCCTGCTTGGGCGCGTGGCTGGTGCCGGTGCTGCAGCTGGGCACCGGCTCGTAGCGGGCTGCGGGCGTCGAGAGGAAGAAGTTGAGGGCGTCTTCGGTGCCGTCGAAGAAGGGCCGGCCGTCCGTCTGCGCGGGCTCGCCCTCGCGCTGGTCGGGCGCTTCGCCGAACTCGTCGGACTGGCCCTGGCCCTGCGGGTCCGAGGTCAGGACGACGTAGCCGGCCTTGGCCAGCGCCTGCGCGACGAACCAGTAGAGCTGCTCGTCGGCCTGGAGCGAGCCGTTGGTGATCACGATCCCCGGGCGCTTGGCAGGACCGGCGCGGGTCGCCCAGACGTGGCCGGAGACGGTGGCGCCGCTGCGGGCCGTGAAGAGGACCTTCTGGACGGTGCCGTAGCCGGCGGATTGCCACTGGTAGAGGCGGACGTCGCCGGCGCAGCCGTCGCTCTCGGTGGCGCAGACGTGACCGATGAAGTTGCGCTCGGGGTCGCCGGCCTGCGCCTGGTTGGCTGCGATCGTGTTCTGCGCGCTCTGGGTGCGCAGCTGAGCCTGGTAGGCGGGGGTGTCGTAGATCGTCTGCCGTTCCTGGGTCTTGGCGTAGTTGCGCGCCTCGGCGGCGGGGTCGTAGGCGAGGGCCGTGATCGAGTTCGCTACGAGCGTCGCGGCCAGAATGCCGGGCAGCAGGGCGAGCCGCTTCGGTGACCCCATTCCTAGCTCGACGGTACGACGGTGTACCGCAGGTGGGCAAGCCTGCGATCGGCCTCGTACGATCGTGCGGCATGCGCTGGAAGGCGAGCGCCTTCGGATCCATCGAGATCGACGGCGTCAGCTACGAGCGGGACGTCATCCTCGACCGGGGCAAGATCACGTGGCGCCGCAAAAGGGCGTCCAAGGTGTACCGCGACCGGTTCGGACACACGCCGCTCTCACTGGCCGAGGACATCCCCTGGAAGTGCAAGCGCCTGGTGGTCGGCAGCGGTTTCGAGGGCGCTTTGCCGGTGATGCCCGAGGTGCTCGAGGAGGCGCAGCGCCGAGGGGTCCAGGTCGTGGTGCTGCCAACTCCGAAGGCGGTGGAGCGGTTGAGTCGCTCGGGCGGCGACACCAACGCGATCGTCCACGTGACCTGCTGACGCCTGGCGAGCGTCACTCCCGGCGTCGCTGTACGTGACGGGGGTCGAGAGCATCGCGCAGGCCGTCGCCGACGAAGTTGATGGCAACCACCACCAGAAATATGGCGAGGCCGGGAAAGACCGCCACCCAGGGCGCGTCCATCATGTCCGTCTCCGCGTCCTTGAGCATGTTCCCCCAGCTCGGCGTCGGCGGCTGAATGCCGAGACCGAGGAAGGACAGCGTGGACTCGCTGATGATCGCGGTGGCGACGCCGAGGGTGGCGGCCACGATGATCGGGGCCATCGCGTTGGGCAGCAGGTGGCGCAGCACCAGGTGGCGGTTTCGAGTCCCCGCCGCCTTGGCGGCCTCGATGAACTCGCGCTCGCGCAGGCTCAGAAACGAACCCCGGACCAGGCGCGCGACGCCCATCCAGGACAGCGTGCCCAGCACGAGGATGATGATCAGCACCGAGGGCAGCGTGTCGCGGAGAAAGACCGACGCCAGGATCAGCAGGAAGAGGCGCGGAAACGAGAGCATCACGTCGACGAAGCGCATCAGAACCACATCCACCACCCCACCGAGGAAGCCGGAGACGGCGCCGACGAGGACACCCAGCCCAATCGCCACCGTGACCGCCAGGGTGCCGACCAGCAGCGAGATCCGGCCTCCATAGAGGACGCGGGTGAGCAGGTCACGACCCACGCTGTCGGTGCCGAATGGATGAGCGGGCGAGGGCCCGAGGAAGATGTCGTCGAGCTCCGGCTTGTTGGGGTCGTAGGGGCTGAGCAGCGGGCCGGCCAGCACCGCCAGCACGATCAGCGCCAGAACCAGCAGGCTGATCACCGCCAGCCGGTGGGCCAGGAACCGACGCAGGGTCAGCCGCCAGAGGCTGTCGCTGGCGCCGACCTCCCACTCCTGGGCGTCGGGAGGCGGGAGGGCGGCCGGCAGCCCCGCCGCTACGTCAGTGGGGGCGGACACGCGGATCCAGCCAGGCGTGGACGAGATCGGCGAGCAGGTTGGCCGCGATGATCATGGTCGCCGAGACGGTCACGATTCCCATCAGCACCGGGTAGTCGGAGCGGGTCGCGGAGTCCCAAAAGAGCCGGCCCATCCCCGGCCAGCCGAAGATCTGCTCGGTCACGAGCGCGCCGGCGAACAGCTCGGGGAGGTCCAGAGCGGCCACCGTCACCAGCGGCAGAGCGGCGTTCCGAAAGGCGTGCCGGAGCAGCACGACCTCTTCGGCAAGACCCTTGGCCCGCGCGGTCCGGATGTAGTCCTGCGTCAGCACCTCGAGCGTGCTTGCGCGCAGGTATCGCGTGTAGTGCGCGACGCCGACCAGGCTCAGGGTCGCCACCGGCAGCACGAGGTGGTGGAGGCGGTCGAAAAGGTCGAAGCTCGCGCCGGGGGTCGACATCCCGCCGAGCGGAAAGATGCCCAGGCCGAGCCCGAAGACGATGATCAGCAGCAGGCCCAGCCAGAAGGTGGGCATGCTCAGCCCAGCGAAGGCGAGGAAGGTGACCCCATAATCGGCCCGGCTGTATTGGCGGACGGCGGTGAAGAGTCCGATCGGAATCGCGATCAGGAGCGTGATCACGTACACCGTCCCCATCAGCAGCAGGGTGTTTCCGATCCGCTCGCCGATCATCGTCAGCACCGGCCGGTGAGCGGCGTACGAATAGCCCCAGTCGCCGGTCAGGAAATGCCTCAGCCACTGCAGGTAGCGGATCCAGATCGGCTGGTCGAGCCCGAGCGTGTGCTGCAGGCGCTGGATGTCCTGGGGAGTGATTCCGGGGTTGTTCTCGTACGCGCTCAACGGCCCGCCGGGGACGGCGTTGATCATCAGGAAGGCGACGAAGGTCACACCGAGCAGCAGCGGCAGGGCCTGCAGCACGCGCCGCCCGGCGAAAAGCACCATGTCAGAGGCGGTTCAGGACTTCGACAAGAACCAGTCCTGCGTATCCCAGGTCAGATTGTCCCAGCCATTCGGCTTCCACCCGCCCACCTTCGCGCTGAACGCGTCCAGGGCCGAGCGGTTGTAGATCCAGACCGCGATGTAGCTGTCGTTGAGGACCTTGAGCGCGTCCGCGTAGTCCTTCTGCCGGCGGGGAACGTCGAGCGTGTGGCCTGCGTCGGCGAGGTCCTGGTCGACCTGCGAGCTGGAGAAGCGACTGTAGTTGAACCCGACACCGTTGTTGGCCGTGGTCGGGATGCCGCTGGTCGTGTAGCGCGAGACGAGCGTGGTGTGTGGATCCGGGTCGGGTGACGACGCATACATGGTGATGTCGTAGTTGCCGCGGTTGCGGGGCGAGCCACCGCTCCAGGAGCCGAGGAGCACCGAACTGGGGTAGTTCTTGACCTCGAGTTCGATCCCGATCCCTTTGAACTCGTCGACCAGGACCACCTCCACCTCCTCCCGGATCTTGTCGCCGGTGGTGGTGCTGATCGAGAGGTGAGCGCGTACGCCACCCTTGCTGCGGATCCCGTCCGCGCCGGGCACCCATCCCGCCTGATCCAGCAACTGCTTGGCCCTGGCCGGGTCGTAGGAGGCCTGCTTCAGATCCTTGGGCGCGAAGACGCCGATGCTCAGCGGCGAGTTTCCAGGCGTGGCCAGGCCGTTCAGGAGCTTGTCGATGATGCGCTGCTTGGGGGTCGCCAGCAGCAGCGCCTCGCGGACCGCCGGATCGCCGAGCACCGGGTGGGGGACGCTGGGGTCGGCGGGGTTGCCGGGCTTGGCGAGGTTGAACTCCAGCCGCTCCACGCTGGGACCGGCCACCCGGCTCAGCGTGAGGTCAGTGTGCTTCTTGATCGTCGGCTGCTGGGACTCGAGGAGGTTCCACATCGCGTCCACCTCGTGCGCCTCGAGCTGCGCGATGGCGGCCTCGCGAGAGGGGACGACCCGGAAGATGATGCGGTCCAGGTTCGGCTTCCCGGGCACTCGATAATTCGGGTTCTTGACCGCGGTGATGTGGTCTCCGGACTGGTTCTCGGTGAACTTGAAGGGGCCGGTCCCGAAGGGCATTCGCGCGAAGTCGCTCTTCGAGATGTCGGAGATCGACGCCAGCGCGTGCTTGGGCAGCACCTGAAGGAAGCGGCCCAGGTAGGGGGAGAAGATCTCCTTGTAGTGGACGACCGCGGTCAGGTCGTCGGGGGTGTCGACCGAGCTGATGCTGTCATAGCCCGCGCGGGAGACGATCTTGGGGTCGGTCACGAAGACCTTCCAGGTGAACTGGACGTCGGCGCTGGTGAAGGGGGCGCCGTCGGCCCACTTCAGGTTGGGAATCAGGTGGTAAGTGACGTCCATCTTGGAGCCGTCGGAGCTGATCTTGACGTCGCCGTTCTGCTGAGTCGGGTTGTCCTTGATCAGCACCGGCTGGTAGCTGCCGTCGGGGGCGATCCTGACCAGGCCCTCTATCGCCAGCTCGGAGGTCAGGTTGGCCACCGTCTGGTTGCTGTAGAACGGGTAGAGCAGGCTCGATGGCTCCTGCCAGATGGCGAGCGTGAGGGTCCCGCCCTTGGTGACCGACTGCGAGGGGCCACCGCCCTGTGGATTCCCGCACGCACCCCCGAGCAGCAGTGAGATCCCGGCCAGGAACGCGCCGGCGCTCTTGAGCTTCGCCATCGCCATCTCTCCAACTTCCTCCGTCCGCCGTGCTCCCGGCCATTCTGTCCGCCGGTTTCATGGTTGGCAATCGCATAAAACGGTTAGCGAGATAATTCCGAAGGCATGATCGACCGGTCTCCCGCCTGGCTGTCGGCCGAGGAGATCGTGCGCGAGGTCGGTGCCGGACGGCTCGACCCGCAGGCGGTGACGGAGGCCCACCTTGAAGCGATCGGCCGCCTGGATCCGCGGATCCACGCCTACGTGCACGTCGACCATGACGCACGGGCCGGCAGCGGGCCCGGCGCCGGGCTGACGCTGGCGGTGAAGGACAGCCAGCCGGTGGCGGGCATGCCCTGGACGTATGGCACTCCCGCCTGGCGGGATCGGGTCGCGACCGAGGACGCGATCCCGGTGGCCCGGGCGCGAGCCGCCGGCATGGCGATCCTGGGCAAGACCAACCTGCCCGAGCTGGCCGCCTCGGTCGGCACCGTGAATCCGCTGTTCCCAGCCACCAACAACCCCTGGCGCGAGGGCGTCACGCCGGGCGGCTCGAGCGGCGGCAGCGCGGCGGCGGTGGCGGCGGGCATGGCCAGCGTGGCGCTCGGCGAAGACATGGGCGGTTCGATCCGGATCCCCGCCTCCTGCTGCGGCGTCGTCGGCCTGCGCCCCACTCCCGGCCGCATTCCCTCGGAGATGATCGACGCGGCCGGGCTCTCTTCGCGCAGCGTTCTCGGCCGGACGGTGGCCGATGCGCGCGCCCTCTTCGCGATCGCCTCGGCGACCGCGCCGCCGGCTCCGGCGCCGAACCGGCCCCGCCGGGTCGGCGTGGTCGACGGTGCAGGCGTGAGCGATCCCGCCTGCACGGCCGCCTGCCGGCGAGCCGCGGACGCGCTCGCGAATGCCGGCAACCAGCTCGAGCCGATCGAATGGAACCCAGAACCGGTAACCGCCGGCTACGCGGTGGTCCGGCGTGCCAGCATGGCCGCCTTCCCGGCCGAGCCCGACCAGCTCGGCCCCGGCATTCGCCAGCTCGCGGAGGAGGGTCGCGCGCTCAGCGCCATCGACTACTTCCGAGCCTTCGAGAGCGCGACGCTGGCGGCCAACCGCGCGGTCAACCAGCGACTCGACGAAGGCTTCGACTTCCTGCTGACGCCAACCCTCGGCCTGCTGCCGATGGCGATCGAGAGGGTTCCGCCCTTCCTCAGCGGCGACTGGTCGAGCTACGTGCAGTTCGTCCTACCTGTCAGCTTCGCCCGGGTGGCCGCGATCTCCATTCCCGCGGGGGAGGCCGAGGGCCTGCCGGTCGGCGTCCAGCTGGTCGGCGGCTTCACCCAGGAATGGGAGCTGCTCGACTTCGCTGAGCAGCTCGAGGCAACGCCCGGCTTCGGCTTCCGGCGTCCGCCTGGTCTTTGAGGAGGTGATCGGTTGAAGGTTCAGCGCGTCGAGATGCACGTCTGCCCCATGAGCTCCCCCGCGGATACTTCGGGGCTGCAGCAGCTGGCCGACTCGGGCCAGATCCGTCCCGACACGCTGGTCGCCCTGGTCGGCAAGAGCGAGGGCACCGGGGCGCACGACGACTGGGGTCGCGTGCTCGCCGACATGGCGCTCCGGGACTGGACCGCCCGCTTCCTCGGCATCCCGGTCGCCGAGGTGGCCGAGAAGGTGATCTTTGTCCTCTCAGGGGGCTGCCCCGGCGTGATCACGCCGCACATCGTGGCCGTCGCCCGGGAGTGGGTGGAGGTGCCCGAGGGCGAGGCCGGCACCGACAGGCGGCTAGTGGTCGGCCGGGCGGGATCGGACCCGATCGCGCCCGAGGAGGTCGGCCGGATGGGCCAGATCCGCAAGGTCGCCGAGGCGACCCAGCGAGCGCTCGCCGACGCCGGACTCACCGACCCGGCCGACGTTCACATGGTCATGGTCAAGGTGCCCGGCCTGACCACCGCGTCGATCAAGGACGCCGAGTCGCGCGGCCAGACGGTCAGGACCCACGACCTCACCTTCGGGCCCGAGGGCGGTGGGGCCTACGCCAACGACGCCGCCGCGTTGGGCGTGGCGCTGGCGCTGGGGGAGGTGCCCGAATCGGCGCTCTCGGACGAGGTCGTGCGCCGCGACTGGAGCCTCTACTCCGAGGTCGCGATGACCTCCTCGGGCGGGGAGAAGCGCCACGGCGAGGTCGTCGTGTTCGGCAATTCGGCCGGCTCGCAGAGCCCGCTGCGCATCGGCCACGGCGTGACCAAGGACTTCATCGACGCCGAAGGCGTCCGGCGCGCCCTGCGCTCGGCGGGCCTCCGCTTCAACGGAGGCTTACCCGACGAGGCCGACCTCGGCCGTCTGGTCCACGTCTTCGCCAAGGCCGTGATCCCCGGCAGCGACGAGGTCCGCGGCCAGCGGATCACGCTCCTCGACGACGCCGACGCGTACCAGATCGGGAAGGCGCTGGGCGGGATGCTGGTCGCCTCCGTCACCGGCCGGACGACCAACTACGTCAGCGGCGGCGAGCGCAACTCCCACCAGGGGCCGCCGGGCGGCAACATCGTGGCCGCCGTGGTCAGGGCGGAGTGACGCGGCTGAGCTCGTAAAGCCTGAGCGGTGAGAGCGGCACCTCGCCGACGCTGACGCCCAGCGCCTCTTCGACCGCAGATGCGATCAGCGCGCCGACCGGGATCACGCCCGCCTCGCCGACGCCCTTGACGCCGAGCGGGTTGAGCGGCGAAGGGGTCTCCAGGTGGTCGATCTCCAGCGGCGGGATCTCGGTCGAGTACGGCATCAGGAATTCCATGAAGGACGCGTTTCGGAGCTGGCCCTCGGGGCTGTAGTCGAGCCGCTCGAAGAAAGCGCCGCCGATGCCCTGGGCGACGCCACCCTCGATCTGGCCCTCGACCACCAGCGGGTTGATGATCCGCCCGCAGTCGTGCACCACGACGTACTTCAGGATCTTGATGCGAAAGGTCGCGGGGTCCACCTGGACCCAGGCTGCGTGACATCCGCTCGCCCAGGTCGATCCGGGCGGGCTGTAGTAGCCGGTTGCCTCCAGTCCGGGCTGCTCGCCGTCGGGCAGTGGCGGGCCCGGCCGCACGCGCCCGGAGAACTGCGTCGCCGCCTCCGAACCGCCGCCGAACGCGTAGCGGACCGGGTTGGCGAGAACCGCGATCGAGCCGAGCGGCAGGCCGCGATCGGGCGATCCCTTGACGCGCGCCCACCCACCAGCGAGCTCGAGGTCGGCGGGGTCGACCTCGAGGTGATCGGCGGCGACCTGCTTTGCCTTGTCGGCCACCATCCGCGCCGCCACCGCCATCGCGTTCCCGGCGGTCACGGCTCCACGCGAGGCAAAGGTGCCGACGCCCCACGGGAAGCGGCGGGTGTCGCCGCTGGTGACGGCGACGTCGGCGGCCTCGACCCCGAGCTGGTCGGCCACCACCTGCGCCCAGGCGGTCGCGTGGGCCTGGCCCTGACTCGGGATGCCCGTCGCCGCCACCACCTTGCCCGAGACCAGGACCTGGACATGGGCGCCTTCGTAAGGGCCGACGCCCGTGCCCTCGACGTACATGGCGAGCCCAAGACCGATGTTGTCACCCGGCGGGCGGGGGCCGAGCATGGCTTCGGCCCGGTCGAGAAGGGCCGGGTAGTTGCCGCTGTCGTAGACGACCTGGTTGCCGTCCTGCCAGGCGACCCCGACCGCATATGGGAACTGGTCGGGCTGGATGAGGTTGCGGCGGCGGACCTCGGCGCGGCTGATCCCGACCTGGCTGGCAATCGCGTCCAGCGTTCGCTCCATGACGAAGCAGGCGTGTGGCCGGCCGGCGCCGCGGTAGGGAGAGGTTGGAGTCGCGTTGGTGTACTGGACGCGGAAGCGGACCCGGTAGGCCGGCAACCGGTAGGGGCCGGGCACCTGACCCGCGGTGATGATGGGGAGGATGATCCCGTACGGCGTGTAGGCGCCGGCGTCGTGGATGAAGTCGACGTCGAGCGCCAGCAGGCGCCCCTCGTCGTCGAATCCGACCTCAACCTCGTGGACCTGCCCGCGCTCGTGGTTGACGGCGAGGAAGTGCTCCTGGCGGTCCTCTGTCCACTTGACCGGGCGATCGAGCTGCATGGCCGCGAAGGGCACCAGGAGCTCGTCCGGGTAGAAGAGCATGATCTTGGGACCGAAGCCGCCGCCGACGTCGGGCGCGATCACCTCCACGTTCGACTCGGGCAGCCCGAAGAGCACGGCCAGGCCGCCGCGGATCGACGTGGGCGACTGGGTGGAGTCGAAAACCGTCAGCCTTTGCTCGGCCGCCGACCACCGGGCCCAAATCGCCCGCGCCTCGAGTGGGCTGGCCGCGCCTCGCTCGTAGCGGAAGCGGAGCTGGCGCCGGTGCGGCGCCGTCTCGATCGCGGCCTTGACGCTGCCTACCTCCTGCGTCATCTCGGCGGCCACGTTGCCGGGGACGTCGTCGTGGACCAGGTGCTCGGCGGCCGCCGACCGTTCGGGAGTGATTACGGCCGGCAGCGGCTCGTAGTCGACCTCGACCAGCTCGGCGGCGTCTTCGGCGAGAGCACGGCTTTCGGCGACGACGAAGGCGACCGCCTCGCCGGCGTAGCGGACCACGGTCGATGCCAGACAGCGCTGGGTGCGGCCGTGGGTGAGGTTCGGGTGCGGGATCAGGACCGGCAGATCGACATCGCCGAAGGGCAGGTCGGCTGCGGTGTAGACGGCGACCACGCCTGGCATGGCGCGGGCGACGCTGACGTCGATGGACCGGATGCGCGCGTGGGCGTGCGGCGAGCGGACCAGGCAGGACTCGAGCGCGCCATCGTCGATGTCGTCGGTGAAGCGGCCGTTTCCGCGCAGCAGGCGTTCGTCTTCCAGCCGGGGAACGCGCGCCCCGATCCAGGTGGACGTCATGCCTGGATGAGTTCGACTGCCCGTTTCGCGGCCCGCCGGATCGATGCGTAGCCGGTGCAGCGGCAGAGATTGCCGCTGATCGCCGCTTCGAGGTCCTCGGCGGCGGGGTTCGGATCGCGGGTGAGCAGCCAGGCCAGCGTCATCACGAAGCCCGGCGTGCAGAAGCCGCACTGCAAGCCGTGGGCGTCGTGGAACGCCTGCTGGATGGGGTGAAGTGGTTGGTTGGGGCCCGCGAGTCCCTCGATCGTCGAGACCTCGTGGCCCTCAGCCTGGATCGCGAGCAGGAGGCAGGAGCGGACGGGCTCGCCGTCGAGGAGGACCGTGCAGCAGCCGCAGACGCCGTGCTCGCAGCCGACGTGGGTGCCGGTCAGGCCGAGGTCGTGGCGGAGGTGATCCGCGAGGAGCCGGCGGGGATCGGCGGGCGGCGGGTGGACGATCCCGTTGACCTTCACGCCGGCCGAAGTCTATGCGGTCGTTGCGCCTCAAGCCGCGCGATGAGGGCGCATCACGGCCACATAACCGTCGTCGAGGGTTGGTTCCACCGGCTGCGCGCCGTTTGGCGCAGCATCGCCGACGACTGGATAGCGGCTTTCCGCCCGGGTGCTCGCGGCGGAGACCACGACCAGGTCGCCGGTGGGAGCTGCACCGTCCGTGTCCAGGCTCCAGACCTTACCTTTGGCCGCGATCGCCAGCTCAACCGTGGTTCCATCGAACGCCACTCGACCGGCGGCCAGAACGGCGACCCGGTGCGACGTCTGCGCAATGTCCTCCACGATGTGGGTCGAGAGCAGCACCAGTCGATCGCCGGCCAGTGAGACGAGCAGGTTTCGGAACCGGATCCGCTCGTCGGGGTCGAGGCCCGCCGTCGGTTCGTCCACGATCAGAAGGCGCGGGTCGTTGAGCAGAGCCTGCGCGATGCCCACGCGGCGCTTCATGCCTCCCGAGTAGGTCTTGAGCGGGCGCTTCGCAACGTCATCGAGACCGACGGTGGCCAGCAGCTCTGACACACGTGCGCGACGGCGTTTGCGGTCGTTGAGGCCTTTGAGGATCGCGATGTAGTCGAGGAACTCGGCGCCCTTGAGATCCGGATAGAGGCGAAGCTCCTGCGGCAGGTAGCCGAGGATGCGCTTGACAGCGGTTCGGCCCTGGGAGGTGCCTACCTCGAGCGTTCCCACGCGGACCGAACCGCTGGTGGCGTGCACGACCCCAGCCAGGACCCGCATCAATGTCGTTTTGCCGGCCCCGTTGGGCCCCAGGAGCCCGAACATCCCGGTCGGGATCTCGAGGTCGAAGCCCCGCAGGGCGCGGACGTTGCCCTTGAACGTCTTGGTGAGGGCTCGAATCTGGATGTCCATGAACTGTCTCCCGGCTAACGCCGGTCCGCGCGGCGGCTGACGTAAAGGCCGCCGCAGGGTACTCGCCCAGCGGGGTGAGCGGCGTGCAGTCCGGCGCCGGCATGCGGCTGGGCGGCACGAGGTTGCCTCAGAACCAATAGCCGGTGAAGAGCACCGCGTAGAGGGGGACGGGCAGCCACTCGGTGCAGGCGATCGAGAACGCGGCCACGAACAGCAGGCCCGGCGTGACGACCGCGATCAGGATGAACGGCAGGAAGCGGACGAGCGTCACGTCGCCGAAGCGGCCGGCCAGATAAACGAGGTTGACGGCGTAGGCGAGGAAGAGGGGGACCATCGGAGGTAGCCGTGCACGGCTGCCGCATGCCGGTGCCAGAGCTGCTCGAGCGCGTTTTGGTCGCCTTTCGCGACTGCCGCCAGCAGAAGCGGCAGGCGGGCGGCTGGTGCGCCTGGCAGGAATCGAACCTGCTGCCTTGCGGTCCGGAGCCGCACGCTCTGTCCGGTGAGCTACAGGCGCACTGAGCGCTCTACTTTAGCGAGGGGTTAAACCAAGTCGTCGTACAACCTAAGGCATGGGTCCGCTGCCTCCCCAGATCGTCGAAACCCGACTGCCGGTCCATGACGTGACCGACGCGGTCTACCTCGAGGTGCTCGACGACGTCGCCTCCGCCCTGGCCGGCTCGGGCATCCCGCACTGCTTCATCGGCGGTCTCGCCTCCTCGGTCTACGGGCGCGATCGCCACACCCACGACCTGGATCTGTTCGTGCGCCCCGAGGACGCCGACCGCACTCTGGAGGTCCTCGCGGGTCATGGTTTCGAGGTCGAACGCTCCTGTCCGGACTGGATCTACAAGGCCGCCAAGCGCGGCCTGCTGGTGGACGTGATCTTCATGACCACCGACGGCACCGTCCTCGACCCCGAGCTCGAGCTGCACGTCCGGACCGCCGTTTTCGCGGGTCGCAAGCTGCCCGTGATCGCGCCCGAGGACCTCTTGATCACCAAGCTCTCCGCCTTTCGGGAGGACACCGCCCACCAATGGTTCGACTGCGTGGCGCTGCTTGAGTCGACTGAGCTCGACTGGCACTACTTGATGGCGCGCGCGCGAGAGAAGCCGCACCGGCTGCTGTCGCTGCTGGTGTTCGTGGCCGGCAGCGGCCGGAAGCTGCCGGCCGGCGTGCTCGAAGAACTCTTCGCAAGCGTGCAGCGGTTGGGGCGAGAGCGGGCGGCATGATCCGGATGGCAGCGATCGGCGACATCCACTACGGGGTCGAGGGTGGACCGCTAGGGCCGCATCTCGAGCAGCTCGCGCAGGAGGCGGACGTCCTCCTGGTCGCGGGCGACCTGACCCAGCATGGGGATCCCGAAGAGGCCGGCGAGCTGGTACGGGACCTCGAGCGGCTGGAGATGCCAAAGGTGATCGTGCTTGGCAACCACGACTACCACCAGGACCGTGAGGCCGACATCGTTGCTCTCTTGGAGGCCGCGGGCGCAATCGTCCTCGAGAGCGAGGGCGAGGTAGTGCAGGTCGATGGGACCCGTCTGGGAGTGGCCGGTCTGAAGGGCTTCGGCGGCGGTTTTGCGGGCTGCTCCGTGACCGACTTCGGCGAGCCCGAGGTCCGGTTGTTCGCCCATCTCATGAGCCGTGCCGGCGCCGATCTAGGAACGGCGCTCGAGGCGGTGCGCGATCAGGACCCCGACGTCACCGTCGCGCTGCTGCACTATGCCCCTGTGGAAGCGACGCTGGTTGGTGAGCCCCCGCAGCTGTGGCCGTTCCTCGGCAACTATCTGCTGGCCGAGGCCGTGGACCGCGTCGGCGCCGACCTGGTGCTGCACGGGCATGCCCACCACGGGTCGCCCAGGGGCCGGACGCCGAAGGGGCGTCCGGTGCTGAACGTGGCGCAGCCGGTGCTGAAGAAGCCCTACGAGCTGATCGAGCTCGGCGCGGCCTGAGGGTGCGCCGCGTCTTGGTCGCCGGGGCCTGGGCCCTGGCTTTTTGCGTCAGTGGTTGCAGCGTGGCCGGCACCAGCCTGCCGATCGGGCCGCCCGACCCGCAGACGGTGGCCCTGCAGGCGTCCGACCTTCCCTCCGGCTTGCACGCCTGCCCCGGCTCGGGATCGATCGATTCCTACCTCCAGCAGATCCGATCGAAGGACCCCGATTCCTACTCGTCGGTCAAGGACGCCTGGGACGAGTTCCAGCGCTCGGGTGCCGACGCCGCCGCGATCACCGCCTATACGGAGCAGTCATCGGCTTGCGGGGGGGTGCTCGGGGCCGGCCAGGGGAAGAGCGCGGCCTCCTTCGTGATCCGTTACAAGGACCAGTCCTCGGCGGTCGCGGCCTATCGGAAGGGGATCCTTGGGTTCCCGAATCCAGCCTCGGCACAGCAGACCCCCGGGCTGACAGTGGGGGAGGCGACGGGGTTCGGGCCCAACTCATGGGTCTACAACCAGACCATCCAGGGCCGGGCTGCCTACATCGCGTTTTGGGAAGAGAAACAGTTCGACATCCTGGTCTTCGCCGCCGACCTGGACCCGGGCGACGCCACCCGGGCCGCCAGGGCTGTGGACTCGCGCGCCCGCTAAACTGGGTGGTCGCGCCTCCCGCGGCCGGATTCTCGCGCCTGTAGCTCACCGGATAGAGCGCTTGCCTGCGGAGCAAGAGGCAGCAGGTTCGATTCCTGCCAGGCGCACCACGCTCCCCTGATCAGCCCGATTCGCATTCAGTGAGAGCGTTGGCCAGTTTTTTCCCGCTGACGCACGTCAACAACATCTTCAGCAAGGCTCAA
>DASUWN010000106.1:0-3549 GCA_036378395.1 Candidatus Dormiibacterota bacterium | reverse complement strand
GTGAACCGGATCATGGAGGCGATCGCCAACAACGACCTCAGCATCAAGGTCCACGCGATCGATGAAGACCGGCTTTTGGACGGCATGCACAAGATCGCCAACCGCATCACGGCCGGCCTTGTGCTCGCGGCCCTGATCGTGGGAGCGGCGCTGCTGATGCGGGTGGAAACGCCGTTCAAGATCCTCGGCTATCCGGGCCTTGCGATCGTCTGCTTCCTACTCGCGTTCGCCGGCGGGCTGTTTCTTCTCTTCAAGATCTGGCGCGAATAGCGCTTTGGCGCCCTGTGGAAAAGCCGGGCAAAAAACGACCCCCGACGAACCGTCGTTCCGGCACCGATGCCCGCCTTGCGGCGCTCACCGGCCTCCTTCGCTCCGATCCCTCGGGGGCCGGCGCGTATTGTAAGCGGCCCTATTCGGCCCGCGTCCAGTCCAGAAAATCAGTTCGCTGCCAGGCTATCCGCGATTGCCGCGCCGGCTTGTGGAAAAAGCTGGGACAAATAAAAAAAGTGACCCCGACGGACCGACGCTCAGGACCGGTACCGGCCTTGCGGCTGGTTCCGGCGCCCTTGCCCGTGTCCCTCGGGGCCGAGCGCAATTAAAGCCGGGTTAAGGGCTGGCCGCAACTCCAAAATTCCGTTCGCTGCCAGGCTACGCGCGACCGCCAGACCTCAGTAGAGGAGATGGAGGCCGGCGTCCACGATCAGGTTCTCGCCCGTGACGAGGTCCATCCCGAGCAGGCCCACCACCGCCTGGGCAACCTCCTCCGGTCCGGCGATCTGCTTAAGCGGGGACTTGTCCGCCAACTCCCGCTCCCGCTCCTCGGCTTTCTCCTCGCCGAGCGGCTGGCGGAACCAACGGGTTCGGACCAGTCCGGGAGCTACCGAATTCACGCGGACATCGGGCGCCAGGGCGAGCGCCAGGTTCCGGGTGAGCTGCATGATCCCGGCCTTGGAAACTCCATAAGGAATCGAGGAGCCGGTCGCGCGCCAGCCCGCGATCGATGCCACGTTGACGACCGCGCCGCGGCTTTCCTTGAGCGCGGCCGCCGCGGCCCGGGTCATGTAGAAGGTCCCTTTGAGGTTGACGTCGAGGATCTCGTCCCAGACCTCGTCGGTGAGGGCTTCGAGGTCGGAGTGCTCGATGTGACGGGTGGTGCCCGCGTTGTTGACCAGCACGCTGAGGCGGCCGAAGCGGTCGAGCGTCCGCTGGACGAGGGCCTGGCACTCCGACTCGACCGCGACGTTGGCGCGGTCGGCGCTGGATTCGACGCCGAGCCCCTGGATTTCAGAGGCGGTTCGCTCCGCGTCTGCCGCTGAGCGCGAGTAGTTGACGACGATCGCCGCCGCCCCGGCCCGAGCCAGCTGCAGCGACACCTCCCGGCCGATGCCGGTTCCACCGCCGGTGACGATGGCGACGGCGCCTCGCAGATCCATGCGAGGATTTAATCGCGATGCCGCTACCTCTTGCCGAGGCCCAGCAGCTGATCGCCGCCGCACACGACAAGGCACGAGCGGACGGCCTTCGCGTCACCGTGGCCGTGGTGGATGAGGGCGGCCTCCTCCTGGCCCTGGGCCGGATGGACGGAGCCCCGCCGCTGTCCGCGCAGATCGCAGAGGCGAAGGCCTGTGGCGCCGCCGTCTGGCACCGCGACGGAGACTCCCTGGTCGGCGTACAGCAGGACCGGCCGGCATTCTTCGCGCAGGTCGATCGCCTGGCTCGGCTGCCTATCCTGCCAGCGATGGGATCGGTCCTGATCCGGCGTGAGAATGCCGTCCTGGGCGCGGTCGGCGTCAGCGGCGCCGCCTCCGACCAGGACAAGGAATGCGCCCTGGCCGGCCTTCGCTCGATCGGCCTCTAGGCGCTAACCAAGCGAGTAGGTCTCGAGCGGCTCGTAGACGGGCGGACCGCCGCCCAGGCGGGACCGGTAGAGGACGAAGCTCTCCGCGCGCCACGCCGCCAGCTCCGGCAGCGGCGCGAGCTCGACCGCGGGCTCACCGCGTCGAGACCGGGCGCGGGCGAGCGTGACGTGGGGTCGGAAGGGCCGCTCCTCAGGCGCTAGTCCAGCGGCGCGGCAGGCCAGCTCGCAGGCGGCAGCCAGCTCGGCTGCCGGCTCCCGGCCCTCAGCCAGTCCGATCCAGATCACCGACGCCAGCCGCCCACCGAAGCTGCCGAGCTCGCCCAACCGGACTTCAAAGCTTTGGTGCCGGATTCGGTGGAGCTCCGTGCGGAGCCGGTCGCAGGCTTCCTCCTCCAGGTTGCCCGCGAAGCGCAGGGTGAGGTGGAGACTGGCGGCTGGAACCCAGCGGAAGCCGGGGTGGGCCGCGGCGCAGCCCTCGAGGTAGCCGGCGAGCTGCTGGCGGTGCGAATCGGGCAGCGCGAGCGCGGCGAAGGCCCGAATCAACGGAACGACGATACTCGTAGGAGATGACCGGCAGCGTCCTGGCCGCCGTGGTCGTCGGCGGGTTCGCGGTGCTGGTCGGGATCGCCTGGCTGACGGGTGCGCTGCGAACACGGCGAACCCGCGCCGACATCGCGGCCACCTACTCCGCGAGCGGAGGCCCCGTCTACACCGCGATACAGATCGGCTGTGCGGCGGTGCTGATCCTGGTGGGAGTGATGATCGTCGCCGGCATGCTGCTCGAAATGGCGGTCCGCCGGTGACGCGGGCCACGGTCCGCGGCATCGGGGTCGGCCTGATGGCCCTGGTCTTGGCCGGCGTCGCCTACCTCTCGGCCACGACGCCTTCGGCGGCAGACCTCGACCACCGGATCGACGGGATCGTGACCGCGAACCTGGTCCAGCGGCTGGCGCCGGACCAGGTGCCCCCGGTGCTGGCCGGCGCGCTGGTTGCGATCGAAGACGAGCACTTCTATTCGCACCACGGCCTGGACAGCATTGGTCTGGCCCGGGCGCTCCTGACCGATGCCGTAGGGCGCTGCGCCTGCGAGGGTGGCTCGACCATCACCCAGCAGCTGGCCGACATGGTCTACTACCCGGGCTCGCCCCCGCTTTCCCGGAAGCTGGCGAGCATGGTTGTCGCACTGCGGATCGAGGCCCAGCACTCCAAGCCGGAGATACTGGCCGACTACCTCAGCATCACGCCGACCGGGCGGGGGCTGGTGGGGGCGCAAGCGGCGTCGTGCGCCTACTTCGGGCACCCGATCGGCCAGCTCACCCTCGGCCAGGCGGCCGAGATCGCCGGGATGCCGCAAGCGCCCTCGGCCTACGACCCGCGCTTCGCCCCCAACCTGGCTCGCCAGCGCCGGAACGAGGTCCTCGGTCGCATGGTCGCCGACCACTACGTGACGGCCGGACAGGCCGCTGCTGCTGAGGCCGAGCCGGTGCTGGCCGAGCGCACAGGCTGCGCGGGCTAGATCACGTTCTTTTCGGCGATCAGCTCCCCGCGCGCGAAGCGGTCGTAGGAGAAGCGCTCGAGGTCGATCTCGGAGCGCCCGTCAACCAGCCGCTGCGCGAGCAGCAGCGCCGCGGCCGGGGCCTGCATGAAGCCGTGGCCGGAGAAGCCGCAGGCGCACCACAGGCCCTCCACCT
>DASUWN010000105.1:0-14030 GCA_036378395.1 Candidatus Dormiibacterota bacterium | reverse complement strand
CCGGGCTCTCGCCAACCGCTGGGTCGGCATCCTTCATGGCTGCCTCCGATATCGCACTGCCTACTCGGAGGCGGTCGCCTGGCCCGGATCTCTCGAGATCGCCGCTTGACTTCTTAGCCCCGTGGGATGTCTAGCCCGGCTTGGCGCTCGAGATCGCCTCCTTGGCCGCCTCCAGCACCGGCGGGATCGCCTCCGTAAGCGGCTGCGCGATCTCGGCCCCCGCCGCCCGCAGGTGTCCCCCGCCGCCGAACCGGGTGCAGAGGGCGGCGGCGTCGATCGAGCCGCGGGTGCGGACGCTGATCTTGGTCAGGCCGGCGTTGACCTCCTTGAAGAGGATCGCGACGTCGAGCCCGGCGATCGAGTTGAGGGTGTCGATGATCCCCTCCGATTCCGACATCACGGCGTCGGACTCCTTGAGCATCCGGCGCGTGACCTTGGCCCAGGCCAGGCGGCCCTCCAGCTCGACCTGCATGCTCGCGATCGAGAGCGCGGAGAGGCGCAGCGTGGTCAGCGGCCGCGACTTGTAGACCATGGTCGCGATGTGGCCGGGGTCGGCCCCCAGCCGCGCCAGCCGGGCGGCGTCCTCGAGCGCTTTGGCGGTCGTGTTCTCGTGCCGGAAGCCGCCGGTGTCGGTCATCAGCGCGGTGTAGAGGTTGGTGGCGATCCCGGGCGTGACCGGCCAGCCGAACTCGTCGAGCATCTCGAGCACCATCTGGCCGACCGCCGAAGCGTCCCCCTCGGGCGGCGAGGCTTGGATCACGTTGATGTCGCCGAACCTCGTGTTCGAGGTGTGGTGGTCGATGTTGACGATGGTGGCGTGGCTCGCGATGTGGCGGACGCCGCCGCCGGAGCGCTCCATGTTGCCGGCGTCGAAGAACAGCACCAGGCCCGGATCGGCGTCCGGGGGCGGCGCCTCGACGATCGCGTCCCAGCCCGGCAGCCAGCCATACATGTCGATGGGCAGCGGGGGCGGGATCAGCACCCAGACCTCCTTGCCCTGGCTGCGCAGCGCCTCGGCAAAGGCGAGGCTGCAGCCCAGCGTGTCTCCGTCGGCGTCCTTGTGTCCGAAGATCAAGACCTGCCGGTTGGCGTCGATCAGCTCCCGGACACTCGCGTACGCCGCCCTAAGGGCGGTGGTCGTTATCGGATTTCTCTCCTTCCGTTTCACCGCCTTCACCTTCCGGGTCGGGCGGAAGTATCTCCCGCAGCGTCTTTGATATTCGCACCGAATACTCGATCGAGGGGTCGATCTCGAAGTGGATCTCGGGTGAGAACTTGAGGTTCTGCAGCCGGCGACCGAGGTCGTGGCGGATCAGCCCGCGCGCGCTGTTGAGGCCCGCCAGGGCCGCCTTCTGCGCCTGCTCGTCGCCCAGCACGCTGACCCGCACCCGGGCGCTGCGCAGATCGGGCGACATCCGGACCTCGGTGATCGAGACGAAGCCGATGCGCGGATCTTTGAGCTCGCGCTGGATGATCCGCATGATCTCCTCCCGGACCTGCGCCCCGACCTGGGTGGTCCGGTAGCTGGTCATGTCACCCCACGAAATCGGAGCCTTCGGCTTGATTTCGCGGGGATCCCCCGGTAAGCCGCCCGCGAGCGGCCGTTATAGGATTTCCTCGCGCTCGAGCCGGAAGGTCTCCATGGTCTCTCCGCCGCGGATGTCCTCGAAACCCTCGAGACCGATGCCGCACTCCTGGCCGGCGACCATCTCACGGACGTCCTCCTTGAAGTGCTTGAGAGACGAGATCCGGCCTTCCCAGACCAGCTGCCCGTCGCGGGAGAGCTTGGCGTAGCCGCCGCGGCTGACCCTGCCTTCCACTACCCGCGAGCCGGCGATAACGCCCAAGCGCGGGATGCGGATCGGCATCACGACCTCGACCCGGCCCTCTTCGACCTGCCGGTAGGTGGGCTCGCGCATGCCCTTGGCGGCGCGCTCCACGTCCTCGGTCAGCTTGTAGATCACGTCGTAGTAGCGCAGCTCCACCTTCTGCCGCTCCGCCGCCTTCTCCGCGGTCGGGGTGGGCTTGAGGTTGAAGCAGACGATGATCGCGTTGGAGACGCCGGCGAGCAGGATGTCGGAGTCCGACACCTGGCCCACGCCCGAGCCGACGACCTTGATCGTCACCACGGGGTCTTCGATCTTGGCCAGCGCGGCCAGCACCGCCTCCAGCGTGCCCTGCATGTCGGCCTTGACGACCAGGTTGAGCTCCTTGGTCTCACCCGCCTGGGCGCGCCGGGCCAGCTCCTCGAGCGTGATGCGCGGCGCCGCCTGGCCAGCGGCCTCGGTCGCGCGCTTTTCCTGCAGCTTGGCGAGCGCAATGGCGCGCGCCGCCTTCTCGGAGCCGACGACCTGGAAGATGTCGCCCGCGACCGGGGTCTCGGGCATACCTGAGACCACGACCGGGGTCGCCGGTGGCGCGTCGTGGACCGCCTCCCCGCGGTCGTCCTGGAGGGCGCGCACGCGGCCGAAGATGTGGCCGCAGACGAAGTCGTCGCCCACGCGCAGCGTGCCCGCCTGGACCAGAACGGTGGCGACCGGGCCGCGGCCGCGCTCGATATGGGCGTCGACGACGGTGCCCAGCGCGGGACGGTCGGGGTTGGCCTTGAGCTCGAGGATCTCGCTCGAGAGGACGATCGTGGTGAGCAGGTCGTCGAGGCCCTGGCCGGTCCGGGCCGAGACATGCACGCACTCGTACTCGCCGCCGAAGTGGCGAGTCACGATGCCGTTTTCCGCCAGCTCGGCGTGGACGCGGTCCGGATTCGCGTTGTCCTTGTCGATCTTGTTGATGGCGACCACGATCGGGACCTGCGCCGCCTTCGCGTGCTGGATCGCCTCCACGGTCTGGGGCATGACGCCGTCGTCGGCGGCGACGACCAGCACCACCAGGTCGGTCACCTGGGCGCCGCGGGCGCGCATGGCGGTGAAGGCCTCGTGGCCGGGCGTGTCGATGAAGACGACTGGCTGCCCCTCGTCGGTCTCGACCTTGTAGGCGCCGATCCGCTGGGTGATGCCGCCCGCCTCGCCGGCGGCCACGCGCGTCTTGCGGATCGCGTCCAGGATCGAGGTCTTGCCGTGGTCGACATGGCCGAGCACGGTCACGATCGGCGGCCGCTCCTTGAGCTTGGACTTGTCCTCGTTGGCCAGCGAAAAGAGCTCGTCGCGGGTCTTGGCGACCACGTTCTCGCCCTCGATCTCGACCGAGACCAGGTCCTCGGAGGCCACCGGGTCCACCACGAAGCCGAACTCGTCGGCCACGATCTCGGCGGTGCCGTAGTCGATGACCTGGTTGATGCTGGCCATGACGCCGTTGGCGATCAGCTTCTTCTGGACGTCGACGCCCTGGACGCCGAGCTTCTCGGCCAGGTCCTTGACGGTGATGGCGGGAGGCAGGACGACCTTGCGGTCACCGTCCGGCGCCACCTTGGTCGCCACCGCGCCCGCGCGCGCGAACTGCCCGCGAGCGGCCTCGATCGCCCGCGGGGAGAGCGGGGAAGCCGGGTTACGGGAGAGCAACCGGTTCTGCTGCAGGAAGTTCTGCAGCTCCTTGGGATGGACGTCCAGCTCGCGAGCGAGCTCTTGAACCTTCATACGGGCTAACCGATTCTACCCAGCGAGGTTGTTACCTAAGCCGGGGCCGCGAGCTCGGCCAGCGCCGCCCACACCTCTTCCGGCACCGCCGCCTTGAGCGCGCGCGCCAGTCCCCCGCGCCGGAGCGCGAGCTCGACGCACTCCGGTGAGCGGTGCACGTAGGCGCCGCGGCCCGGCGCGCGGCCGGTGGGGTCGATCCGGATCTCCATCGTGTCCGGGTCGCGCACCAGCCGCACCAGCTCACCCTTGCCCGCGGTCAGCCGGCAGGCGACGCAGGTCCGGACGGGATCAGTCCGGGTCTTCGGCATCGTCGGCGGGATGGATGTCGATCCGCCAGCCCGTCAGCTTGGCGGCCAGCCGCGCGTTCTGGCCGTCGCGGCCGATCGCCAGCGAGAGGTGGTCGCGCGGCACCTCGACGTGCGCGGTCCGCGCTTCGGGGTCGAGCCGCACCGAGAGCACCGGCGCCGGTCCCAGTGCCGCCGCCACCAGCTTCTCGGGCTCGTCGCTCCAGGGAACGATGTCGACGTGCTCGTGGGGGAGGTCGGAGAGCAGCGATCGGTGGCGCACGCCCTTGGGGCCGACGCAGGCGCCGACCGCGTCCACGCCGGGGTCGTTGCTCGACACCGCCAGCTTGGTGCGCAGGCCCGCCTCGCGAGCGATGGCGCGCACCTCGATGACGCCCGCCGCCACCTCGGGGACCTCGGCTTCGAGCATCCGCTGGACGAACAGCCGGTGCGCCCGCGACACGCGCAGTGCCGGCGTGCCGCGGTTGAGGCTGCGCGGCTCCAGGATCACGAAGGCGACCGCCCGGCCGGGCGTCAGCTGCTCGCCCGGCACCTGGTCCTCGGGCGGCATCACGCCCTCGATGTGCCCGAGGTCGAAGTGCACGGTGCCCGTGTTGTCGATCCGGTCCACCGGCGCGGTCGCCAGCTCGCCATAGCGCTTGGCATACTGCTCCTGCGCCTGCAGCCGCTCGATCCCGCGCAGCTGCGCCATCACGGCGCGGCGAGCGGTGTGCGCCGCCGAGCGCTTGAAGTCGTCCACCGGCAGCGGCGTGACGGTCTGGGTGCCATCCTCGCTGGTGCGGGTCGCCGTCAGCGCCAGCTCGCCGGTCTCGGGATTGAGCCGCGCCTGTACGAATCCCTCGGCGTCGTACTGCCGCTTGTAGGCCAGCGCGAGCGCGTTCTCCACCGTGCGCAGGAGGTCCTCGAAGGGAACGCCGAACTCGCGGTTGAGCTCCCGGAGGGCGGCGCTGAGGTTTACCGGAGCGGGGCTGCTCACAAAGAAACGCTGAGCCGGGCGGCCAGGATGTCGTCCCACTCCAGGTGGTGGGTCTCTCCCTTGCGACCCCGGACCGCGATGCCGGCGTCGTCGACCGCGACCAGGTCGCCCTCGATCACCAGTTCGGAGTCACCGATCCGATAGCGGACGTTGACCTTGCGGCCCTGAAAGCGCTCGTACTCAGCCCGATTCCGCAGCGGCCGCTCGGCTCCCGGCGAGGAGACCTCGAGGTCGTAGCGGCCGCCGGGGATCAGGTCGGCCTGGTCGAGGAGCGGACCCACCACCTGGCTGACGCGGGCGCAGTCGTCCAGGGTGACGCCCTCGGGGCGGTCGATCGCGATCCGCAGCGTGCGCCCACCGCTGCCCGACTGCTCGATGGCGTAGATGTCGAAACCCATGTGGTTGAGGGTCGGCTCGACGAGCTCGCGGATCGACGGTATGGGCCAGGTCGGCATGTCTTGGCTACGACGCTAGCGGGTCGCTCCCGCCATCCGGCGCCAGACCACCAGCAGCGGAGACGCGTTGAAGATCGAGCTGTAGGTCCCGGAAACGATGCCCACCAGCAGCGCGAGCACGAAGCCCTTGAGGCTGTCGCCGCCGGCGATGAGGAGCGCGAGCAGTACCAGCACGACGGTGAAGCTGGTGATGATCGACCGCGCCGCCGTCTGCATGATCGAGAGGTTCACGATCTGTTCGAAGGTCAGGCTGCGGGAGACGATCATGTTCTCGCGGATCCGGTCGAAGACCACGATCGTGTCGTGGACCGAGAAGCCGACCACGGTCAGCACCGCGGTCATGAAGAGGGAGTCGATCTGGCCGAGGAGCGAGCCGTGGAATCCGAGGAAGCCGATGCCTTTGCCGAGGATCGAGAAGACGCCCGTCAGCACGGCCACGTCGTGGAGGAGCGCGAGCAGCGCCGAGCCGCCGAACTGGAAGCCTGAGCGCCACCCGCCCTGGACCCGCCGGAAGCGGAAGGCAAGGTAGCCGAGGATCAGCGCCGACGCCGTCAGCACGGCGATGAATGCGTTGCGAACCGTCTCGCCGGCGATGGTGCCGCCCACCGTCTGCACCGAGCGGAAGCTCTGGTCTTCGGGCCCCAGCTTGGCCTGCAGCTCGGCTTCGAAGGAGCGCTGGTGCTGGGGGTCGGCGAACCCGGTCCGGATGATGTAGCTGCTGTTGGCGCCCTGCTGCACGGTGGCGCTGACGCCGGTGCTGGCGACCGCCGCATTGACCTGGGCCAGGCTGGGGCTCTCCTGGAACTTGAGGAAGAACTCGGTGCCGCCGGCGAAGTCGATGCCGAGCAGGAAGCCCTGGCTGACCATCGAGATCAGCCCGGGCAGGATGATCAGCAGCGAGAGGGCGAAGTACCAGTTGCGCCGGCCGACGAAGTCGAGCCGCCGCGGCTTGCGGGCGGGGGCGGCGGGCGCCTCCGCCTCGAGCTCTGCCGGCGCCGCGGGCGCCGCCGGCTCAGCCACGGACGATCCCCAAGACCTGGTTCCCGCGCGACCAGCCGAAGTTGAGGACGATCGCCAGCAGGTTGTGGGTGACGATGATCGAGCTCAAAAGGGACACGATGACTCCGATCAGCAGCGTGACGGCGAAGCCCCGGACGGGCCCGGTGCCGAGGAAGGCGAGGAGGGTGCTGGTGATCGCGGTCGAGGTGTTCGAGTCTCGGATCGCCGGCCAGGCCCGTTTGACCGCGGCGTCCACGGCGGCCGCGATGGTGCGACCCGCGCGCACTTCTTCCTTGAAGCGCTCGAAGATCAGCACGTTGGCGTCGACGGCCATGCCGACGCTGAGCACGAAGCCGGCCATGCCGGCCAGCGTCACCGTGACCGGGATGGTCTTGAAGAGGGCCAGCACCACGCCCGCATAGAAGAGGAGCGCGAGGCTGGCCAGCATGCCGGGCAGCCGGTAGTAGGCGACCATGAAGATCACGACGATCACCAGCCCGAGCAGGCCGGCGGCCAGGCTCTTGCGGATCGCATCGGCGCCCAGCGCCGCCCCGACGTCGGTCGAGTCCAGGACCTTGATGGTGGCCGGCAGGGCGCCCGAGTTGAGCAGCGTGGCCAGGTCCTTGGCACTGCTCTGAGTGAAGCTGCCTTGGATGAAGAACTGGCCGCCCGTGATCGGCTGCTGGATGGTCGGGTTGGTGAGCAGTTTGCCGCCCTGGTCGACCGGCCGCGAGATCTGGGCAGCGTAGGTTGGATCGTCCCACTGGGCGATGTCGTCCTGGGTCAGGTCCAGCCATTCCGCGATGTGGCGGTTTGGGCAGTCGGTGCTCGGGCACGCGTTGTAGGCCTTGGTCGAGAGGTCCCCGAAGATGTTGGCGCCGCTGCTGTTGAGGGTCACGTTGACCACCCACTGGGTGGCGGTCTGGGGATCCAGGCTGGCATTGGCGCCGGTCACCATGTCGCTGGTCAGGGGACTGATCTGCGGCTTCCATCCCGCCGTGACATCGGAAGTGTTGACGGTGCTGTTCGGGTCTGAAACCCAGGTCGTGGTGACCAGGCGCGCCGTGCGCCCGATCGTGTCCTGCGCCTTGGCGGCGGGGACGCCGGCCAGCTCGACCACGATCCGGTCGCTGCCGGCCGGCGCCACGTAGGGCTCGCTGACGCCGAGCGCGTTGACCCGGCGCTCGATGACCGACACCGCCTCGGCCTGGACCTGGCTCAGGTTGGAGCCGGCCGGCACGTTGACCAGCTGGAGGTCCATGTGGGTGCCGCCCTGGATGTCCAGGCCTCGGTGGACGTAGACCTGCCAATCGCCGAAGTGCGGTGGCAGCCCGGGGGCCGAGCCGGTCATCGCGTAGTGGTTGACGAAGCGGTAGATGTAGCCGGCGCCGTCGACGAAGAGCGAGTAGGCCAGCAGCGCGACCACGATCAGGCGCACCGGCCAGGACAGGACGAGATTCAATCCGTTGGTGAGTCTAGCGAGCGGCCTGCCTCACCGTTTTTCCAGAAACTCGGGCTTTCGCGGCGCCGGATTAGCCCGTCTTTCTGGAAAAAGTCGCTGGGGCTCGGACTAGAGAAGGCTGGGCTGCTCGGGGCCGCGATCGGGCGGGCGCAGGCCGAGGTGCGTGTAAGCCAGGTCGGTGACGACCCGCCCCCGGGCCGTGCGGGATAGGAACCCGACCTGGATCAGGTAGGGCTCGTGGACGTCCTCGATCGTCTCCGGCTCCTCGCTGAGCGAGGTGGCGATCGTGTCGAGGCCGACCGGGCCCCCGCCGAACTTGCTGATGATGGTGTCCAGCAGCCGGCGGTCGAGCGGCTCCAGCCCCAGCTCGTCGATGTCGAGCATGCCCAGCGCCTGGCGGGCCACGGCCGCGGTGGCGCGGCCGTCGGCGCGGACCTGGGCGTAGTCGCGCACCCGCCGCAGCAGGCGGTTGGCCACCCGCGGCGTTCCCCGCGAGCGGCGGGCGAGCTCCGCCGCAGCTTCTGGCTCCAGCTCGAGCTGGAGGATGCGCGCCGAGCGCCGCAGGATCCGCTCCAGCTCGGGCTGGGTGTAGAAGTCGAGGCGGTAGGAGGCGCCGAAGCGGTCGCGCATGGGCCCGCTGAGCAGCCCCTGGCGCGTGGTGGCGCCGACGCAGGTGAAGTGCGCCAGCGGCAGCCGCGCCGAGGTGGCGCCGGCGCCCTTGCCGAGCACGATGTCGAAGGCGAAGTCCTCCATCGCCGGGTAGAAGGCCTCCTCGACGATCTTGTTCAGCCGGTGGATCTCGTCGATGAAAAGGACGTCGCGGTTGCCGAGGTTGGTCAGGATCGAGGCCAGCGCCCCGGCGTGGTCGATGGCGGGGCCGCTGGTGGTCTTGATCGAGACGCCCAGCTCGTTGGCGATGATGTTGGCGAGGGTGGTCTTGCCCAGCCCCGGCGGGCCGCTGAAGAGGATGTGCTCGACCGGCTCGCCCCGCCGGCGCGCGGCCTCGAGCAGGATCGACAGGTTCTCCTTGACCTGCTCCTGCCCGATGTAGTCGGCCAGGGTCTTGGGGCGCAGCGTGCGGTCGAGCTGCTCGTCCTCGGGCAGCTCGTTGGGGTCGACCATCAGCGGCCGAGCGCCTTCAGGGCCGCGGCCAGGGCGTCCTGGGCCGACGGCTCCGCCTTCCAGTCCACCGACTCCACTCCCGCGCGCGCCTGCTGGGCGCTGAAGCCGAGCCCGCGCAGCGCCTCCTCGACCGCCTTGGGCACCGCCCCATCGCCGGCGGCGGCCGCCGCCCGCGGGATCGTCAGCAGCGCCTCCTCCGCCTCCAGCTTCGGCTTGAGGTCGATGATCACCTTCTGCGCGGTGCGGGGGCCCACTCCCGACGCCCGCCGGATCGGCGCCACGTCCTCGGCGAGGATCGCGCGCTTGAGCACGTCCATCGATGCGGCGCTCAGGATCGCCAGGCCGACCTTAGGCCCCACCCCGTCGACCTGGATCAGCCGCTCGAACATCTCCAGCTCCTCCGGCGAGGCGAAGCCGTAGAGGGCGAGCTGGTCCTCGCGGACGTGGGTGTGGATGTGGAGCGCGACCGCGGAGCCGGGCGGCCCCACCCGCTCGCGGGCCGTGGTCGGGATGCTGACCAGGTAGCCGACGCCGCCGGTGTCGACGATGACGCTCTCTGGCGTCGAGCGCACGACCTTGCCGCTCAGATAGGCGATCACGTGCCGGTGAGGACGCGCAGCCGGCGCGACCGCGAGTGGCAGAGGGCGATCGCGACCGCGTCCGCGGCGTGCTCGTCGAGGCGCTCGCGAACGCCCTGGGCGGCGAGCATCCGGGCGATCTGCTGCTTGCTGGCGGCGCCGTAGCCGGTCACCGTCGCCTTGACCTGGGCCGGCTTGTACTCGAAGCAGGCGACACCGCAGCGCTCCAGTGTGAGCACGACGACGCCGCGCGCCTGGGCCACGCCCAGCGCCGAGGTGCGGTTGCGGCCCATGAACAGCTCCTCCAGCGCCGCCTCGGCCACGCCGTGCTGCGCCAGAACCCGCTCCAGCTCGGCGGCGATGGCGACCAACCGCGGGCCGTCGGGGCCGGGTGCGGTCTTGATGGTGCCGCAGGCGGCGACTCGGCCCTGGGCGTCGACGACGCCCCACCCGGTCGCCGCCAGCCCCGGGTCTATCCCGAGATAAGACCCCACGAAATCGGAGCCTGCGGCTTGATTTCGCGGGGACCCCTGAGAAGCCGTTTGATCAGACCTGAGCGGAGACGCGCTCTAGTACGTCGGCTGGAATGTCGAAGTTGGCGTAAACCTGCTGGACGTCGTCGTCCTCCTCGAGGGCCTCGAGCAGCCGGAGCACGCTCGCGACTCTGTCCTCCTCGACCGGAACCGTCTGCTTGGGGTGCATCGTGATCTCGGCGTTCTCGACGCCGGCGCCGAGTCCCTCGACCGCGTTCTTGACCGCCTCCAGGTCGTTGGGCGCCGTCGTGATCTCGATCCCGCCCTCCTCGACCTGCACGTCCTCGGCGCCGGCGTCGATCGCCGCCAGTCCAAGCTCATCGCGGTCGACCTTGCCCGGATCGAGCTCGATCATGCCCTTGCGCTCGAACATCCAGCTCACGGCTCCCGCCTCGGCGAGGTTGCCGCCGTACTTGCTGAAGATGTGCTTGAGCGAGGCCGAGGTCCGGTTCCGGTTGTCGGTCATGGCGTCGACCAGGACGGCTACGCCCGCCGGGCCGTAGCCCTCGTAGCGCAGCTCCTCCAGCGACTCGCCCTTGCCGGCCCCGGTGCCGCGGTCGATGGCGGACTGGATCTTGTCCGCCGGCATGTTGATCTCGCGCGCCTTCTGGGCGGCGAGGCGCAGCCGGAAGTTGCCCTCGAGGTCGCCACCGCCCTCCTTGGCGGCGATGGTGATCTCACGGCTGGCGCGCGTGAAGGCCTGGCCACGCTTGGCGTCGACGATCGCCTTCTTGTGCTTGATGCCGGCCCACTTGGAATGTCCGCTCATTCAGCTACCCCGAACAACTTTTCGCGCAGAGATTCTACCCAAGCCTGACCCGGATGAAATTCCGCTTTCCGAACTTGACCAGGTCGCCATCGGCGAGCACGTGGTCGAATCCCACTTTGCCACCGTTGACGCTGACCCCGCCCTGGCCGGCGACCTTGCGAGCGCGGCTCAGGCTCTCAGCGAAGCCGGCCTTGACCGCCGCCTGCGAGACCGTGCTGCCGGGCTCGACCGTCAGCTCGGGTACATCATCGGGCGCCACGTCCCGGCGCACGAACTTGCGCTCGAAGTCAGCCTCCGCAGCTGCGGCCGCCTCCGCCCCGTGCAGCCGAGACACGAGCGCGCGAGCCAGCGCCGCCTTGGCGTTTCGCGGCGGCAGCTCCAGCGCCGCCTCGATCTCGTCCTCGGTCAGTCCTGAGACCAGCCGCAGATAGCGCTCGATCAGCGCATCCGGCACCGACATCGTCTTTCCGTAGATCTGCTCCGGCGGCTCCGAGATGCCGATGTAGTTGTCGAGCGACTTGGACATCTTCTGGACCCCGTCGGTCCCCTCGAGAAGCGGAAAGACGGCGATGTCCTGCGGGTCCTGCCCGTACGCCCGCTGCACCTCGCGGCCGAAGAGCAGGTTGAAGAGCTGGTCAGTGCCTCCGATCTCGACGTCGGCCCGGATGGCGACCGAGTCGTAGGCCTGGTTGAACGGATAGAGGACCTCGTGGGCGCCGATCGGCGTTCCCTCGCGCATCCGCTTGGCGAAGTCCTCGCGCTGCAGGACCTGCTGCAGCGTGGCGGTCCCCATCAGTCGCAGGACGTCGGCGTTGGTCATCTCGCTCAGCCATTCGGCGTTGCCGTGGACCTCGGTCTGGTCGGGGTCGAGGACCATGTAGATCTGCTCGAAGTAGGTGCGGGCGTTGGCGTCCACCTGCTCGCGGGTGAGGACTGGACGCGTTTCGGACCGCCCGCTGGGATCGCCGATCATCGCCGTGAAGTCGCCGATGATCAGGACGACGGTGTGGCCCGCCTCCTGGAAGGCATGAAGCACGTCGAGCACCACCAGGTGACCGACATGGATGTCGGGCGCGGTGGGATCGAGGCCAAGCTTGATCCGCAGCTGGTCGCCGCGCTCCAGGCGATCGCGCAGGTGGTCGGCGCGCTCGATCTGGACCGCCCGGGCATGCAGAAGCTGCCAGAGGGAGTCAGGCACGATCGGACCAGAGTAGCGGAGGGTCTACGTGGCCGGCGGCTGGTTGAAGATGTACCACCCCGCCGGGTCGCGCGGGAGCGCGCCGACCATCAGCACCACGATGCCGCGCCCGAGGGGACTGGCGCTGAGCGGATAGGCAACCGCTGAGTAGGTGACCATGTCCCGAAGCGACAGCTGCAGCGGGTCCGGCTTGCCGCCGCGGGGCTGGGCGAAGCCGGTGACCATGTACGTCACGACCACGGTCAGCGCGATTCCAGTCACCGCTCCGACGGCAAGCCCGATCGGCCGGTTGAAGGCCACGACAGCGACCTGGAGCCGGTTGCCGAGCACGATCGCCATGCCCTCGAGGACGACCAGAATCAGCAGCAGGAAGAACCCGTACGCGTAGAGCCGGGCGTCGGGTGGCGGTGTCGTGGGCTGGTACTGCAGCAAGATGTCGCCGCCCTGCTGGCCCATGTTGGTGGCGACCACCACCGCCACGTAAAACACGATCACGCCCAGGACCCGGCGCACGGCACCCGTGAACCAGCCGGCGATCGCGTAGACCAGGATCAGGACGACGCCGACGAGATCAAGAAGGGTCAAGCTCGGAACCGCGCGCGGTGTTCGCTCTCCAGGCGATCCCGAAGCTCCCGCATCGCCGCGTCCACTTCCAAGTCGGTCAGAGTGCGCTCGGGACTTCGGAAAGTCAACGCAAACGCGACACTCTTTTGACCCTCGCCGACCTGCTCGCCCCGGTACTCGTCGAAGGCCCGGACCGACTCCAGCAGCGGGGTCGAAGCGTCGATGGTGGCGATCAGGGCGGCCGCCTCAACGCCCTCGCCGACGACCACGTTGAGGTCGCGATCGACGGCCGGAAAGCGCGGAAGCTCGCGCACCTGCCGCTCTCGGGCGGCCGCGAGCAGCGCCTCGAGGTCGACCTCGCACCCGGCCGCCCGGCCCTCGAGGTCGAATTCGCCGAGCGCCAGCGGGTGGAGCTCGCCGGCGTGGCCGACCCAGCGGCCTCCGATCCTCAGCTCGGCGCAGCGGCCGGGATGGAAAAGAGGCGCCTGGCCGCGGACGTACTCCAGGGGCGGCAGCGAGAGGCCGTGGGCTGCGCGGTCGAGAGTCGACTTCAGGTGCAGGAAGGCCGCGCGCCCGGCGTCGGAAGTCCCCTCTGCGGTGGCGACCGCGCCCAGCCGCCAGGGCTCGTCGGGCTGCTGGTCGTCGCCCTTGCTGAGAAAGGCGCGCGCGGTCTCGAACAGCGCGACCGGGTCTCGGCCCCGGCGGCGGTTGAGGGCGGCCGCCTCGAGCAGCGAAGGCAGGAGCGTGGTCCGCAGTGTGTCCATGTCCTCGCTCACCGGGTTGATGACCCGGAACGCGCGGCCCGCCACGCCGAGCGCCTCCAGGCGCCGGCCGGCGACCAGGGCCGGGGTGACCGTCTCCGAGTAGCCGCCGGCGTTGAAGGCGCTGCGGAGGGGGTCGAGGCGGCGGTCGGGCGACGGCGCCCAGGGACGGATCACCGAGCGGCGCGCGCCGGGCAGGGTGGCCGGGACCTTTTCGACGCCGTAGATGCGGCCCACCTCCTCGGCCACGTCCTCCGGGATCGCGACGTCGAGCCGGAAGACGGGCGGCAGCACGTCCCAGGCGCCGTCCGCGTCCCGGACCTGGAAGTCGAGCCGGCGCAGGATCGCCTCCGACTCCTCGAGCGGGACGTGGACGCCGAGGACAGCGTCGACCTTCTCGGGCCGGAGGTGCACCCGGACCGGCTCCTGGGGCCGCGGGTAGACGTCGGGCCAGCCGCGATGAACGCGTCCACCGGCCAGGTCTGCCAGCAGCTGGGCAGCCCGCCGCGCGCCGGCCAGGGCGAGCTCGGGGGACAGCTTCTTCTCGAAGCGGCTCGAGGCCTCGGTTCGCAGCCGGAGCGCGCGCGAGGTGGCGCGGATGTTGACGCCGTCGAAGGTCGCCGCCTCCAGGACCACGTCGCGCGTCTGGTCGCTGACGGCGGACTCCTCGCCGCCCATCACGCCCGCGATGGCCATCGGTCGCTGGTGATCCGCGATC
>DASUWN010000104.1:0-18189 GCA_036378395.1 Candidatus Dormiibacterota bacterium | reverse complement strand
CGCATCGAGGAGATCCGCGGCGTCAACTGCGACAGCGTGCTCGGGAACCTCGAGCTGCGGAACCTGGTCTGCGAGGTCGGCCGGGGTTCGGGGCCGGGACAGCCCAAGCTGTACGGGACGACCATGCGCTTTCTCCAGGTTCTCGGTCTGGAGTCGCTCGAGCAGCTGCCGGCACCCGGCTCCGTTGCCTGAGCGGCTGAACCGCTACCTGGCTCGCTCGGGCGTGGCGTCGCGACGCACCGCCGACGCGCTGATCGCGGGCGGCTCCGTGCTCGTCAACGGCCGGCGTCCGCCCGCCGACGGCATGCTGATCGAGCCCGGCCGCGACCGCATAACGGTCGCGGGACGGCCGGTCGAGCCGGTGACCTCGTTTCTGTACCTGGCCGTCAACAAGCCGGCCGGGGTGGTGGTGACGGCCCGCGACCCGCAGGGCCGGCCGACGCTGTTCGACCTGCTTCACGAGCACGGCGACCGGCGCCTCTTCTATGTCGGCCGGCTGGACTCGGAGACCCGCGGTCTGATCCTGGTCACCGACGACGGTCAGCTCGCCAACCGGCTCGCCCACCCCCGGCACAAGGTGCCCAAGGAGTACGTCGCGGTGGTCAGGGGCATCCCCGGCGAGCGCGACCTGGCCCAGCTGCGCGGCGGCGTCGAGCTCGAGGACGGCCGCACCCAGCCGGCCGAGGTCCAGCTCCTGGGCTCGGCGGCCGGCGTCAGCGACCTCCGGATCGTGATCCGGGAGGGCCGCAACCGGCAGGTGCGCCGGATGCTGGCAGCGGTCGGCCACGATGTCCGCCAGCTCCGCCGGACCGCGTTCGGGCCGGTGCGCTTGGGCCGGCTCAAGGAGGGCGGCTACCGGAAGCTGCGGCCGGAGGAGGTGGACTCGCTCCGCCGCGCGGCGGGGATCGCCGAAGCTCAGTGATCGTGGCGATCGACGGGGGCGTCGCCACCGGCAAGTCGGCTGTTGGCCGGCGGGTGGCGGAGCGCCTCGGCCTGCCCTTCGTTGACAGCGGCCTGATGTACCGGGCGGTGGCCCACGTCGCCCTCGAGCAGGAGATTCCGCTCGGCGACGGCGCCGCCCTGACCGAGCTTGCCAGCCGGCTCCGGATCCGGGTCGACGGGAGCCGGGTCTGGGTCGACGGCGAGGAGGTCACGGACCGCGTCTACGAACCGCGAATCTCGGAGGTCGTGTCGCGGGTCGCCAAGGTCGCCGGCGTGCGGCTGGCGCTGGTGGCGGAGCAGCGCAAGCTGGCGCGCCACGGCGTCGTGATGGCCGGCCGCGACATCGGGACCGTGGTCTTTCCCGACTCGCGCTACAAGTTCTTCCTCGTGGCCAGCGTCGAGGAGCGCGTCCGGCGGCGCGCGGCCCAGATGGCGGCCAGGGGGGAGCCGGTCGACCCGGCCAAGATGGGGATCGAGGTCGAGGAGCGCGACCGGCTCGACAGCCAGCGGACGGTGGCGCCGCTGCGGCCGGCGGAGGACGCGGTTGTCATCGACACCGACCATCTCGAGCTCGACCAGGTCGTGGACCAGGTCGTCGAGCACATCCGCAGCGCGGACTCCGCGCCGAAGTGATATACGCCTTCCTGCGCTGGCTCGCGCGCCGCATCGCGGGCACGGTCCTGGCCGGCATCCTCAGCATCGAAGGACGCGAGAAAGTGCCGCGGACCGGCGCTTTGCTGGTCTGCCCAAACCACATCGGGACGGTCGACCCACCGCTCGTGCCCGCCTACCTGCCGCGGGGCGACAGCTGGAGCATGGCCAAGTCGGAGTACTTCGCCAACCCGGGCTTCACGCGCTGGATCTTCACCGCCTACCAGGCCTTTCCGGTCGTCCGTCACACCGCCGACCGCGCCGCCCTGCGGCGGGCGTTCGCGCTGCTCAACGACGGCCACGCCCTCGTCGTCTACCCGGAGGGCACCCGCGTTGAGGCCGGAGTCCTGGCGGAGCCCGAGCCTGGGGCCGGCTTCCTCGCGCTCCGTTCCCAGGCGCCGGTGCTCCCGGTTGCCATCACGGGCACCCAGTACGCCCTGCCCAAAGGCCGCATCATCCCGACGCGGCACCCGGTCCGGATCGCGTTCGGGCGCCCGTTTCGTGTCCGCCAGCAGCACCCCGACGGCCGCCGGGTGCGACCGGCCGAGGCGACCGACGCGATCATGCTGACCATCGCCGAGATGCTGCCGCCGCAGCAGCGGGGGCGCTACGCCGACCTGGAGGCGGTGCGCGCGCGGGTCGGCGCGCTGCGCGAATACGAGCCCGAGAGCTAGCCCGCCGGCTTGATGCCGGTCGGCTGGGCCCAGTCCTCTTCCGTCACGCCGCCCAGCGCGGCGTGGAAGCACGCCTCGTACGCCTCCTGCAGCGTCTGCGGCGACAGCACCGCGGGGTGCTCGCGGTAGGCGGCGAAGTCGACCAGCCGGGCGATGATCTGGCGCGGGTGGGACCCGCGGAGTGGCCGGTCGTCCTTCTTGTAGAGGCCGAGCAGGTAGGGCACCGCCTGCGGCACCCACTGCACGTTGTTCTTGTTGCACTCGAACTGGAGGATCTTGGTGAAGGCCTCCGGGCTCGGGTTGGAGACACCGATCTTGTAGGCCATCCGCCGCAGGAAGGCCTCGTCCACCAGCGAGGAGGGCGAGAGGTTGGTCGAGAAGACGACCTGGCAGAGGAAGGGCAGCTCGATCTTGCGGCCCGATGCCGAAAGGTCGAGGTAGTCGATCTTCTTCTCCATCGGAACGATGAAGCGGTTGAGCAGCCGCATCGGCGGCACCTCCTGGCGGCCGAAGTCGTCGATCACGAAGACTCCGGCGTTGGCCTTCCAGTGCAGGGGAGCCTCGTAGTAGCGGTTGGTGGCGTCGTAGGTCAGGTCGAGCTGGTTGAGCTTGAGCTCGCCACCGACCGTCACCACCGGGCGCTCGATCTTGACCAGGCGCCGGTCGGCGGGCTGCTCGCCCTCAGCGACCCGGTGATAGACCGGGTCGATGACACGGATGATCTCGTCGCCGACCGCCACCGAGTGCGGCACCTCGATCGGAGCGCCCATCAGCAGGGCCATCCGCTCGGTGATCGTCGACTTGCCGTTGCCGGGCGCGCCGAAGATGAAGAGCGAGGAGCGCGAGACCATGGCGCCGCCGATCTGGTCGATGATGTGCTGCTCCAGCTGGAGCTCGCCGAGCGCCTTCTTGAGCATGGCGTCCGTGATGTGGGCCTTGGAGGCAACCTGCGAGCGCACGAGGTCGACGTAGTCCTCGTAGCGGATCGGGCAGGGACCCATGTAGTGGGTCTGGACCGCCGACATCTCGGCGGCGCGCTGGCGCCCGGCGGAGCTGACGGTGTACATCATGCGGACCGGGATCGGCCGTCCGTCGAGGCCGGGCTCGTTGGCGAAGCCGACGGTGTCCATCATCTGCGTCCGCTGGTATTCCTCGATCAGGGGCTGGATCACGTCGAAGGGCAGTCCCAGGCGTGCTTCGAGAGCCGCGCCGCTGAGCTGGTCGGCGTAGGCGATCGTGCGCAGCAGCAGGCTCGACACGAGGTCCTTGCGGAGTCCGGTGTCTTCGATGCGGGCGGGTGCCTTCATCGCCGCGACCATGAGCGCCCGAAACTATACCGGTTGGCACTCAGATCCTGAACTCGCGGTGAGGCGGGTGCCGCACTCCTAGAATCCGCCCCCGTGGAATACGTGGCGCTCGATCTCGAGACCACCGGGCTGGACCCGGGTCGGGACGGCGTCATCGAGGCGGGCGCGGTCGCGTTCGACGGCGAGCGTGTAATTGGGCGCTTCGAGCGCCTCGCCAACCCGGGGCGGCGGATCCCGGATCCGGTCGTGCGGCTGACCGGGATTAGGGACCAGGACGTTCGCGAGGCGCCGCCGGCGACGGTCGCGCTGGCCGAGCTGACCGCTTTCTGCCGCGACCGCCAGGTGGTCGGGCACGGCGCCGGCCTCGACCTCGATTTCCTGACCGCGGGCGGGCACTGGGAGCCCGGCCGCGAGCTCCTCGACACCCTCGACATCGCCCGCATCCTGATCCCCCACGCAGCCAGCCACAGCCTGCCCGTGCTCGCCGCCGACCTCGGTCTCGAGCAGCCGCGGCCGCACCGCGCCCTCGACGACGCGGATGCGACGCGCCAGCTCCTGCTCCGGCTGCGCGAGGTCGCGGCCGGGCTGGACGAGGAGCTGAAGGAGAAGATGCTCGCGCTCACGGCGCCCTACGGCTGGGCGATCGCGTCCTTCTTCTCCGAGGCGCTGACCGCGGCCTCGCCGCTCCTGCCCGAACCGCAGCGGCCGCCGCGGTCGCTGCCGCCCGCGTCCGAGCGCCGGCGCCCGCCCGACGACGACCCTGAGCTCCTGGTCGAGCTGCTCGGACCTCAGGGTCCGCTGGCCGCGGCGCTCCCGGATTACGAGCTTCGCGAGCAGCAGCAGGAGATGCTGCGGGCCGTCGCCCAGATCATGCGGCGGGGCGGCCGGCTGGTGGTGGAGGCCGGGACCGGCACCGGCAAGAGCCTCGCCTACCTCGTCCCAGCGATCGCCCGGGCGCTGCGGCACGGGGAGCGGGTGGTGGTCTCCACCCACACCCACACCCTGCAGGAGCAGCTGATGAGCAAGGACCTGCCGGGCCTGCGCAGCTGGCTGCCGTGGGACTTCGAGGCGTGCCTGCTCAAGGGTCGAACCAACTACGTGTCGCTCCGCCGCTGGCGCCGCTACATCGCCGAGCCCTGCCAGGACAGCGATGAGCTCCGCTTCAAGCTCAAGGTCATGGTCTGGCTCCACCAGACCGAGACCGGCGACCGCTCCGAGCTCCGGCTCCAGGGCCGCGAGGAGGTGTTCTGGGCGCGGATCGCCTCCGATCCGCTTGACTGCGTGGGCATCCACTGCACCGCGGCCGACTGCTTCGTGCATCGGGCCCGCGCCGAGGCCGAGCAGGCCGACGTGGTGGTCGTCAACCACGCGCTGCTGCTGGCCGACGCCCAGACCGCGGGCGGCATCCTGCCGCCCTTCGATCACCTGGTGATCGACGAGGCGCATCACCTGGAGGACGCGGCGACTGCGGGTCTGCGGCAGGAGGTGGATGGCCCCGGCCTGCTCGCGCTGCTCCTCCGCCTGGCGGTAGAGGAGGCTGACAAGCGCCTGGGCCTGATCGGCGAGCTGCTCCTCCAGCCCCGGCTCGGCGAGGACGCGGGGCTGGTGCGGGCGCTCGAGGGCGCGTTCCCGCTGGCCCTGGGAGCCCGCGCCCGGGTCGAAAGGCTGTTCGAGATCGGCAGTGAGTGGCTCCGCCGGCGGCTGCCCGAAACCGAGCGCCGCGACGAGAGCCTCCGCCTGGTTCCGGCGCTGCGCGAGGAGCCGGACTGGGCCCCGGTTCACGAAGCCGCGTCAGCTGCCGCCACTGCATTGGGCGCGCTCGACGCCGAGCTCCGGCGCGCCGTTGCCGCCGGCCGCGACTGGTTGCTCAGCGAGGATCCGGACCCGGCGCTGCGCGAATTGGAGGTGATTCGCGGCCGCCTGGCCGAGGCCGGCAGCCTGCTCCACGCGGCGCTCGTCGTTCCCGAACCCAACACCGTCCACTGGTTCACGCTGCTCGCCCGCTCGAGCGCGGTGGCGCTGCGGGCGGCGCCGCTCAACGTCGGCCGCCTGCTGCGCGACCAGGTCTACGCCGACCGCGCCTCGATCGTGTTCACCTCGGCCTCACTCGCGGTCGGCGGCAGTTTCGACTACTTCTGCTCGCGGGCAGGGCTGATCCCAGGCGAGATCGAGACGCTGCTGCTGGCCTCGCCCTTCGACTACCTGAAGCAGGCGCTGGTCTGCCTTCCGACCGATATCCCCGAGCCGCAAGCGCCGGACTTCGAGCCGCTGGTGACCGCGGTCGTCGCCGACGTGGCGCGGCGTATCGGCGGCCGGACGCTGGTGCTCTTCACCTCCCACCAGCAGCTCCGCGACGTCCACACCTCGCTCCGCCACCGCCACGACCTCGACGACGTGCTCATCCTCGGCCAGGGCGTGGACGGGCAGCGGCGCGCGCTGCTGCGCTCCTTCACCGAACACGAGCGCGCCCTGCTGCTCGGGACCTCCAGCTTCTGGGAGGGCGTCGACGTTCCGGGCGACCGCCTCTCCTGCGTGATCGTCGTCCGGCTGCCCTTCCCGGTGCCGACCGAGCCCGTCTTCGCGGCCCGCGCCGAGCAGGTCCGCGACGCCTTCACCGGCTACGCGCTGCCGCTGGCCGCGCTCCGCCTGAAGCAGGGCTTTGGCCGCCTGATCCGGCGCGGCTCCGATCGCGGCGCGGTGGTCATCCTCGACAGCCGGATCTCGAGCCGGGACTACGGCCAGGCCTTCCTCGAGGTCCTGCCGCCGGCCTCGCGCTACCGGGGACCGGTGTCCGGGATCGGCCGCCGGGTCGAGGAGTGGCTGGCGCAGGGCGCGGCGCTCACCTCCGTGTGAGCACGCTCTTCGTGGTCGCCACGCCGATCGGCAACCTCGAAGACGTGACGCTCCGCGCCCTGCGGGTCCTGGCCGGAGTCACCGCGATCGCCGCCGAGGACACCCGGGTGACGGCGCGGCTGCTGGCCCGCCACGGCATCCGCAAGCCGCTGATCAGCTACCGGGCTCCGGTCGAGGCGCGGACTCTCGGGCGCGTCCTCGGGGCTCTCGGTGAAGGCGATGTGGCGCTGGTCAGCGACGCCGGGACGCCCACCATCTCCGACCCGGGCCAGCGCCTGGTGCAGGCGGCCTGGGAGGCGGGGCACCGGGTGGTGCCGTTGCCCGGCCCGTCCTCGGTCACGGCCGCGCTGGCGGCCGCGGGCTTTCCGGGGCCCGGCTTCGTCTTCGCCGGCTACCTGCCGCGCAAGCCCGGCGAGCTCCGGCGGTTCCTGGCGGGGCTGGCCGAGGAGGAGCGGCCGACCGTGGTCTTCGAGTCGCCGCACCGCGTTCTGAAGTCGCTGGCCGCCATGGCCGAGGTGCTGCCCGACCGCCCTCTGGCGGTGTGTCGGGAACTGACCAAGCTGCACGAGGAGATCGTTCGCGGCATCGCCGCCGAGGTCCTGGGACACCTCGCCGGAACCGCGCGGGGCGAGTTTACGATCGTCATCGCCGGGGCCTAGGTAGGATCGAGCTCCGGTGCTCGAGTCCCAGCACATCCTGGTCGCGGTCGCCTGGCCCTATTCCAACGGCCCCCGCCACATCGGCCACGTGGCCGGGTTCGGCGTCCCCTCCGACGTCTTCGCCCGCTTCCAGCGCCTGCGCGGCAACCGCGTGCTCATGGTCAGCGGCACCGACGACCACGGCACCCCGATCACCTATGGTGCCGACGCCGAGGGCATCTCGCCCCGGGCCTTCTCCGACCGCTACAACGCGGTCATCGTCGAGGACCTGAAGAACCTCGGGCTCAGCTACGACCTCTTCACCCGGACCGCCACCAGCAACCACTACCGGGTCGTCCAGGACCTCTTCCTCAAGCTCCACGAGAGGGGCTACCTGATCAAGAAGACGCAGCTGGGCGCGATCTCGCCCAGCACCGGCCGCACCCTGCCCGACCGCTTCATCGAGGGCACCTGCCCGATCTGCGGCTACCCCGAGGCCCGCGGCGACCAGTGCGACAACTGCGGCAACCAGCTCGATCCCGCCGACCTCATCAACCCCCGTTCGCGCATCAACGGCGAGACGCCCAACTTCGTCGAAACCGAGCACTTCTTCTTCGACCTGCCCGCTTTTGCTGAGGCATTGCAGGATTGGATCTCGAAGCAGCAGCACTGGCGGCCGAACGTTCGCCGCTTCTCCGAGAACTACATCGCCGAGCTGAAGCCGCGCGCGATCACGCGAGACCTCGACTGGGGCGTGCCGATCCCCCTGCCGGACTGGCGGGACCGCGACGACAAGCGCATCTACGTGTGGTTTGACGCAGTGATCGGCTACCTGTCGGCGTCGATCGAGTGGGCGCAGCTGCGCGGCCAACCCGACGCCTGGAAGGAGTGGTGGACCGAGCCGGAGGCTCTCGGCTACTACTTCATGGGCAAGGACAACATCACCTTCCACACCGTGATGTGGCCGGCGATCCTGCTCGGCGCCGGCGGGTTGAATCTCCCATACGAGGTGGTCTCGAGCGAATTCCTGACCATGGAAGGCCGTCGCTTCAGCACCTCGCGCAACGTCGTGATCTACGTGCGGGACGTCCTCGAGCGCTATGACGCAGACGCGCTCCGCTACTTCCTGACCATCGCCGGACCGGAGACCCAGGACGCGGATTTCACCTGGGCCGAGTTCGTGCGCCGCAACAACGATGAGCTGGTCGGGACCTGGGGCAACCTCGTCCACCGCACGCTGGTCAACGCCCATCGCAACTTTGGCGCGGTCCCCGAGCCGGGCGAGCTCAACGAGCGTGACTCCGGACTGCTGGAGGCGATCGAGGGCGGCTTCGCCACCACCGCCGACCTCTACGGTCGCGCGCGCTTCAAGGCCGCGGTCAGCGAATGCCTGCGGCTGTCCGCATTGGTCAATCAGTACCTGGGCGAGGAACAGCCCTGGCACGTGATCAAGACCGATCGCGCGCGGGCCGGGAGCGTCCTCTACGTCGCGCTCCAGTGCGTCAACGCGCTCAAGGTGATGTTCACGCCGGTGCTGCCTTTCGCCGGCCAGCGCCTGCACCAGATGCTGGGCTTTGACGAGGTGCTGGCGCCGATGCCGGAGGCTCGCGAGGTGGGGGAGGGCGAGGACCGGCACCGGGTGCTGATGGGCGACTACCCCGAGGTAAACGTCTGGCAGGCCGAGCGCCTGCCCGCGGGCCGCGCGCTCCCCGAGCCCAAGGCGCTGTTCAAAAAGCTCGACGAAGGCGTCATCGACGACGAGCTCCGCCGGATGGGGGGCGACTAGCGGCCATCCTCGGCCTGGTCGACACGCACATCCATCTCGACGAGATCGAGGACTGGCGCACGGCAGTCGAGGAGGCGGTGGCGGCCGGCGTAACCACCCTGATCGCGATGGGCGTCGACGCCGATTCGACGCAGCGTGCGATCGAGATGGCCGAGTCCCACCCCGCCGTGTGGGCGGCGGCCGGCCACCACCCGATGAACCGGCACCCGCCCGACCTCCAGCGGCTGGGCGAGCTCGCACGCCACCCGCGCGTGGTCGCGATCGGCGAGGTCGGCCTCGACCGCTCCGAGGACGAGCACGTCGGTCCCTGGCCGCAGCAGCGGGAATGGTTCGAGGCGCTCTGCCTGCTGGCGGTGGAGCAAGAACGGCCGGTCTGCGTCCACATCCGTGAGACGGCGGGCGAAGTCCACGAAATCCTGGGGCGGCTTGCTCCCCGCGGCCTGCGTGCGGTCATCCACTACTGGTCACTGGACGCGGAGTGGGCGCGGCGTTTCATCGACCTCGGCTGCCACCTCTCCTTCGCCGGAACCATCACCCGCAGGTCGAAGGAGCAGATCCGCGAGGTCGCCCGGATGGTCCCCGAGGACCGCCTTCTGCTCGAGACCGACGCCCCGTGGGGCACCCCGCAGGGTCACTCGGGGCCGATGCGTCCGGCCTGGATGGTCCGGACCGCGGAGACGCTGGCCGAGGTCCGCGGCCTGAGCCTGGAGCGGCTGGCCGAGATCGAACGCGCCAACGTGGCGCGCCTGTTTCCGAAGATCCGTCTTTGAGCTTCCGGCCCAAGAAGCGGCTGGGCCAGAACTTCCTGGTCGACGAGACGCTGCGCGACCAGGTGCTCGAAGCCGCGCGGATCGCGCCGCACGACGAGGTGCTCGAGATCGGTGCCGGACCCGGCACCCTGACCGATCGCCTGGCCGAGATGTCGAAGCGGATGGTCGCGGTCGAGCTCGACGCCCGCCTCGCCCGTGAGCTACGCCGCCGCTACGCCGGCCGCGCCAACGTCGAGGTGGTCGAGGCCGACATCCTCGAGCTCGACCTGGCCACCGTGTTCCCAGAGGGCGGCGAGGTCGTGGTCGGCAACATCCCCTACTACCTGACGGGCGCACTGCTGCCGCTGCTCCTCGACCGGCCCCCGCGCCCCAAACGCATCAGCCTGGTCGTCCAGCGCGAGGTTGCCGAGCGCTGGACGGCGGCCACCGGGGCCAGCGTCGCCACGCTGGCGGTCCAGCTTTTCACCGAGCCCCGACTCGAGTTTCGCCTCCCGGCCGGCGCCTTCGACCCGCCGCCGAAGGTCGAATCGGCGCTGGTCGTGATGGAGGTGCGGAAGCGGCCGGCGATCGAGCTCGACGACCCCCAGGCGTTCCTCCGTTTCGCCGAGCGCCTCTTCCAGTTTCGGCGCAAGCAACTGGGCTCGAGCCTGCCCCGCGTCATGGATCGGCCGGCGACCGAGGTCGCCCCGATTCTCGAGTCCGCATCGATAGACGCGACCCGGCGCGCGGAGACGCTTACGCTCGGAGAGTGGGCGAGGTTGTTTCGCACCGCCCGGCCGTAGGCGCGGAGGGGGGACCGGAAGGGTTTCGGTCCGTCCTCCGCGAGGTCGCCTTCCGGCGGGTCTGGTTCGCCCAGATCGCGGCCCAGCTGGCGGACAAGTTCCTGATGTTCTCGCTGATCATCCTGGCCTACCACCTGGGCCGCGCCAGCACGCCGGTCGCCATCACCCTGCTCGCCTACACGGTGCCCGCGGTGGTGATCGCGCCGCTCGCCGGCGTCTTCGCCGATCGCCGCGACCGCAAGTCGATCATGGTCTGGACCAACGTCGCGCGAGGCGCGCTGGTAGCGCTGATCCCACTGCTCAGCTATTTCCCCGCCCTCCGTGGCGACTACTTGCACCTGCTGGCGATCACGTTCGCCTTCTCCGCGGTCGGCCAGCTCTTCAGCCCGGCCGAGGCCGCGGCCATCCCGACCCTGGTGCCCCGGCGGTCGCTGCTGACCGCCAACTCGATGGTGCTGGCGACCATGGTCATCACGCTGGTGGTGGGCGGCGCCGCGGCGCCGGTGGTCTCCCGCTTCGACATCTACGCGCCCTACTGGATCGCGACCGGCCTCTTCTGCGTGGCGGCGGTTCTGATCTGGGCGGCCGCGATCCCGGCCAACGACGGCCACCCGGCCACCGACCGCCATCCCTTCAAGCAGGTCGCGGTCGAGCTCAAGGACGGCATGGACGCCCTGCGCACCTCGCCGGTCCTGCTGCTGTCCTTCTACGAGCTGTCGCTGGCGGTGCTAGTCGTGTTCATGATGTTCACCCTCGCACCCGCCTACGTCAGCCGCGTCATCGGGGTCACCGCCGAGGACAGCTACCTGATCCTGCTGCCCGCCACCCTGGGCGCCATGGTGAGCGCGGTCATCCTCGGCCAGTTCGGGCGCCGGATCAGCCGCGCCTGGCTGCTGATCTCGGCTCTGGTCGCGACCGGGCTGACCCTGATCGCCCTCGCCAGCGTGCCCCTCGCCGTCCGCCAGGTGGCGAGCCTCGACGTCTTCGTTCGCGAGTTCGGCGCCGGGTTCGCGTTGCTGCTCGGGCTCGAATTCGGCGCTCTGCTGATCCCCTCGCTGACTTACCTGATGGAGCACACCGAGGATCACCTCCGGGGCCGGGTGTTCGCGCTCCTCTTCATGGTCGTCAACGGCGTCACCGCGGTCCCCGTGCTGCTGGCTGCCGCGCTCTCCGACACCTTCGGCATCGACCACGTGATCGCGGCGCTCGGCCTGCTGCTCGTGGTCACGGGGATTGCCGTCGCCGGGCTCGCTCGGCGCGTCTTCGCAGCAGCAGAACCGTAAGCACCACCAGCACCGCGATCGCCACGCCCCCGAGGCCGAGGTCGCCGACCAGGTTCGAGACCAGCCCCCAGTTGTTGCCGAGGAGGAAGCCGATCGTGGTGATCACGATCGCCCAGGCGGTGCCGCCGATCGCGCTGAAGAGCTGAAAGCGCCAGAACGGCATCCGGCTCATGCCGGCCAGCACCGAGAACCAGGTTCGCAGCCCGAGGACGAAGCGGGCAGAGACGATCGCCCAGGCGCCGTGGCGGGTGAAGAAGTACTCGGCGCGGGCGAGGTGGCCCGGGTTGATGCGAAAGAAGCGGCCGAAGCGCTCGACGAAGGGCCGGCCGCCGTAGTAGCCGGCCGCGTATCCGATGTCGGCGCCGATCAGCGCGCCGGCGGCGCCGAAGACCGCCACCAGGCGGACGTCGAGGCGGCCGGTGGCGGCGTAGGCCGCCACCGCCAGCAGCATGGTCTCGCCCGGGAAGGGGATGCCCGCGCTCTCGATCAGGATGCCGAGCGCGGCGGCCGGATAGCCGATGGCATCGGCGATCGCGCGGGGGTCGAAGTTGGACAGCATGGGCCTCCATATACTCACGCTCCATGTCTGCGGTCGATCCAGCCGACCCTCTCTACATGCTCCGGCACTCGACCGCGCATCTCCTCGCCGCCGCCGTGACCGAGCTCTACCCGGGGGCCAAGTACGCCATCGGGCCACCGATCGAGAACGGCTTTTACTACGACTTCGACCTCGATCGCACGCTCTCCGAGGCCGACCTCCCGGTGATCGAGGAGAAGATGCACGAGATCGCCGCTCGCAAGCCGCCCTTCGAGCAGGTGGTGCTGCCTCGCGAGGAGGCGAAGCGCAAGTTCGCCGAGCTCGGCCAGACCTACAAGCTCGAGATCCTCGACCAGGAAGCCAAGGACGATGAGCAGCTCAGCTGCTACCGGACGGGCGAGTTCTTCGACCTTTGCCGGGGGCCGCACGTGGAGGACGCCGGCGAGCTGAAGTGGTTCCGGCTGCTGAATGTCGCCGGCGCCTACTGGCGGGGCGATGAGCACAACCAGCAGCTGCAGCGCGTCTACGGAACGGCCTGGCCGAGCGAGCAGCAGCTCAACGACCACCTGGAGCGGCTGCGCCTGGCCGAGGAGCGCGACCACAAGAAGCTCGGCCGCGAGCTCGAGCTGTTCATGGTCGACGAGCGGGTGGGGGCCGGCCTGCCGATCTGGCTTCCCGACGGCGCCACCATCCGCCGCGAGCTGGAGCGTTTCATCGTCGACGAGGAGGTGGCGCGAGGCTACCTCCACGTGCGGACCCCGGACGTGGCGCGCCTCGAGCTGTTCAAGGAGAGCGGGCACGCCCAGCTCTACGCCGAGAACATGTATCCGCCCATGAAGTTCCCCGACTCGGGCGAGGAGCTTCAGCTGCGGCCGGTCAACTGCCCGCACCACATCGTCGTCTACCAGTCCCAGCTCCGCAGCTACCGCGACCTGCCGATGCGGATCGCCGAGATCGGCAACAACTGGCGCTACGAGCGCTCGGGCACCCTGATCGGGCTCAACCGCGTGCGGGTCTTCGCCCTCAACGACGCCCACATCTTCTGCCGCCCCGACCAGATCCAGGAAGAGGTGCGGGGCGCTATCGATCTCGCCCTCTACTTCTCCAAGGTGCTCGGGATCGAGGACTTCTGGTACCGCCTCTCGACCCGGGACGAGGTGAAGGACAAGTGGCTGGGGAGCGAGTCGGACTGGGCGCGCGCCGAGAAGGCGCTCACCGACGCCCTCGACGCACTGGGCCAGAAGTACCAGGTGGGCGTGGGCGAAGCCGCCTTCTACGGCCCCAAGATCGACTTCGAGGTCCGCGACATCCACGGCCGCGAGTTCACCAACTCCACGGTCCAGGTCGACTTCCAGCTCCCGGAGCGCTTCCAGCTCGAGTACGTCGCCGAGGACGGCTCGCGGCAGCGGCCGGTCATGGTCCACCGGGGGGCGGCGGGCGCCATGGAACGCCTCTTCAGCTACCTGATCGAGCGCTACGGGGGCGCCTTCCCTGCCTGGCTGCACCCGACCCAGGTGGTGGTGATCCCGATCACCGACGACCAGCTCGACTTCGGGCGCGAGATCGCTGAGCGGCTGCGCCGGCTGCGCCTGCGGGTCGAGGTCGACGCGCGCTCCGAGCGCATGGGCCGGAAGATCCGGGACGCCGAGCTGCGCAAGGTGCCCTACATGGTGGTGATCGGCAAGCGCGAGGTGGAGGCGGGCAAGCTCAACGTCCGCAACCGGGCCGGCGAGCAGTCCGAGGAATCACTGGACGACTTCGCGGCCCGGGTGACCGCCGAGGTCGCCGAGCGCAGGATTAGCTGAGCCGCCGGCCTGGTACACTCCAAACTCCTGGAAGCAGGGGGTCCGCCCCTCACCCGCGAAGGCGTTCAGCTGGACACGGGTTGATCGAGCCGCGAGTTGCGGTTACGGGCGGTCCTTTGCCGTCCGTTATTTTTTTTAGGAGGAAGCAGACCACACTGAAGAAGACCGAGGGAGTCGCCCATTCCGTTTAAGGAGCTCCGCATCAACGATCAGATCCGCGCCTCAGAGGTGCGCCTGATCGACGACCAGGACAACCAGCTCGGTGTCCTCTCGCTCGACACCGCGCAGAGGATAGCCAACGAGAAGGGCCTCGACCTCGTGGAAGTCGCCCCCCAGGCCAGCCCGCCGGTCTGCCGGCTGATGGACTACGGACGCTACAAGTTCGAGGCCATCAAGCGCGAGAAGGACCAGCGGCGCCGCCAGAACGTCATCAAGCTCAAGGAGATGAAGCTCCGGCCGAAGGTGGCGGACCACGACTTTCAGACCAAGTTCCGTGGGGTCAGGCAGTTCCTCGAGCAGGGTGAAAAGGTGAAGGTGACGATCATGTTCCGGGGCCGCGAGATGGTCCACCAGGAGATCGGCCGGCGGCTGCTCGACCGCGTCGCCGACGCGGCCAAGGAGATCGCCGTGGTGGAGCGCGCCCCGATCATGGAGGGCCGCAACCTGTTCATGATCCTGAGCCCGACCAAGAAGCCCGCTCCCGTTCCCGCTGGAGCCGCCAACGGCCCGTCCGGAGCCAAGGAGACGCCGCCAAGTGCCTAAGATCAAGACCCGCAAGGGCCTCCAGGACCGCATCCGCGTGACCCGCAACGGCAAGCTGGTTCGCCGCCACGCCTGGAAGAGCCACCTCCTCGAAAAGAAGTCCGCCGCTCGCAAGCGCGCCTTCCGCTCGGCCGCGGGCGTCTCGCCCGCCGATGCCAAGCAGGTCCGGCGCTCGCTCGGGATCTAAGGGATGGCTCGCGTCAAGCGCGGCGTCACCGCCCGCCGCCGCCACAAGACGGTCCTCGATCGCGCCAAGGGCTTCCGGCTTTCCAAGAAGCTGCTCTTCAAGCCCGCCAACGAGGCGGTCCTGCACGCCCTCGCGTACGCCTTCCGGGACCGGCGCCGGCGCAAGCGCGAGATGCGGGCGCTCTGGATCGCGCGCATCAACGCCGCCGCGCGGCAGTCGGGGCTGCCCTACAACAAGCTGATGTTCGGCCTCCGCCAGGCCGGAGTGGAGATCGACCGCAAAGTTCTCGCCGACCTGGCCGTGCGAGACAGCGGCTCCTTTGCTCGGCTGGTGGAGGTTGCGAAGAACAACCTCTAACCAGCCCGGAGACCTTGCGCCGGCCCGTCGCCTTGGCCTCGCGCGGCCAGGCTGCAGCGCGCTCCGCATGGGTGTGCGAGGGTAGGTGATGCGGCCGGCGCGAGGTCTCGTAGTCCAGAGCTCAGAGAACGAAGTCGCCCGCCGCATCCGGCGGCTGGCGCACCGCCGGGAACCGGGGGAGGTCCTGCTGGAGGGCCCGCGCGTGGTCCGCGAGGCGTCCCTGGCCGGTGTCGAGATCGAGCTGCTGGTCCTCCGCGCGGACGTGCGCCGCTACGACGTTCCGGCGGAGCGGACGGTCGTGCTCTCTGAACGCCTCTTCAACTCGGTCAGCACCACGGTTACGCCCCAGGGCGTGATCGCGATCGCGCGTCGGGACGCCGTCGCACTGCTTGAGGCACTGGGCGTGGCGGGGGCCACGGACTGGCCGCTGATCGTGCTCGACGGCATCCAGGACCCGGGCAACGTGGGAACCATCTGCCGCACCGCCGCCGCGGCGGGCGCCCCGGCGATCGCGGTCCTGGAAGGGACGGCCGACCCCTTCGGCCCCAAGGCGGTCCGCGCCTCTTCCGGCAACGTCTTCCGCCTTGCCGTCGGAGCCGGACGGTGGGAGGAGCTGGCGGGCCGGTTGGCCTACGGCGCCGCCGCCGAGGGTGGGCGCGCGCTCGAGGAAGCGCCGATCGAAGGCGCCGAGCTGCTCGTCCTGGGGAGTGAGGCGCACGGGCTGCGCCGTGGCGGCCTGGAGCGCGTGACGATCCCGGTCGCGGAGGGGGTCGAGTCGCTCAACGTCGCGGCGGCGGCGGCCGTGCTGCTGTTCGAGATCCGGCGGCGCAAGACGGCGGGACGCTGATGGACGCCGCGGCCCTCGCCCAGCAGGCGCTCGCCGAGATTTCTTCGGCGCGCACGCCGGAGGAGCTGGAGCGGATCCGGCTCGACTACCTCGGCCGCAGCAGCGGCCGGATCAGCGCCGTCGTGGAGCGGATCGGCTCCCTGCCGGCGGCGGAGCGGCCCGCCGCGGGCAAGGCCGCCAACGAGGCCAAACGCGCGGTGGAGGCGGCGCTGGCGGCGCGGGCGGAGGAGGTCGAGCGGCTGCGCCTGGCCGACCTGGCCGAGACCGACGCCATCGACGTGACCTTCCCGGCGCCGCCGCTGGCGGCTGGGCATCTCCACCCGCTGACCCAGGTCCAGCGCGAGCTGGAGGACATCCTGGCCGGGATCGGGTTCTCGGTCGAGGTCGGTCCCGAGGTGGAGACCGACTGGTACAACTTCGAGGCCCTCAACCTCCCCAAGGGCCACGCCGCGCGCGACGTGCAGGACTCGTTCTTCCTCAACGCCGGCGAGGATTTGGTGCTGCGCACGCACACGTCGCCGGTCCAGATCCGGGCCATGGAGCGGCTGAAGACGCCGCCCATCTACGTGATCGTCCCCGGCCGCGTCTACCGCCGCGACGCCTCCGACCCCAGCCACCTCTCGACCTTCATGCAGCTCGAGGGGCTGGCGATCGACGAGGGCCTTGCCGTGAGCGACCTCAAGGGGACGCTGACCTACATGTGCCAGTCCTTCTTCGGCCCCGAACGCCAGATCCGGATGCGCCCCCACAACTTCAGCTACACCGAGCCCAGCTACGAGTTCGACTGCTCCTGCGGCATCTGCGGCGGCAAGGGCTGTCGAACCTGCGGTGGGGACGGCTGGATCGAGATCGGGGGCTGCGGGATGGTCCATCCTCAGGTGCTGCGCAACGGGGGCATCGATCCCGAGGGTTACAGCGGGTACGCGTGGGGCTTCGGGATCGAGCGGATGACGCTGCTCCGCTACAACGTCAGCGACATCCGGGCGTTCTACGAAAACGACCTGCGCTTCCTGGAGCAGTTCTAGCTTGCCCGCGTTTTTCCGGAAACTCGGGCCTATCCGGCGCCCGATTAGCCCGCTTTTCTGGAAAAAGCCCTAGATGCGCGTCTCCTGGGAGTGGCTCAACGAGCTCGCCGACCTGCACGGCGTGACGCCGCGGCAGGGCGCCGACACCCTCACCATGATCGGCTTCACGGTCGACACGATCGACCTCATCGATCTCTCCGAGATCGTGGTCGGACGCGTCCTCGAGCAGCAGCCCCACCCGAGCAGCCGGAATCCGCTCTGGATCCACCAGGTCGACATCGGCGGCGAGACCCGCCAGATCATCGCCGGCGCGCCCAACGCGGTCGCCGGGGCGCTGGTGCCGGTGGCGCTTCCGGGCACCACCGTCCCCAGCGGCAAGTACGTCCGCGACGCCAAGATCGCCGGCTTCGAGGGCCGCGGGATGCTCTGCTCGCGCGAGGAGCTGCTGCTGGGAGAGGACTCGGAGCCGGCGATCATGTTGCTCGATGAGGGCCGGCCGGGCCAGAGGCTCTCCGAGCTGATCCCGCCCGACGCCGTCTTCGAGGTCGAGGTCACGCCCAACCGGCCGGACTGCCTCGGCCACCTGGGCCTGGCGCGCGAGCTGGCGGCGGCCCTCGGCCGGCGCCTCCAGGTCGACTTCCTGCTGCCTTTCCAGGGCGAGGCCGACCCCCCGGCGACCGACGTCTTGAAGGTCTCGATCGAGGACCCCGAGCTCTGCCGCCGCTACATCGCGGGCTTGATCCGCGACGTCACGCCGGGACCGTCCCCGCCCTGGATGCAGCGCCGCCTGCGCTCGGCCGGCGTGCGCCCGATCAGCAACCTGGTCGACGTCACCCAGTACGTGATGCTCGAGTACGGGCAGCCGCTGCACGTGTTCGACCTGGCGCGGGTGGTCGGCGGAGAGATCGTCGTCCGCCGGGCGCGGCCGCGCGAGGAGCTGCTCGGCCTTGACGGCGTCAACCGGCGGCTGACCGAGTCGATG
>DASUWN010000103.1:0-6743 GCA_036378395.1 Candidatus Dormiibacterota bacterium | reverse complement strand
GGAGCGCATGATCTCGATCAGCTTCTTCCGACCCTTGGGCGGCCCGATCATGATCGCCCCCACCAGCCGGTCGTCATAGAAGAAGAGCTTGCGGAAGAACCGCTCCTCAAACGAGTAGGTGCGCACCGACTCCAGGTCCGGCTGCACGTCGGGCGTCACCCCCATCACCGCCAGCGTCGAGCCGAACATGGTTGTCGTGTAGGTCGGCACGTCGAAGAAGTCCTCGATCTCGCCGGCCATGTTGTGGGCCGCGGTCTCTCCGTGCGCCTCCGCGTTGTCCCAGGTCCCCATCTGGTTGTGCTTGTTGAGCATCAGGTCGAAGAACACGGCGATGTCGCCGGCCGCGTAGACGTCGGGCAGCGATGAGCGCAGCTTGGCGTCGACCACGATGCCCTTCCGCAGCTCGACGCCGGTGCCGCGCAGGGGCTCGGTGTAGTAGTCGAGGCCGACCCCATAGGTCAGCGTGTCGAATTCGACACGCTTGCCCTCCACGGTCTCGGCCAGGTAGCGCCCATCGAGCCGCGAGAAGCGCGCGACCTCGTCGTTGACGATGAAGTCGACGCCGGCCTCGACGCCCAGCTGGCGGCAGAGCTCGCCCCCCTCGGCGTCGAGGACGTAGCGCAGGAACCAGGGCCCGCGCATGATCCAGGTCACCTTCGCCTTGTGCCGAAAGGCGACTCCCTCCGCCAGCTCGTAGCCGATGAAGGAGCCGCCCATCACCAGCACCCGCTCCGAGGCGTCGGCCTTCTCGATGATGGCATCGGTGTCGTCCAGCGTCTGGAAACCGAAGACGGGGTCGACCTGGTCGGTCCCTGGCCAGGGCGGCGGCTTGGGCCGGCCGCCGGTGGCCACCAGCAGCGCGTCATAAGCGAGCTCCTGGCCGCGGTTGGTCCGCACCACGTGCGCCGTGGCGTCGACCTCGGTGGCCCAGGTCTCGAAGTGGATGTCGATGCCCTTGGCCTGGTAGTCCTCGACTGTCCGCATGAAGACCTTCTCGCGGCGCACCTGCCCGCGCAGGTAGCGCGGCAGAGCGACCCGGTTGTAGAGCGGATGGCGCTCGGCGGCGACGATCGTGATCGAGGCCTCGGAGTCGTTCTTGCGGAGCTCCTCGGCGGCGGTCTGGCCCGCGATGCCGTTGCCGAGGATTACGTATCTGCGGCTCAGTCCCGCAGCTCCAGCGCGCAGATGTAGAAGCGGGAGTCGATGGCGAGATCGTAGCCGACCGCCCGAAAGTCATCGGCGGCGGGGTGCTCGGGCGGGGTCGCCACCCACACGCCGGCCATGCCGTCGGCGTCGGCCTCGAAGCGCAGCGCCGTCAGCAGGTCCTGGAGGGCGGCGCCTGAACCGAAAACGAAGTTGACCCCGACCCGATCGGTACGGATCGGCGAAAGGCCGGCCACGGCGCCGCCATTGACCCGCAGCAGGCCCTGCTCGGCGAGTTCGCGGAAGTGGTCGTCGTCGAGGTCGACCGGCGCCTGCCAGTAGTTGCTCACACCGCCATACAGAGGGAAGGCGGGGTCCCCCCGGACCTGCGCTGCCAGCCGGATGGCCTCCTGCGCCGAGGGCACGCGCGCCGGGTCGCCCCCCTCGATCCGCCCGGCCCGCCAGGAGGTGAGCTCGGCACGGCGCTGGAAGCCGGCCATCTCGAACAGGCGCAGCGCGCGCGGGTTGGCGGTGATCAATCGCATCTCTCGGAAACCCTGCTGGCGCGATTCGTCGATCGCCGCCGCCAGCATCGAGCGGCCGATGCCCTGTCCCTGGCGCTCGGGGTCGACCCGCATTCCCTCGTAAAGCAGCAGCCCACGGCCGATCGGGCGCAGCCGGTGAAAGCCGACCAGCACACCGTCGAGCTCGGCGGCCTGGAAGGTCGAGGCAGGGTCGGCCACCCAGTCGTCGAAGCGCGAGGGGACGTAGTCGTCGCCACCGAAGGTGGTGGCAGTGATCTCGGACACGCGGTCGCGGTCGGCCGGCCGCACCGGCCGGAGGGTCAGCTCCTCGGCTTCCAATGGGCGATCCCGGAGCGCATCGGCCCCGCGTCCCAGAGCAGGCCGCCGTCTGAAGAGGGCTGGAGCCGCTCTTCGAGGAAGGCGCGGCCGCTGGCGTCCTCCCACCGCTCGCCGAGGGCGGCGCTGACCTCCTCGACGGCCGCCTCCAGATCGGGGTAGCGGCGGGAGGCGGCGTATTCGACCATCGTCACGTCCGGCGCAACGCCCATCCCTCGCAGCACCAGGTAGAGGTCGCGAAACTCCGGCATCCGTGCTCGCGAGCCTGCCAGCCGCCGCCAGAGCGCCTCCGAGGGCAGGCTCATCTGGCAGTCGCGCAGGTAGACGAAGACGCGCTCGCGCGCGCGAGCCTCCAGCTTTTCGAGAAAAGGCGCGACCTCCGCCACGCCGTAGAGGACGTGGCTGCAGATCACGAGGTCGGCCGGGGCGGGATCGGCGTCCTCCCACGAGCTGGCGATCACGGTCAGGTTGTCGCGCGGCTCGATGTGGGCGCGCATCCCTTCCGAGGGTTCGACCGCGGTCACCCACTCCAGGCGATCGGCCAGCCGGAGTGCGTGGCGACCGGTGCCGGCGCCGGCGTCGATCGCCGTCTTGCCAGGGTCGAGCCAGGGTTCGAGGAATTCGAAGAAGGGGTCGGGTGCGTCCCGCATCGAGTAGGCGAAACCGGCCGCGCGGCGGTCCCAGTAGCCGGGCTGAGGAGCCGCCGCGGAGTCGGCCTCGCGCGCCTCGACCAGCGCCCGCCACGCCGCCGCCCAGTCAGTCTCGAAAGCGGGGTCGGCCACCCGGCGATTGTCCGGTATCATCCCTGCGGCCCGCCCAAGCCGACAGATTCAGCACGCCCGGAGGTCGTCATGCTTGGCAGCGCGCCCACCGCCACCGCCCCCGAATTCGACGCCCAGGAGGCGGCCCTGCTGGCGCGCTACTTCACCAACCTGGACCGGCCCGTGTTCGCGCTCCGCAACCTGCCCGAGGTGGTCAAGGGCGCCCTCTTCAGCCGCTACTCGCGGACCGAGAAGTCGCTGCGGAGAGTGCTGCTGGACGAGTTCATCCAGGCCCCGGAGATGGACTTTGCTCAGCTGACCGGCTCGGCCGCCGGCGACGACATGGTTGCCACCAAGCGCGCCGAGGAGTTCTACGAGCGGGTGCTGGTCGGCTACGGCGACGACTCGGTGGCCGAGCTGGCGGGCGCGCACATCGCCGTCGAGCGGGTGAGCACGCTGGCCGCCAAGGCGATCCAGGATTCGCGCATCGGCCTCTCGCCGCTCGAGAAGTCGACCCGCTACGTCCGCTTCGACCGCCGCGATGCCGATGGCCGGTGGCCCTACCATCGCGGCCGCGAGCTCGGTCACCCGGTCTACGAGCGGGCGATGGACGCGCTCTTCGCCACCTATTCCTCGCTGGTCGAGCCACTTACCGAGGCGGTGCGGGACCGGCATCCGATCGAGCCCGGCGAGACCGAGCGGGCCTGGAAGTCGGCGACCCGGGCCAAGGCGCTCGACCTGCTGCGGGGCCTGCTGCCGGCATCGGCGCTGACCAACCTGGGTCTCTTCGGCAACGGCCGCGCCTTTGAGTACCTGATCACCAAGCTGGCCGCCCACGAGCTCCCGGAGGCGCGGCTGCTGGCCAACTCCATGCATGACGAGCTCGCCCTGGTCATCCCGTCGTTCGTTCGGCGCGCTCTCGACGAGCGCTACGGGCGCCCGGCCAGCGAGCGGATGATGCGGGCGCGGATGGCGGCCGCCCGGCTGGCGCCGAAGGGCCAGCCGCACCCGGTCCGGGCCGGCGTTCGCCTGGTCGAGTGGGACCGGGACGCCGAGCGCAAGGTGGTCGCGGCTGCACTCTATCCGCACTCCAACCTGCCCCTGGTCGAGCTGTCTCAGGCCGGCGTCGACGCCGACGCCGTTTTCGACGCGCTGCTGGGCGACCGTGCCAACCGCCGCCACCGCATGCCGCGCGCGCTCGAGATGGCCACCTACACCTTCGAGGTGGTCGCCAACTTCGCCGCTTACCGCGACCTCCAGCGCCACCGGATGCTGACCCAGGATCGCCAGCTGCTGGGGACCGCGCTCGGCTGCGACGTCCCCGAGGACCTGGCCGAGTACCGCATGCGCACCCGGTTCGAGTCGGCGCTCGAACGCGCCGAGCAGGCGCACCTGCTCCTCGAGCGGTCGCTGGGCCCGGTCGTCGCGCAGTACGCGGTGCCGCTCGCGTTCCGGGTCCGCTGGTTCATCCGCGTCTCTCTGCGCGAGGTGGTCCACCTCTGCGAGCTGCGGACCACGCCCCAGGGCCACCCCGACTACCGGCTCGTCGCGCAGGAGATGTTCGGGTGCGTCGAACAGGTGCATCCCCGGCTCGCGAGCTACGCGCGCTTCGTGGACATGAGCCCGGGCGACGAGCTCGAGCGGCGCGCCTCGGAGCGGCGGATCGACGAGAAGCTGAGCGCGGTGCGCGGATCTTGACGGTGGCCGCGGCGCGTGCTCCAATCCGCCCGTCTTGGGCAAGGACAAGCCGCTCGAGGAGGACGAGCAGACCTGGCAGAAGCTGAAGGACCAGGGCTGGGTCAAGGACCCGCCTAAGGATCCTTCGCCCGCGCCATCGCCGCCGCCGCCGCCGAAGGCGAGCCCCCAGTCCAAGCCGGCCCCGACCGGCGGCAAACCGCCGCGCGCCTCAGGCCACAAGACCGCCAAGCCCAAGCCGAAGCCGAAACCGCCAACCCCGAAGCCGGCCGCCCAGCCCGCGCCCGACGCGCAGCAGGCCGGAACCGCGCTCGACGACAAGGGGCAGCCGCACGGCCTCTTCGGGGAGCTGCCACCGACAGACCGCCCCTTCGTCGGCGGCAGCTTGCAGGACCTGTTCCCGATTCCGGATCCGCCCGTGGCGCCGCCGGAGCCGCAGTTCGACCCACCGGGCGGGCCTGCCCTCGGCCCCGACCTGGATACCGGCCACTACGACGACGGCCACGCCTTCGGCTGGAAGATGAAGGGCGCGAAGCCCGCCGAGAAACCGCCGGAGGCGGCTCCGCCGCCGCCAGCCGCCAAGCCCAAGGACACCGGCCAGTTCCCGACTCAGCCGCCCCCTAAAAAGCCCGACAAGAAGCCGCCCAAGAGCACGCTCGACGACCTTTTCAAAATCCCGCCGGACCAGCCCAAGTCGGGGACTCCGGCGCCGACCTTCCAACCGACGTCCTACAGCTCGCCGGTGAGCACCGGCGTCTACTCAGAGCCGCTGCTGCCCCCGCGCGGCTTTCTCGGCCGCACGCCGGTGCCCGCTTCCTGCCTGTTCGTGGCGGTGGGCTTCCTCTTCTTCCTCTTCGGGAGCGCCGCCGTCTTCGCCGAGTGCCGGCCGGTCTATCCCAGCGCTTCCCCTTACGCCGACGGTCTCGGCATCTTCGACGACGACTACTTCCCGGGCGAGGCCTCGCCCTTCCTGTTTCCGGTCAACGTCCACGTCGCCGTTCGCCACACCGATCCCGAGCTGGCCCCTAGGATCCCCGACGACCCGACCACGATCTGGGACTGGGAAGGCCTGATCCCGGTCGACCTCAGGGTGCCCGTCCTGTCGGGGAGCCACTCGTTGGGTGCCGTGGAAGAGGCGCGGGCGGCCGGACTGGGCCTGAGCGCGCTCGAGTGCGGGGATCACGCCGGCGTGCTGACGGTCTGCCGGCAGCCGGGAGCGCTCCCTCCTGGACGCTACTGGATCGGGTACCAGCGGCTGCGCGCGGCACCCCCGGCGAACATTTCCCAGGGCTACTACCAATACGGGCTCGTGTTCGGTGATGGCAATCCCGCCGACGGCTACGTGCCCAACCCCGACAACAACGACTTCTTCAAGGGCGCGATCGTGGTGAACGCCTTGATTTACGACGCGACGCGGCCGGACAGGATTCACCCCTGGACGCTGTACACGCAGCGCCAGGTCAACAACCAGCCGGTGGTCACCAACAGTGCCGCCCGCGTGATCATGAACGGGCGCTCGCTGATCTGGGTGATCCCCATGGACGACGTCAACTTCAAGACGCCGACGTCGCGCATGACCTCCTTCTTCAGCCCGAGCACCGACTTCGGGATCAGCCCGCCCCACCAGTGGAGCGGCCTCGAGTCGCCGCCGGTCAACGACTTCACGAAGCTCTCGAACAGTGCGCCGGTGGACCTTCAGCCCGGCCGGCCGCAGCCGGCCAATCCCTGGCTGGTGATCGCGGCGCTGGTCACGGTCATCGGGCTGGCGCTGGCCGCCATGGGCGGCGCCTGGTACCTGACCTCGCGGTCGATGCCGCCCCGCCCAGCAGGCTGAGGCTCGCTGTGCGGCGGAAGCCGGCCAGCGCGGCGCTGCTCGTGATCGCCGCCTTTGGGCTGCTGGGCACGCTGCCGGTCACCGTGCCCGCGGCGGGCAGCTGGCTGGGCGATGGCCGCATGGCCGCGATCTCTCCGCATGCCGCCTTCCAGATCCAGGGCTTCCAACCGACCAACACCAATGCCGCCAACCAGCCCCCAGGGACGGAAGCGCGGAGCCTCACAATCGCCAAGCAGGGCGGCGCCTACGTCGCGACGATCGGCTTCGCCAGCAGCTTCTCCCTGGTCACCGTCCAGGACGGGCTGCCCGTCGACCATGCGGTGCTGCTGCGGCTGACCTCGCCCAGCGGCGTCAGCAGCTATACCGGCCTGCTCTCCAGCGTCGACCACAAAGCCCTCGGCATCTTCCTCGGTCAGGCACCCCAGACGTCCCCCGGCGAGGTCTCGGTCG
>DASUWN010000102.1:0-9944 GCA_036378395.1 Candidatus Dormiibacterota bacterium | reverse complement strand
GTTTCCCGGGAAACCGGGGGTTGGGCCGGGGCTGGAGGCCGGGTTTCCCGGGAAACCGGGGGTTGGGCCGGGCTGGCGAGGGCAAACCTAGAATTCAGTGGTGGCAAAAGGGCGCCGCGGCCGGCTGATCCTGATCGACGCCCACAGCCTCATCTATCGGGCGTTCTTCGCGCTTCCGCCGATGAGCACGCGGGGCGGCGAGGTGACCAATGCCGTCTACGGCTTCACCTCGATGCTGGCGATCGTCCTCGCCTCCCGGCCGGAGTACGCGATCGCCGCCTTCGACGTCGGCAAGGCCACCTTCCGGTCCGAGGAGTACGCCGACTACAAGGCCGGCCGGCGGCCGATGGCGGACGACCTGCGGCCGCAGATCGAGCACTGCCGCGACGTGCTCAAGTCGCTCTCGATACCGATGTTCGGGGTCGAGGGCTTCGAGGCCGACGACGTGATCGGCACCCTGGCCCGTAAAGCGGACGCGGACGGGCTGGCGGTCACCATCGTCAGCGGCGACCTCGACTGCCTGCAGCTGGTCAACGACTCGGTCCAGGCCCTGGTCCCGCGCCGCGGCATCACCGACACCTTCGTCTACGGTCCCGCCGAGGTCCGCCAGCGCTACGGCTTCGAGCCGCGCCAGCTGATCGACTACAAGGCCCTCCGCGGGGACACCTCGGACAACATCCCGGGCGTCCCCGGCATCGGCGACAAGACGGCGGCGACGCTGGTCCAGCAGTTCGGCAGCATCGAGAACCTGCTCGATCACCTCGACGAGCTCAAGCCGGGCCGCGTCAGAGACAACCTGGGGGCGGCCGCCGACCAGGTCCGGCTCGGGAAGCGGATGGTCACGATCCGCACCGACGTGCCGGTCGAGCTCGACCTCGACGCCGCCCGGTGGCTCCGCTACGACCCTGATGAGGCACGCCGCGTTTTCGACGAGCTCGAGTTCCGCCAGCTGCTTGCCCGCTTCCCCTCGCCCGACGTGGCGGCGATTCAGCCCACCCTCGCTTTCGAGCCGGCCGAGCTGAAGGGCGTCAAGCTGGTCCCGGCGCAGGCGCCGCTGGAGGCGGTCACCGGCGCCGTGGCGAGCGCTCCCGAGGTGGCGCTGTTCGGCCTCTGGGACGGCGCGGCGCGCACCGGCCAGCCGGTCGGCCTGGCGGTCGCGGCGGGCGAGGGCGCCTGGTACCTGCCCCTCGACCGCCGGCCCCACGGAGCGCTGAAGCAAGCGCTTTCCGGCGCCAAGCTCCTCACCCACGACCCCAAGGAGATGCAGCTCTTTCTGACCGGCCCCGAGGGCGTCGCGGGCGACGAACCATACGACTGGCGCTTCAGCAGCTTCCTGGCCGCCTACCTGCTCGGCGCCGGCGCCCGGGATCCCCGGCTGGACGACCTGACGCGCGACCACCTGGGCAGCGCGCTCATGGGCGCCGACCAGCTGCTGGGAGTCGGGCGCAAGTCGCATCCCGCCTCGCAGGCCGCGGTCGAGGACGCGGCCGTCTTCGCGGGCGGGCGCGCGCAGGCGATCCTCCAGCTCCGGCCGCGCCTGGAGGCGGAGATGCGCAACGCCAGCGTGGACTACCTCTTCAACGAGATCGAGCTGCCGCTGGCCCGCGTGCTGGCGCTGATGGAGGAGCGCGGCGTCTCGATCGACGTCCCCTACCTGCGCGAGATGCAGACCGAGCTCGCCGAGCAGCTGCGCGCCCTGGAGGCCGAGATCTCCGAGACCGCAGGTTACGAGTTCAACGTCAACGCCCCCCAGCAGCTGGCCAAGCTGCTGTTCGAGGACCTGCGGCTGCCGGTCGGCAAACGGACCAAGACCGGCTACTCGACCGACGCCGACACGCTGGAGGGACTGCGCGAGAAGCACCCGGTGGTGGGGCTGATCCTCGAGCACCGGCAGCTGTCCAAGCTCAAGTCGACCTATGTCGACGCCCTGCCCGAGCTTGTCGACCCCCGCACCGGGCGGCTCCACACCTCTTTCGGCCAGGCGAGCACCGCCACCGGCCGCCTGAGCTCTTCCAACCCCAACCTCATGAACATCCCGATCCGGACCGAGCTCGGGCAGCGGATCCGCCGGGCTTTCCGGGCCGATCGAGCCGATCACGTCCTCTTCGCGGCCGACTACTCGCAGATCGAGCTCCGCATCGCCGCCCACCTCTCGCAGGACCCCAACCTGCTGGCCGCCTTCGCGGCCGGTCAGGACATCCACGCCGCGACCGCCTCCAAGGTCTTCAAGGTGGCGCTGGAGAACGTCGATCCCAACCAGCGCCGCCTGGCCAAGGTCGCCAACTTCGGCTCCATCTACGGCCAGGGCGAGTACGGGCTCTCCCAGCAGATGGGGATTGCGGGCGAGGAGGCGCGCGAGTTCCTCAAGGAGTACTGGACGACATTCGCCCGGCTCAAGGAGTACCTCGACGGTGTCCGCCAGGAGGCGCGGGAGACGGGACTCGTGGTCAGCGCCACCGGCCGGCGGCGCGCGATCCCCGACCTCCGGTCCCCCAACTGGCAGCTCCGGCAGGCCGCCGAGCGGATGGCGATCAACTTCCCGATCCAGTCGCTGGCCGCGGACATCATCAAGATCGCGATGGTCCGGCTCCAGTCCGAGGTCAAGGAGCGGCGGCTGCAGGGCCGGATGCTGCTCCAGGTCCACGACGAGCTCCTGTTCGAGGTGCCCGAGAGCGAGCGCGAGACCTTCAACGAGATGGTGCCGCGGGTCATGACCGACGCCTACGAGCTCGACACAGGCCTCGAGGTGGAGTCCAAGGTCGGTCCCAACTGGGCCGATATGAGGAAGCTTTCGACAGTCCTTGCCTGAGCTCCCCGAGGTGGAGACGGTCGCGGCCGACTTGAGGCCGGCGTTGGTCGGCAAGCGGATCGTCCGCTGCCATCTCCGATTTCCGACGATCGTCCGCTACCCGGAGCCAGAGGCGTTTCGAGATGGCGTCGAGGGGCGGACGATCGAGGCGCTGACCCGGCGCGGCAAGTACCTACTGCATCACCTAAACGACGGCTACCTGATGGTCGTCCACCTGGGCATGACGGGTTCGCTGCGGGTGGTCGACCCGGGCGTCCCGTACGCCGACCACGTCCACGCCGTGTTGGACCTCGACGACCTGACCCAGCTCCGCTACCGGGACCCGCGCCGCTTCGGCCGGCTGCTGTTCGGGACCGAGGACGAGCTGGTCGCCCGGCGGGCGCTGCCCCGCCTTGGCCCCGAACCGATCGACCTCAGCTTCAGCGCCCTCGACCTCTACCGCCGCCTGCACCACCGCCGGGCGCCGCTCAAGGCCCTGCTGCTCGACCAGGCGGTGGTCGCCGGCGTGGGCAACATCTATGCCGACGAGTCCTGCTTCCGGGCCCGGATCCGCCCCGACCGCCCGGCCAACTCGCTCAGCCGGCAGGCCGTCCGCCGGCTGCGCGATGCGCTCCAGGAGTCGCTCACGACCGCCATCGCCAACCGGGGCAGCTCGGTCGACAGCTATCGCGACGCCTTCGGAGAGAAGGGCCGCCAGCAGGAGGAGCTGCTGGTTTACGGCCGCGCCGGCGAGCCCTGCCCGACCTGCGGCCGGCCGCTGGCCAGCCTCCGCCTGGCCGGCCGCACGACTGTCTTCTGCCGCCGCTGCCAGCGTTGATGCGCCTTTGCAGACGCTAGGCCACCTCCGGCGCTCGCTACTCGCACTCGGGGTGCTGGCGATCGCTTTCGTCGTGCTCAGCGCCGGCGTCAGCGCCGGCCAGCTGAAGGGCGTCGACCACCAGGTGGCTTCGACCATGACCGAGATCTGGCGGCCCCAGCTCAAGCTCCCGATGCAGGCGATCGCGCTCCTGGGCGGCGTCGAGGTGACGACGCTGGTCGCGCTCGGCCTCTTCATATACATCCGGCGCCAGGGCTTTCGCAGCGAGGCCTGGGCACTCCTGGCCTACCCGCTGGCGCAGCTGATCGAGCTCGTTTACAAGCGGCTCGTCTTTCAGCCCGGTCCACCGCCCTCGATCCAGCACGGGGACGCCCCCAGCCTGACCTGGCTCCTCGGCGGCAGCGTCATCAGCAACAGCTTTCCGAGCGGGCACATGCTCCGCACCGTCCTGGTCTACGGGCTGCTCGCCTTCGTGGTGGTGCGGATGTCGGAGCGGCCCGCCGTGCGCCGCTGGGCCGTGCCGGCAGCCGTGGTCCTCTGCGTGGCCATGGCCTTCGACCGCGTCTACCTGAACGTGCACTGGGAGTCGGACGTGCTGGGTGGCGCGCTCCTGGGAGCGCTGGCGCTGGCGGGCGCCATCATCTGGCTCGACCGGCCGCGCGGGGTCGTCGCCTGAGATCATGAATTGATGTCGGACACGTCGCCCGTCCTCGTCATCGCGACCTTCGCCACTCGAGACGAAGCCGAGCGGGTGGGGGAGGCGCTGGTGGAACAGCGCCTGGCGGCGTGCGGGAACGTGATCCCGACCATCCATTCCTTCTATTACTGGGAGGGCAAGCTGCAGCGCGAGCTCGAGGCGCTGCTGCTGCTCAAGAGCACGCGCGTGCACGTTGCGGCGATCGCCGACTACATCCAGCGCGAGGGCAACGCCGAGATGCCGGAGGTGGTCTCGGTGCCCGTCGAAGGGGGGCTGTCCGGCTACCTGGAGTGGGTTGCCGGGCAGGTAGATTCGAAAGGGCCTCGCAGCTAGGGACTTTCCCCGGTCGCCCCTTACGATTGCGGGAGAGAGAGAGAGAGAGAGTTGGCTGAGGAAGTCAGGGGAACCAACGGTCACACCGCGTCCGCGGCGGCTCCGGCGCCGCCGCGCCGCACGCGTCGCAAGCCGCCGGTAAAAGCGCCGGCCCCGCCCCTTGCGCCCGAGGTGCTGGCCGAGACCGTCACCGTGGCGGCGGTTCCGACCGCCAAGCCGGACGCCTTCCGCGACCTCCTCGGCCAGGCGGTCGGCCTCCGCCTCGACTCGGTCACGCGCAGCTTCAGGATGGGCGACGTCCGGGTCGACGCCGTCAAGGACGTCAGCCTCGAGATCGCGCCGGGCGAGTTCGTCGCGATCATGGGTCCCTCGGGCAGCGGCAAGTCCACTCTGCTCGGGCTCCTCGGTGGCCTCGACAAGCCGACCAGCGGCACGGTCTACGCCGCGGGCGCCGCCCTCAACCAGCTGCCCGAGCCGGCCCTCGCCGACTACCGCCTGCAGCGGGTGGGCACCATCTTCCAGACCTTCAACCTGATCCCGACCATGACGGTCGAGGAGAACGTGGCGATCCCGCTCCTACTGGCCGGCGTCTCCGCCCCCGAGCGGCGGTCGCGGGCCCGCCGGCTGCTGGACCTGGTGGGCCTCGACGCCCGCGCCCGCTTCCGGCCGGGCCGCCTGTCAGGAGGCGAGCAGCAGCGGGTGGCGGTGGCGCGCGCGCTGGCCGGGCGTCCCGGGCTGGTGCTGGCCGACGAGCCGACCGGCAACCTCGACTCCACCAACGGCGAGCAGGTGCTGGCGCTGCTCGACGACCTGCACCGGCGAGGCGCGACCATCGTCCTGGTCACCCACGACCGCGAGATCGCGGCCCGCGCCGAGCGGGTGGTGAAGATGCGCGACGGCCGGATCGTCGCCAACCGCACGCGGGGGCGGAAGACCGGACGGGCGCCGGTCACGCTCGATCCGCCGAAGCGGCTGGCCGCCAAAGACGCCCTTCGTTTTGGCGTCGATGCCGTCGGCCGCCGGCCGCTGCGGACGTCCCTGACCGCGGCCGGGACCGCGCTCGGGATGATCCTGACCAGCCTCATCCTCTCCCTCTCCACGATTGCCGGCCTCGGCCGCGGCATCGCCTACCTGGCGGGGCTGGCGCTCCTCGTCGCATCCTTCGGGATCGTCAACACCATGTACACGTCGGTACTCGACCGGACGCGGGAGATCGGCGTCCTCAAGGCGCTCGGCGCGCGGTTCGAGGACGTGACCCTGATCTTCGTCGCCGAGTCGGGCCTGATCGGGCTCGCCGGCGGGGTGGTCGCCGCCGCGCTGGCGGGGCTTCTGGCGTCCTTTGGAAACCGCTTCGCCGGCCAGCCGGTCTTCCACATCGGCGTGCAGATCGCGGTGGTGGCGGTCTTCCTGGCCATCGGCCTGAGCCTGCTCAGCGGCCTGCTGCCCGCGATCCGGGCCGCCCGCTACGACCCGATGAAAGCTCTCCGCTACGAGTAGATAATCTGTAAGCCCCGAAGGGCTAAGGGAAGCCGGTGCGAATCCGGCACTGTCGCGCAACTGTGAGCGGTAGCTGAAGGCCAGCGAGCCACTGGGTCGGAAGACCTGGGAAGGCGGCCGGAAGCCAAGACCGCGAGTCAGGAGACCTGCCCCGAGGGACGTGTTTCCCCGTCCGCGCGGATCGGAGGGGATGCCTCTCGCGGCGAGGTTTCCCCGACACGGACGGACGGCTGCCGTGGGAGGAAGACCTGAGTGAGGAAGATTCTCCTCGCCGCCGGCGCGCTACTGGCGAGCATCAGCATCAGCTGCGGGGGCGGCCAGGCGGCCACCACCCCGACCCCGGCGGCGGCCCCGGCGTGCGTGAACGCCAGCGCCCCGCACAAGGCCTACGTCGTGGTGACCCATCTCGACGGAAAGACGGTCCAGAAGTGCGTCGGCTTCACCGGCGACCAGATCGGTGCCGAAGACCTGATGAACAAGAGCGGCATCGAGTATCAGTCCCAGACCTTCAGCTTCGGCAAGGCCGTATGCCAGGTCGACAACGATCCCGCCCAGTTCACGCAGTGCTTCACCCAAGGTCAGCCGTACTGGCTGCTCTTCACCGAGACCGCGGGCGGTCCCTGGACCATGGCCCAGACCGGCTACACGGCTGTCAACGTCCCCGATGGCGGCGGCCTCGGCTGGCGTATGTCGCCGCCCAACGCCTCGCCGGCACCGACTCCCGCCGCGGTCAAGAAGTAGGGCGGTTGAACGCCAGGGTGGTGGCGGGGTGGTCCGCCACCTGCCTCCTGGTCGCCCTGCTGACGGCCAACCCGGGCTACCGGGCGCTGGTCCTGGTCGCCGCCCTGCTGGCGGTGGCCGGGGCCGGCTGGCGGCGGGCGCGGCCGCTGCTGGTCGGGGTCGGCACCGCCGGGCTGCTCACCACCGCGCTCAACTTCGTGCTCAGCCACCTGGGCGCCGACGTCCTTTTCTCGCTGCCCGCCGCCTGGCCTGCAATCGGCGGCGCCTACACGCTGGAAGCCCTCGTCTTCGGGCTCGTCACCGGGCTGACGCTGGCCGGCGCGCTGCTCGCGGTGGCGCCGCTGTCGCTGCGGGTCGAACCTCACGAGCTGGTCGACGCCCTGCCCCGCTCGCTCTCTCGAACCGGCGCCGCGCTGGCCGCCGGGCTGAACCTGGTGCCGGTCGTCGCGCGCAGCTTTGTCGAGGTCGCCGAGGCGCAGCGGCTCCGCGGCTGGCGGCCGCGCGGGCCGCGCTCGTGGGCCGAGGTGGCGCTTCCCGTCGTCCTGACCGCGATCGAAAGCTCGATCCAGACTGCCGAGTCGATGGAGGCCCGCGCCTACGGCAGCGGTTCACGAACCACCTATGCCGCGCTGCGCTGGACGCGGGCCGACCTCGCCGTGCTCGCCGCCTGCGGCCTGGCTGCTCTGCTCTTCGTCGTCGCTCGTGCTCTCGGCCAAGCGGTCGACTGGTTTCCCTACCCGTACCTGCGCGCGCCGGAGCTGAGTCCGCTCGGCATTGTCGCTTGCCTGCTGCTGCTGGTTGGCCCCCTGGCATGGCGCTCGCGTCGCTCCGGCTGACCTACAGCTACCCCCAGGCCTCGGCGGCGGCGCTTGCAGCCGAGGTCGAGCTGGACCCCGGCCTGACTCTGGTCGCGGGCGCTTCGGGCAGCGGCAAGTCGACCCTGCTGCGCACCCTGAACGGGCTGGTCCCGCACTTCCACGGCGGCCGCATTGAGGGCCGCGCGGTCGTCTGCGGCATGGACGTGCTGAGGACGCCGACGCGCACGCTGGCGCGCCGGGTCGGCTTCGTCTTCCAGGACCCTGAGCAGCAGGCCGTCTATGCCAGCGTCGAGCGTGAGGTCGCCTTCGGGCTGGAGAACCTGGCGGTACCTCGCGCCCAGATGGAGGAGCTGGTGACGTCGGCTCTGGCCGCCGCGGGCGCCGACCACCTGCGCGGGCGCCGGCTGGCGGAGCTGTCCGGTGGCGAGCGCCAGCGGGTGGCGATCGCCTCCGCGCTGGCTCTGCAGCCGGACGTGCTGGTGCTCGACGAGCCCACCTCGCAGCTCGACTCCGGAGGGGCCGACCTGGTGCTCGGGGCCTGCCTGCGGCTGGCGGGCAGCGGCCGCGCCGTGGTGGTTTCCGAGCACCGCCTCGAGCGCCTCCTGCCGGCTTCCGAAGCGCTGCTTCTCGTCGACCGCGGGCGGGTTCGCTCCGGCCCAGCCCGCGCGCTCGCCGCCCATCTGGCCAGCCCGCCCGCCGTCATCAGCCTCGGCCGCCGGCTGGCGTGGTCGCCGCTGCCGCTTACGGTCGCAGCCGCGCGACCCCTTCGCCCGCCCCTGAAGCCCGCGCCACCGCGCGCCGCCGCCACCGGCGCCGTCGCCTGGTGGCTCGGCGGCGTCAGCGGACGCGAGGGCGAGGTGGTCGTGCTGATGGGGCCCAACGGCGGCGGCAAGACCATGTTCCTGCGCGCGCTCGCGGGGCTGCGCCCAGGAGCCGAGCGGCTGCCCGGGCGCGTCGCCTACCTGCCCCAGAACCCGATCGCGCTGCTGCACCGGCCGACGGTCCGCGACGAGGTCAAGCTGACTCTCGGGCGGGCGGGGGAGAGCGAACCGCCGGTGGAGATCCTGCGCGAGCTCGGGATCGAAGGGCTGGCCGAGCGCTATCCGCGCGATCTCTCGAGTGGAGAACGGCAGCGGGCGGCGCTGGCGGCCGTGCTCTGCGGCACGCCGCGGCTGGCGCTGCTCGACGAGCCGACGCGAGGGATGGACGGCGCTACCCGCGCCCGGCTGCGCGCGCTGATCGAGCGCCTTAAAGTCCGCGGCGCCGCGGTTGTGCTCGCCACCCATGATTCCGACCTGGCGGCGGAGGTGGGGGATCGAGTCCTGGTGATCGAGGATGGGCGCGCGCGCGAGGCCGGGTCTCCCGAGTCGGCGCTTTCCGGCGAATCGCCGATCGCGACCCAGATCGGGCGCCTGTACCCTGGGGGCCCGGTCACGGTGGAGGGGGTGCTGGCCCGGCTGTGAGGCTGATCCTGGTTTCGGCGGTGGGGCTGGCGCTGTTCCTGTGGCCTTTCTTCGGCTGGGGTGCGACGGCCGCCGACGGTCCCGCTTTCGCCCTCGCCCTGGCCTGCGCGCTCGGTCTGCTCGCGATCGAGCTGGGGACACGCGAGCTGGACGCGCGCCGGCTGGCGCTGCTGGCCGCCCTGGCCGCGATCGACGCCGGGCTCCGGATGGCGCTGGTGACGGGCATCGGCGGGTTCAGCCCGATCTTCTTCCTGGTGCTCTGCGCGGGCTGGGTGTTCGGGCCGTCGTATGGGTTCCTGGTCGGGTCGTTCTCGCTGCTCGTCTCCGCCCTGGCCACCGGAGGCATCGGGCCCTGGGTGCCCTACCAGGTGTTCGCGGTGGGCTGGGTGGGCGCGGTGGCGGGTCTGGCCGGGCGCTTCCGGCAGCCGCGCTTCGGCTGGCGGGACGCGCTGGTGCTGGCGGCGGTCGGTGCGATCATGGGCTGGGTCTTCGGGGCGTTGATGGATATTCAGGTCTGGGTGAACGGCTTTCGGGGTTCGGACGCCGGGTGGACGCCGGGAGCGCCGGTTGCGGTTTCCCTGGTCCATTTTTGGCGCTTCTACGTGCTGACCTCGCTGGCCTACGACACTTTCCGCGCCGCCGGCAGCGCGGCCATGGTGGTGCTGCTGGGGGCGCCGGTGGTTGCGGCCCTCGAGCGCGTCCGGATGCGCTTCACGGCGGAGATCCTGCCGGCGTGAGGGCCTCGACCTACCCGCTGCTGGCGGCCGAG
>DASUWN010000101.1:0-6761 GCA_036378395.1 Candidatus Dormiibacterota bacterium | reverse complement strand
GTCGCGCGGGCCCGTATCAGGCCGCCGCCGGCCGGGGGGTGTTCCTTTTCCTGCTGGCCTGTCTCCTCGGCCTGGTCGTGGTCGGCGGCTACTTGAGCCTGAACGAGCTGGTCGTCATTCCCCGCGAGTACGACCAGCTGGTCGCGCGCGGAGTGCCGGTCACCGGGCACGTGCTGGAGTGCCACTACTCGCACGGCGAGGTCTGCTTCGTCGGCTACTCGTACGCCGGCCGGGACCGGACCGCGACCTACGGCCGCGACGCCTACCAATTCGGCGGTCCCGGCAGTGAGGTCGCGCTGCTGGTCGATCGCGGCGATCCTTCGATCGTCTACACCGTGCGCGACGTGCGGACGCGCTATCTGGACGGCGGGCTGCTCGGGCTGGGGATCGCCCTCGGGGTGACCGGACTGGGCGGGTTGGCGGCGGTGTGGATCGCCCATAGACGGGGTGCAATCCGCTTTTGAGCCCGCAGGATGTGGTCCTGACACTGACCGCGGTCTGACTGCCGAGCAGCTCTCGGAGAGCTGGTGGAGGTGGGCGGTCTCGCAACCGAAGGCGACCAATCCTGTCTATGACGCGACCGGCGGCAGCGTCGGATCCTTCAGCCTGGCGGTTCGCCATGCGCTCACGATCGGCTGATCCGAACTCCTTATCCTCTATCGAGGGTGGATGGGGCGATGCCGGACGACGAGGTTCGGGATGCGGTCGACAAGGTCGCCGACCCTAACCGGCTGCTGGAGGGCGAGGACCCCGAAACCACGGACGCCCGAGAGGCGCTGCGCTGGCTCTCGGCCTATGCCGAGCTGCTCGAGTTCAAGCAGAACGTGGTCGGCGAGGCCGAGGCGAGCGCCGGCGAGCTCTCGCAGCGCGCCCAGCAGGAGGCCGAAGCCGACCTCACGCTGCTGAACGCCGAGCGCGAGCGGTTGAAGCAGCGATACGCGTTCTGGAAGGCCCGCGTCGTCGAGCTTTCCGAGAGGCGCGCCTAAGCAGCTCGTGTTACTCGCAGCCTCGAGCTGCGTTGGTTAGCCCATGAAACGGCTCAACCTGTCGATCGTCGGTCTGCTCGGTCTACTGCTGGTTGTGGGGATGGCGTGTGGCGGCGGTGCCACCGCCGGCGAATCTTCGGGGCCGCCTCATAGTGCGGCGCAGCCGGCGGCGGGCACTTCCGCGCAGGCCTCGACCGGCACCACGACACCTTCGCCGATCGTCACCGGCGAGGGGCCGCGGGTGATCCGTACCGCGCAGCTTGGCATCGAGGTGAGGTCGGGGCAGTTCGACTCCACGCTGAGCCGGCTCATCCAGCTGGCCGGGACGGAGGGCGGCTACGTGGCGGCCAGCAACGCCGGCAGCGAGGCGACCGACCGCATCCGCACCGGCACGGTCACCTTTGCCATTCCGGTCGAGCACTTCCAGGCCACCGTCGACGAGCTGCGCTCGATTGGCAAGCTGCAGTCGATCAACATCTCGGCTCAGGACGTTAGCCAGCAGTACGTCGACCTCCAGGCCCGGCTGCGCAACGCCGAGGCCCAGCGCGACGCGATGCTGGCACTGCTCGGTCAGGCGCACTCGGTTTCCGACATCATCCTGATCCAGAACCAGCTGGCCACCATCACCGGCCAGATCGAGCAGCTCAAGGGCCAGATCGCCTACCTGGACCATGCGACCGCCTACTCGACGATCTCGGTCGTCCTGCGCGAGGCCGGGGTGGCGCCGCCGCCGGCCGACGAGTGGGGCCTGCGGACCAGCCTGCTCCAGGGTTTGCACAACTTCGTCAGCAGCGTGGACGGCATCGTCCTGGTGCTGGCCACGGTCGGGCCCTACATGCTGCTGGTCCTGCTCGGATTCGGGGTTTGGAGGGCTCGCCGCCGGCCGCTCAGCCAGTAACCTGCTCCCGTATCCGGACCGGGAGCCGGTGACCATGCCTGGAGGTGCGCGCGTTGAAAGGGGTCGCGGCCGCCCTGTTGGTCGCGGTCGCGACCGCGTGTGGAGGGCCGGCGAGCTCGGGGGGCTCGCCGCCGCCGTCTTCGACGCCGCCGCCGGGGGCCGCGAGTCCCGGCTCGGCACTCAGCTTCCCGATGCAGGGGGTGGGCGATCCGCGCGTCTCGGGCACGGTCGAGGTGGTGCCCGGCGCGGGCGGCTTCGTGCTCACGATCCGGCTGCACGGCCTGGCGCCGGGGTCGAACCACATCGCGCACATCCACCGCGGCAGCTGCGCGCAGAACGGCCCGATCGACATCGCGCTTTCGCCGGTGATCGGCGACGCGAGCGGAGGCGCGACCTCGGTGACCTCGATCGCGAAGCCCTATTCGATGCCGAGCGAGGGCTGGTACGCCAACGTCCACATGGGGCCGGACCTGACGACCCCGGCCAATGCCGCCTCCCTGGCCTGCGGGGACCTCAAAGCGAGCTGAGGTTGGAGTGCGGGTGACTGAGGAGAGCCGTCTGGTCGAGTTCCCCGTCCAGTCCTCGGCCGCCGACCTCGCTCTCGAGGAGCTGGAGTTCGTCTATGCCTTCATCTACGCGCGCGTCGGCAACCGGGCCGACGCCGAGGACCTGACGCAGCAGGTGGCGCTGAAGGCGATCCCGCGGCTGCGGGCCGAGGCGGGAGCGGCCTCGATCCGAGCCTACCTGTTCGCGACCGCGCGCTCGGCGCTCAACCAATTCTGGGCGCGCAAGCTCGGGATGCCCGAGGAGGAGCTGCCGGTCGAGGTCCCTTCGAGCGCGGGCGGGCCTGCGGGCGGCGACGGTTCCTCGCACTCGTCGGTCGAGCGGGTGACCCGGGTCCTGGCCGAGCTGCCGCCGAACTACCGCCGGGTCCTCGAGCTGCGTTTCCTGCGCGGGTATTCGCTCAAGGAGGTCGCCGCCGAGACCGGTTCCACGGTGGGCGCGGTCAAGGTGATGCAGCTGCGTGCGCTGCGGGCGGCCGCCAAGGTTGGTTTCGATGTCTGAAGGATTCGAGAAGCGGCTGGAGCAGATCGTGCGCGAGCTCCTCGCCGGACGCCGGCTCCGGCTGCGACCGAAGGATGCGTCCGAGCGCGAGGCGATCATGGCCGCCGCCCGGCTGGCCGCGGCGCGCGAGCCATACGCCCGGATGTCGCCGGCTTTCCGCCGGCGCCTGGCCGCGCGGCTGGCGGCGGAGTCGGCGCGTCCCGACGGTGCGGCGTCTGGCTCGATAACGCGACGCCGCGCGCTGTGGGCGGGCGTGACGGCCGCGGCCGGGGCGCTGGGCGGGGTCGGTTTGACCCGGTGGGGAGACCAGCTGGCCGGCTCCTACGCCGAGTCGCGGCCGGCCACGCTCGGGGTTCCGGCCGGGGTCGTCGACCCCCATCCCGGCCGCTGGTTCGACGCCGGTGCGCTGGCTGACCTCCCCGAAGGCCAGGCCGTGCGCATCCAGGCCGGCGCGGTGGGCGCGTTCCTGTTCCGGAAGGGGGACACGGTGCGGGGAATGTCCTCGATCTGCACACACCTGCCGTGTGAGCTGTCCTGGCAGGCCAAGGGCGCTCTGCTCGTCTGTCCCTGCCACAACCGGGCCTTCGACAGCAGCGGCGAATCGGCCGAGGCTGACGGCTACCCGCTGCCGACCCTGCCCCAGGTCCAGGTGCTGGTCGTCGACGGCCGGGTCCAGGTGCTGGGCGCCTGAGAGGCTTGTGATGGAATCGCGCTTGGTTCGCCCCCGCGTGCTGGCGCTCGATCGCTGCCTGCAGGTGCTGGAGGATGCGCTGGCCGGGGGCAAGGCCCGGGTCGACGCCCCGCTGGCGGGACGGCTGCGTTCGCTGCTCGGGGAGGCGGGGCTGATCCCCGATCACCGGCTCGAGGGCCGGCGGGTGGAGCGGGTGCTGGACGACATCTTTGAGCTCCAGGCCCAGCTCCTCGGGGTGGAGGAAGACGAGGGCCAGGCGGCGGGGGCGTAGCGCTGTCGGGTATCCTGTGCCCGCTCATGACGACCTCATTCAGTTCCTCGCGCTCCTACCTACTGACCTCCGAGTCGGTCACCGAAGGCCACCCCGACAAGGTCTGTGACCAGGTCTCCGACGCAATCCTCGACGGCATGCTGGGCCAGGACCCGGCGGCGCGCGTCGCCTGCGAGACGGCGATCACCAAGGAGCTGTGCGTGGTCATCGGTGAGGTCACGACCACCGCCGAGATCGACCTCCACCGGACGATCCGGAACACCATCCGCGGCATCGGCTACGACAGCGAGGAGCTGGGCTTCGACCCCGACCACGCGCTGATCCAGGTCTACCTCAAGGAGCAGTCGCCCGACATCGCGGCCGGCGTCGACCACTCGCTCGAGGAGCGGCAGGGCGGCGTCGATCGCTTCGAGCTCCAGGGCGCCGGCGACCAGGGCATGATGATCGGCTTCGCCTGCACCGAGACGCCGGAGCTGATGCCACTGACGATCTCGCTGGCCCACCGCCTGACGCGCCGGCTGGCCACGGCCCGCAAGTCGGGCGAGCTGCCCTGGCTGCGCCCGGATGGCAAGTCGCAGGTCACGGTCGAGTACGACCAGGGCCGGCCCAAGCGGGTGGAGGCGGTGGTCATCTCGACCCACCACGACCCCGACGTCAGCAACGCTGAGATCGAGGGCGGCGTGAGCGAGGTCGTGATCAACGACGTGGTGCCCCACGAGCTGATCGACAACCGGACCAAGGTCTACGTCAACCCCAGCGGGCGCTTCGAGATCGGCGGCCCGACCGCCGACGCCGGTCTCACCGGACGCAAGATCATCGTCGACACCTACGGCGGCGTGGCTCGCCACGGCGGGGGCGCCTTCAGCGGCAAAGATCCATCCAAGGTCGACCGCTCGGCCGCCTACGCCGCTCGCTGGGTGGCCAAGAACGTGGTCGCGGCCGGGCTCGCCGACCGCTGCGAGGTGCAGGTGTCGTACGCCATCGGGCGCGCGCAGCCGACCTCGATCGCGGTCGAGACCTTCGGCACCGGCAAGATCGGGGAGGACGAGCTGCTGGAGCTGATCCGGCGCAACTTCGACCTGCGGCCGGGGGCGATCATCCACCACCTCGACCTCCGGCGGCCGATCTACCTGCCGACCGCGGCTTACGGCCACTTCGGGCGCGACGACCTCGAGGTGCCCTGGGAGTCGACCAACCGCGCCGAGGCCCTTCGGGCTGAGGCCGGGCTGGCGGCGCAGGTCTCCTAGGCCTCCAGCAGCCGAGCGGAGCGGGGTCACGCCGTTAGGGCTGCGGGTTCGGGACACCATGTCCCGGCGCCTGCTCCCGGTGCCGACCTCGACCGGCGCCGACGGGAGGCCGGAGCTCAAGCTCTACGTCTGCGGGATCACGCCCTACGACTCCGGGCACCTCGGCCACGCCTTCACGTTCACGTCCTTCGACGTGCTGCAGCGCTGGGTGCTGGACAGCGGGGTCGCGGTCCGCTATGTGCAGAACGTCACCGACGTGGACGATCCGCTGTTCGAGCGGGCTCGGCGCGACGGGGTGGCGTGGGAAGCGCTGGCCGAGCGCGAGATCGGCCGCTTCAGCGGGGACATGGCCGCGCTCGGGGCGCGGCCCCCGGACGTCATGCCGCGGGTTTCTCGGGAGATCTCGACCATCTTGGGCGCGGTGGAGGGATTGGTCGCGAGCGGCGTCACCTATCAGTCCGACGCTGTGTACTTCGATGCGTCGCGGTTTCCTTCGTATGGCGCGCTGTCGGGGCGCAGCCGGCGCTCGATGCTGGCCAAACTGCGCGACGAGGGCTTATTCGGGGAGGTGGGTCGGGGGCACAAGCGGGACCCGCTCGACTTTGCTCTGTGGCGGGGGTCGGCGGCCGATGAGCCGGCGTGGCCGTCGCCGTTTGGCGAGGGCCGCCCGGGGTGGCACATCGAGTGCTCGGCGATGTCGATGCGGTACCTGGGGCCGGTGCTCGACGTGCATGGCGGGGGCCGCGACCTGGCCTTCTCGCACCACGAGTCGGAGCGCGCGCAGAGCGAGTCCTTAACAGGGGATGTTTTTGCCCGCGCCTGGCTCCACACTGGCCTCGTCCGGTACCAGGGCCACAAGATGTCGAAGTCGCTGGGGAACCTGGTAGTGGTCCGCCAGTGCCTGGAGCGACCGGGCGTGTCCGCGGCCGCGGTACGCCTGTGTCTGGCGGGCCATCACTACCGGTCGGATTGGGAGTTCCGCTGGGAAGCCCTGGACCGCGCGGCCGCGCTGGCCGACCGCGTCCGCGACCTGGTAGGGGAGGCGCGGGGGGCGGGGGCGGGCCCCGGCGGGGCTGGGGGCCCCGATGGTGGCGGGCGGGAGGCGGCGGACCCGAGATTGGTCGAGGGGTTCCGGGCCGCCATGGACGCCGACCTCAACACCCCGGCCGCTGTAAGGGTGCTCCGCGCCGCGGTCAGGAAGCGGGACGCGGCGGCGGCGGCGTGGATGCTCGGCATCCTGGCCGGGAGCGCCTCACTCGAGCCACTGAGGGACTGACCTCCGGCTGGACCGGTGCAAATGCCCACGGACGCGCGGGAGGCTAGGCTAGGCGACCTCGAGGGGAGCCCCACAGACCGGACACTCCTCGCCGGGGACGATCGAGACCAGCGTCTCGCAGGCGGGGCAGAGGATGTCGATCGGAGTCGAAACCAGCACCTCCTCCTCCTCGGCGGCCGCCTCCGCCTCACGCTCGGCCGGCACCTCGCTCAGATCGAACGCCGGCGCCCCGCAGTTGAGGCAGAGGTAGCCCGGCTGCACGATCCGGAAGCTCTGGTACGCGCCTTGCTGGTCCATGTCGACCTCGGTGAAAAGGGCGCGGAAAAG
>DASUWN010000100.1:0-9921 GCA_036378395.1 Candidatus Dormiibacterota bacterium | reverse complement strand
GGCAGCCCGGCGTTCCAGACGGCCGGAGTCAAGGAGAGGGTGGCGCTAGGAGGAGCGCAGCTGAAGCTGCGTGACGACGCGGCGCCAGGCCCCTCGACGCCGACTTCAGCGCCGCAGGCGCCCGGCCGGCTGGGACGTCGGCTGCGGTCCATCTAGCCGGTACAGGCAACTAGTGTGCCTGGACGATGCTTTTCACGATCGCCAGGCCGGGGCCGACCCCAGCGTGGTCGGTCCGAATGCGTTCGCTGCCGCGCAGAACCGGCTCGCCAAGCGTGGAAACCAGCTGCGAGCTGAGCTTGTCGCCGGTGTTCTCAACAGTCAGCTGCACGCCGTCGCGGTGAACGCTGGTCCTGACCCAAACCGTGCCCTCTCCCGGCAGGTTGTGGACGATCGCGTTGTGCACCAGGTTGCTGACCGCGCTGGAGGCGGCGGAGCGGTTTGCCTGGGGACGCACCTCAAACCGTTCGCAAGGCCACGGTGGGCGGCACCCGAGACGCTCGAACCGCCGGCATCAGGCCAGCCAGCGCGCCGATCAGGATGGCCGAGGCGATGCCTCCCGACCAGGCCTCGACGGGGATGACGACGGCCCAGCCCTTCCAGCCGGGATAGACGGCGGTTGCCGCCGCTCCGGCGAGCACGCCGGCGGCACCACGAGCTGGTGCTCGAGAAGCTGTCCCATCCGGAAGCTGGTGCTGAAGCCGAGTACGTATTGGCCGCGGATGAACACCTTGGGATGGAGCCGAACCGCTATCGTGTGGTCGGCCACCGCGGCGCTGTCGCCACCGATCCAGACCCGGCCGGAATCTACCAGGCCACGATGCAGGTCGTCGGCGCCGAGGACACCTTAACGCAACGACGTTGCGCAACAGTCTTGCGCACGGCTATGCTGCGACGGTTCACAGTGAGTTCAACAGGAGGTTCGCGTGGAGTTCTTCAACCTCAAGACCAAGAAGTCAGTCACCATCCCCGAGAGCGACATCCGCAAGCGGCGGAGCACACGCACGACCAGCGGAGGCAAGATCCAGGAGCGCTACGCGGTGGTCGCCGAGATCAACGAGGGCGGTAAGCCGCTGCAGCTCTTCAAATTCGTCAACAAGGAGACCTTCGACCGCCTCGACGTCCCCGAGGTCAGCTAACCCGGGCCGGCTTCCAGCCGCGCAGCGTTAAAACTGCGCAATAACGATCGATCGCGCGAAAACGTGCCCTGGATGTGGCCTTAAATCGGCCGACCGCGGCTTGGCGCCGGACCCCGCCGCCAACGCGTCGGGCGAATGCCGCGCCCTGATGCACGAGGTTTCGTACTACACGCTGGGTCACGGCCGCGAGCTGTTCATCCATCAGCACCTGGTAGATGCCTACGGTGCCCAGCACGTCCGCCCGTCCGGCCCGACGATCGCGGCGGCGTTCGCCCTGGCCGGCCTTTACCTGTCGGTCGAGAAGGGATGGAGCGGCCTCCAGGTCCAGCGCATGCACATGCTGATGGCGCGCCGCTCTAAACAGTGGCCGCGCTATCTCCCGCCGCCCGGCGTTGGACCGCTGACCGTGGCCGACGTCCACGCGGCCGAGCCGGGTCCGGCTCGCGACCAGATGCTGATCGAGTGGTGCTCCACCGTCTGGGCCGCCTGGCGCGAGGATCAGGTCCGCGTGCGCGAGATGCTCGCGCCCTTCCTATAGGTCGTCGGGTCGGTACTCCTGCCGCGCCTCGTCCCACACATGTGCTCCCGGGACACCACCGCCGAGCGCGGGCAGGATGGCCGGATACCTCTCGGCGAGCCATCCCAGGTTGGGGGCCAGGAAGGTCGCTCGATCATCCATCTCCTCCGGCGTCTCGGTGCCGAGGAGGAAGGTCCACCCACTGTCCTGAGGCCCGCTCGGCGTCTCGAAGATCAAGACTTTGGGCTGGATGTCCTCTTCGATGATCCGCCGGTTGGCAAGGGCCTTCTTGTCGGCCGGATAGTCGGGCGGCTCATCTGACCAGATGCTGGCGACGTGCTCGGGCCCGAACTCAACCCGGTCCCCTGCCTGCAGCTCGGTGACCACGACCGGGACGTTGTCCAGGACGCCGCGGTAGCCACCGCCCGGCTGCACCTCGTCGACCGTGACCCACATCCGCTCGGCCCCGTGGCTGGCCGGCTGGTCGGGCATGAAGATCAGCTTTACCTGCTGCCCCGGCCGCAGGCTGCGCCGCTCCTGATCCGAAGGAATGAAGAACGACCGTGGATGGAGGCGGTTCTGCTCCTCGACATCCTGCAGGTGCCAGCTCAAGGGCCGGCAGTCTATAGCGATAGGCTCAGCCCCATGGCCACCCTCGAAGACGCGGAGCGCATCGCGATCCACCTTCCCGAGGTGACCGAAGCGAGCCGCTGGGGCAACCGAACCTGGATGGTCGGCGGCAAGGGCTTCGCCTGGGAGCGGCCTCTCAGCAAGGCCGACGTCAAGCGTTTCGGCTCCGAGACGCCGCCGGCTGGGCCTCTGCTCGCGGTCCGAGTCGCCGACCTCGAGGAGAAGGAGATCGTCCTCCACGGCCGCGGTGAGGCCTTCTTCACGATCGCCCATTTCAGCGGCTATCCGGCGGTGTTGATCCAGCTCAGCAAGGTCCAGCCGCGCGCCCTCAAAGAGGCCATCGTCGACGCCTGGCTCGCCTGCGCGCCGCCGGCGCTCGCGCAGGAATACCTTGGCGCTCATGAGCACTGATTCACCGCAACCCCAAATCGAGGAGCCCATCCCCCGCGATCCCAAGGTCCACGCGGCCATGCTTCACCTCCCGCGACTGGTGAGCAGCCGCGACGTCCGCAACCGTGTCCACGGATCCGGCCCCTTCGGCAACCTGAATGCCCGCGTGGCTGTTCTCATCACGAAGAGCGTGGGCACCATGTGGTGCGCCTACCTCTTCGCGCTGATCTCGTTCGTCAGCTTCCCGCAGGCTCTCATGGCTTTCATGCGTGGTGACCGCGTAACCGGCATCTCCTGGCTCAGCCAGTCCTTCCTGCAGCTGGTCCTGCTGCCCATCATCATGGTCGGCCAGAACGTGATCTCGGCCGCGCAGGACGCCCGCGCCGAGGCTGACCACGAGACCCTCACCGCGCTGCACACGATCAACGTCCAGCAGCTCCGTCTGCTCCGCCAGCAGGAGGACATCCTGATGCTGCTCAAGGAGAAGGCGTCCTAGGCTCGAGACCCATGCGTGAGCTCCGAGGGTTTCTGATCGCGGTCGCCGGCGTGGCCGCGGTCACCCTGCTGATCGGGCTGGTCCGGCCCTGGCTGGACGTGCCCTCGCTCGCCGTCGCGTACGTGCTGCTCGTCCTCTGGGTCGCCTCCCGCTGGGGCCGTTTGCGGGCGATCGGCATGGCGCTGCTCTCCTATCTCGCCTACGAGTTCTTCTTCGTTCCGCCGATCGGCTCGATCGCCATCGCCGCGCCGCGCGACGCGCTCAACCTCCTGGTCCTGCTCGCCGCCGCCCTCCTCGGCGGCACCCTGGCCGCCTCCCTGCGCGAGGCGCGAATGCAGGCGCAGCGTTCGGCCCTGACCTCGGAGACGCTCTACGGTGTCGCCGTCAGCGCGCTGCGGGCACCCGACGTCGGCCACAGCCTGGACGCGGTCGCCGAGGCGGCGGTGCGCATCCCCGGACTCGACTCGATGACGCTGCTCGACGAGCGCGGAAGGGAGACGCTGGCGGGCCCGGCTCTGACGTCGCGCGAGCTGGAGCGTCTCCGCTGGGCGCTGCGCAAGAACCAGCCGCTGGGCATCCGCTTCCGCGAGGGCAGCGTCGACTTCCTGCACGAGGCCGGGGCCAGCTCCGATCGCGCCTTTCTCCCCATGCGCTCGGGCGCGGTCGCGCTGCGCCTGGAGCCGGCAGGCGTAAGTGGTGACAACCGCCGTCTGCTGGCAGCGCTGCTGGCGCTGGCTGGTCTGCTGCTCGACCGGCGGAAGGCAGAGCTGGAGGAGCAGCGCGTGCGCGAGCTCGAAGCCTCCGATCGCCTCAAAGCGGCCGTGCTCTCCTCGATCTCGCACGAGTTCAAGAGCCCGCTCGCGGCACTGCGCGCCGGCCTCTCCTCGCTCTCGATGGCGGCGGCCGGCCTCGAGGACGAGGAGCGCGAGCTGGTCCAGGGCCTCGACCATGAGGCGGACCGCCTCAACCGCCTGGTCGGAGACATGCTGGCCATGTCACGCCTCGAGTCCGGCCTGCCCCTCGACCGCCAGCCGGTGAGCGTCGCCGAGATGCTCGGGAGTGCGCTCCACGAGCGCCAGTCGGCGCTCAAGGGACGGCAGATTGCGATGCAGGTGGCCGAAGACCTGCCGCCGGTGATGGGAGACGAGGCGCAGCTCCAGCTGGTGGTCGGGAACCTGCTCGCCAACGCCGCCGAGTGGACGCCGGCCGGGGGCAGGATCGAGGTCGGCGCCGGGGTCCGCGACGGGCAGGTGCGGGTCTGGATCCAGAACCAGGGCGAGCACATCCGGCCCGCCGACCTGGAACGCATCTTCGACCGCTTTTGGAGTCAGAGCAAGCGCGGCTCCGGCCTCGGGCTGGCGATCGCCAAGCGGGTGGTTGAGGCCCATGGCGGCACCATTCGCGCCGACAACCAGCGCCTCGGACCGCGGTTCACGCTCACCCTCCCCGCGGAGAAGCCCGCGGCCGCCGCCCGGTGAGCGGGCGCGTCCTGGTCGTCGACGACGAGCCGGAGATCCGGCGCGCCATCCGCACCGGGCTCGGCTACCACGACTTCGAGGTGCGAACCGCCGGCAGCGGGGAGGAGGCACTGGCGGAGGTCGCCGGCTGGCGGCCCGACATCGTGCTGCTCGACCTCGGGCTGCCGGGCATGGACGGGTTCGAGGTGCTCCGGCGGATGCCGGACAAGGCGCGGGTGGCGGTCCTGGTGGTGAGCGTCATGCCGGGCGAGAAGGACAAGGTCCGCGCGCTCGACCTCGGCGCCGACGACTACATCGTCAAGCCCTTCGGGATCGAGGAGCTGGCGGCCCGGATCCGCGCCGTGCTCCGCCGCCAGGCCGCGGTCGCCGCCGGCGAACCGGTGATCCACGCGGGCGAGCTCGCGGTGGACCTCGAGCATCGCCGGGTGACCGTCGACGGTCGATCGGTCCACCTGACGCCGACCGAGTACGAGGTGCTCCGCCAGCTCGCTCTCCACGCCGGCAAGCCGGTCACCCATACCACGCTGCTGCGCCAGGTCTGGGGCGAGTACGCGGTCGGCGACCGCTACAACACGCGATTCGTGATCGGGCAGCTGCGCAAGAAGCTGGGCGACGATCCCGCCCAGCCGCGCTTTATCGCCACCGAACCAGGAGTGGGCTACCGGCTGCTGGTCGCCTAAATCCATACGGAATTCATATGGCTCCGCGCCCAATCCTCACGGGCCCCTCACGCTGACGCGCCTAGCCTCAAGCGGTGAGCGAGCCACTAAGGGTTCTGGAGGACAGCCGGCAGCCTGAGCGGCAGGCGAAGGACCGGCGCATCGCGATCGGACAGCTCGAGCGCGCCGAGCTCTACCTGGTCGCCCTCACCTCACTCGGCCTCGACGATCCCGATGCGGCCTCGGTCGAAGACCTGCTGCGCCAGCTCCGAGCGCTCCGGCAGCGCCTGCTCGACCAGCAGCTCCGGCGCCGATGACCCAGGCGGTTGCGGTCGCCGCGGCCCGGCCAAGGCGCCGGCGGATCAAGGTCCGCGGCGGACATCTGGGGCCCTTCCTTTGCTGGGCCGTCGTCTTCGCCGACATCGGGACGTCGGTCTACTACGTCCCGGGAATCCTCTACTCGCAGTTCGCGTCCCGGGCGGCGATCTTCGTCCTGATGACGCTGGTCGTCTTCATCCTGCTCAGCCTCAAGTACGCGGAGGTGGCCTGGCGCTACCCGGAGGGCGGCGGTGTCGTAACGGTTGCCTCGCGCGCCCTGCACCCCTTCGCCGGGCTGCTCGGCGGGCTCTTCATCCTGGTCGACTACTACCTGACCGCGGCCCTCAGCGCCCTCTCCGGGGTCCTCTACCTGGCCGTCATCATCCCCGCCCTGGGTCCGAACACGGTCGCGGTTGTCGCCAGCGTGGTGGCTCTGATCGCGCTGGGCGTGCTGAACGTGATCGGGATCAAGGAGAGCGCGGTCGTGAGCGCGACGGTGGCCACCCTGGCTGGGATCGGCCAGCTGCTGGTGGTCGGCTTCACGGCCGTCCATCTGGGGCCAGGTGGGATCGTTGACAGCATCCGCGCGGTCGGCCACGGCCCGGCGCTCACGCCCATCACCCTGATCGTCGGGTACTCCGCCGCCTTCCTCGCCTTCTCCGGCCTGGAAAGCATCGCCCAGGTCTCGCCGGCGATGCGCGAGCCCCGGAACCGGACCGCCTACCGGGCGATGGCGCTGGTGATCGCGACCATGGCCATCACGAGCCCGCTCCTGACCCTCTGGTCGACGACCACGCTGCCTAGGGGCAGCGATCCCAACCAGTTCATCTCGCTGCTTGGCCTGCACGTCGGCGGTTCGTTCCTCGGCGACTACGTCGCGATCAGCGGCTCAGTGCTTCTGATCTTCGCCAGCAACACCGCCATCATTGGCGCCTACCACGTCTTCCTGGCCCTGACCCGAATGGGCTTCCTGCCCCGCGTCATGGAGCGCCGGAATCGCGTCCGCCATACGCCGCACTGGGCGGTCGTGGCCGCGGTGGCGCTGCCCATCGCCGTGCTGATTGCAGTCTCCGGCAGCGTGAACCTCCTCGGCGACCTCTACGCTTTCGGCCTCCTGGCGGCCTTCGTGCTGACCTGCTTGTCGCTCGACCTGGTGCGCTGGCGGGATGGCGTAAAGGACGTGACCCTGCTCCAGAAGGCAGGCTTTGCGCTCGGCGTCATGACCACCATCGCGGTCCTGGTGGCGTGGTGCGTGAACCTGGTCGCCAAGCCGCTCGCGACCGAGTTCGGGGGCGGCCTTACCGTTCTTGGCCTGCTGGTTGGCTTCGCCACCTACCGCTACAACCAGCGCCGCCGGCCCGCCGTCTTCCCGGTCCCCTACCGGCGCGCGGGCGCCGCCATCATCCGCGAGTTCCGCCGGCGGCCGGCCGACGTGCTCGTGATCCTGCCCCACGATCCGGAGGACGCCCAGGTGGTGCTCGACGAGGCGGTGCGCATCGTCGGCAACCGCAGCGTCGTCTACCTGTACCGCGGCGGCCGGCCCCAGATGGACCACGCCGACCTGTTCGAGGTCAACGACCCCTACCTCAAGGACTATCACGCGCAGGACTCCTTTGCGCGCGCCGAGCAGACCGCGCGCAAGGCGCGCATCAACGACCGGCGCTACGTATACCTTTCGGGCTCGCACCACCGCGACGTGGTGGGCGATGCCTGGCGGGAGGTGCGGCCGCGGGAGACGGTCGCCAGCGAGGTCGACTTCGACGTGCTGCCGCCGATCGCCCTCGATCGCGTGCGGCGGCATCGGGTGGACAACCAGACCGTCCTCCACATGTTCACCGGGCGACTGCCCCGGGCTGCGGCGGCCGGCGCCTAGCGCCGGGAGACAGACCCAGCGTCCTATCCTCACGCGGTGGGTTCATTGCGCGAGGAGGTGCGCGGCTTTCTCCGCCAGGAAGTCGAGAAGGGCGCCTTCGAGCCCCACTGCGACGCCTGGCTGTCGGCGCACGACCCAGCCTTCTCCAAGCGCTTAGCCGAGCGGGGCTGGGTCGGCATGACCCTGCCCAGCCGCTACGGTGGTCACGAGCGCAGCTACCTCGACCGCTACGCGGTGCTCGAGGAGCTGCTCGCCGCCGGTGCTCCGGTGGCCGCCCACTGGATCGCCGACCGTCAGACCGGTCCCCTCCTGCTCCGCTATGGAACCGAGCCCCAGCGCGAGCGCTTCCTGCCCGCCATCGCCCGCGGCGAGTGCTTTTTCGGAATCGGGATGTCAGAGCCGGACAGCGGTTCCGACCTGGCCTCGATCCGCACCTCGGCCCGCCGGGTCGAGGGCGGCTGGGTCCTCAACGGCGCCAAGGTCTGGACCAGCCATGCCCACCGCAGCCACTACATGATCACGCTGGTCCGGACCTCTCCTTTGGGCGAGGACCGGCACCAGGGCCTCAGCCAGCTGATCGTCGACCTCCACGGCCCCGGCGTCGAGGTCAGGCCGATCAGGCTGCTCTCCGGCGAGCCGCACTTCAGCGAGGTCGTGTTCACCGAAGCCTTCGTGCCCGAGGAGATGCTGGTGGGCTCCGAGGGCGAGGGCTGGCTGCAGGTGACCTCGGAGCTGGCCTATGAGCGGTCCGGCCCGGAGCGGGTGCTGAGCACATTCCCGCTCCTGCGTGAGGTGGTCCGCCTTGCCGGCGCCGGGCCGGATGCGCGCACCGCGCAAGCGATCGGCGAGCTGGTGGCGCGCCTCTGGACGCTGCGCCGGCTCTCGATGGGCGTGGCCGAGCGGCTCCAGAAGGGCGACGTCCCCGCCGCCGAGGCGGCGCTCGTCAAGGACCTCGGGACGCGGTTCGAGGTCGAGGTGGTCGGGGTCGCGCGCGACTTGGTGGCTCCCGCCGGTGCCGGCGACGGCTTCCAGAAGCTGTACTGGGAGTCGGTGACGCACGCGCCCGGGTTCACGCTCCGGGGCGGGACCAACGAGATCCTGCGCGGGATCGTGGCGCGCTCACTGGCGGCGAGCGGCCCGCTCGGGACCGACCTCGATGAGGAGCAGCGCCTGCTGGCCGAGACGGCCACCGATGTCTTCAGCGCCTCCAATCCCGAGGCCGAGTTCGAGCGCGCGGGTCTGGCCGAGGTGCGCGAGGCTGGACCCCGCGAGGCCGCCCTGGTGGCGCGCATCGCCGCCTACCATGCCGCGCCCGAGTCGCTCTTCGAGCGCTTGATGGAGCCCGGCCCGCTTCTGCGCGCGGTCCAGATGGCCGGCGCCGCGGCTCGGGCGCGCGACCTGACCGTGCAGTACGGCGCCGAGCGCCGCCAGTTCGGCCAGCCGATCAACCGTTTCCAGGCGGTTCAGCAGGAGATGGCGGAGATGGCGAGCGAGGCGGCTGCGGCCGCAGCCGCGGTCGACCAGGCGCTGGAAGCCGGCTCCGAGCTGCGCGTCCGGGCCGCCAAGGTGGCCGCCGGCCGCGCGGCGGCGCGCGTGGCAGCGATCGCCCACCAGGTCCACGGCGCGATCGGCTTCACTCACGAGCACGAGCTGCACCGGTACACGACCATCATCTGGCGCTGGCGCGACCAGGACGGGACCGAGGCCGAGCACGCCGTCGAGCTAGGGCGGGCGGTCGCCGGCCAGGACCTCTGGGGGCTGACCACCGCGTGAGCGAGATCCGGGTCGAGGTCGACCGTGGAGTCGCGGTGCTGACGCTGGCCGCCCCCGAGCGCCGCAACGCGTTCACCTCGGCCATGGTTCGCGAGCTGCTCGACGCCTGCGACGCGATCGACGCCGACCTCTCGGTGGGGGCGGTCGTGGTCCAGGCCGAGGGCCAGTCCTTTTGCTCCGGCGCCCACCGGCAGTCCTTGGCGGACGCCGGTCAGGACCCCGCCCACCCCGATCGCTACCGCTCCCTCGGGGAGACCTACAGCGCGTTCGTGCGCGTCGGCAACCTGCTGCCGCCCACGATCGCCGCCGTCCGCGGCCACGCCGTGGGGGCGGGCGTCAACCTGATGCTGGCCACCGACCTGCGGATCGTGTCCGAGGGAGCGCGCATCATCACCCGCTTCCTGCAGATCGGGCTGCACCCGGGTGGCGGCCACTTCACGCTGCTGGCGCGGGTCGCCGGGCGCGAGGCCGCGGCCGCGATGAGCCTGTTCGGCGAGGAGATCAGCGGCCGCCGCGCGGTCGAGGTGGGCCTGGCTTGGGAGGCGCTGCCGGAGGCCGAGGTTGAGCCGAGGGCGATCGAGCTCGCCCGAGCCGCCGCGGCGGATCCCGAGCTGGCGCGGGCGGCGGTCCGCTCGCTGCGGCTCGAGCTGG
>DASUWN010000099.1:0-11854 GCA_036378395.1 Candidatus Dormiibacterota bacterium | reverse complement strand
CTCGCCGCCAAGGTCGCCAACCTCCGCATCTTCCCCGACGACAGCGGCAAGTCCAACCGGAGCCTCCTCGACGTTCACGGCGAAGCTCTTGTCGTCTCCCAGTTCACCCTCTATGCCGACCTCTCCCGCGGCCGCCGTCCGAGCTTTGCCGACGCCGGCGACCCGACCCGCGCCGCCGCGCTTTACGAGGCCTTCGCCAGCGCCCTGACCGACCAGGGAGTGCGCACCCAAACCGGCAGCTTCGGCGCCCACATGCTGGTCACGATCGAGAACGACGGCCCGGTCACCCTGGTCCTTGCCACCGACGCCTGGAGCCCAAACCTGGGCTAGCCTGAAAAACCGCCAGCCATAAAAGATGACCCAAACCCAGACCGACTACCTCGCCGCTCACGCCGCCCAGATCGCCGAAGCCGCCCAAACCATCCGGCCCCACATCCGCCGTACTCCCATTCTGCGACCGCCCCAGCACGACCAACTGACCCTCAAGCCGGAGTGCTTCCAGGTCACCGGCTCCTTCAAGACCCGCGGTGCCTTCAACGCCGTCTTCCGCCTCAAAGCCACCCATCCCGACACCAAGGGCGTGATCGCGGTCAGCTCCGGCAACCACGCCCAGGCCCTCGCGCTGGCGGCCCAAACCGCCGGCCTGCCCGCCCTGATCCTCATCCCCGAGGACGCCAACCCGGCCAAGATCGCCGCCACGCGCGGCTACGGCGCAACAGTCAAGACCGAAGGCATCACCTTCGCCAACCGGGAGGAACAGCTGCAGCAGGCGGCCCAGGAAACGGGGTTCACGATCGTTCACCCCTTCGACAACTGGGACATCATCCACGGCGCCGGAACCGCCGCCAGAGAGGTCCTCGAAGACGACCCCGAAACGCAGACGATCGTCGCCCCCACCGGCGGCGGCGGCCTCCTCTCCGGCACCGCTCTGAGCGCCAAACACCACAACCCGCAGATCAGAGTCATCGGCGTCGAACCCGAAAGGGCCGACGACGCCGCCAGAACGCTAAAAACCGGGCAGATCCAGAGGCTCCCCGACAGCCCCGACACGATCGCCGACGGCGTGCGCACGGTCAGCATCGGCCACAAGAACTTCGAGGTCATCGTCGAGCAGGGGCTCGTCGACGACATCGTCACGGTCAGCGAAGAACAGATCGCGGAAGCCACCCGCTACGCCTGGCTCGACCTCAAGCTCGCCCTCGAGCCCACCGGCGCGCTCCCGCTTGCAGCCTATCTGAGCAACAAGCGTTCCCACAGCAACGGCCAGGCCCAGACCGCGCTCATCCTCAGCGGCGGCAACGCCAACCCAAACCTCATCTCTAGACTGCTCAGCAACCCGTGATCCCGGTCAAGCAGGTGATGAACCGGAAGGTGATCTCCTTCCGCCCCGAGACTCCGGTCGACGAGATCGCCAAAACCCTTTCCAAAAAGAAGATCACCGGCGCCCCGGTGATGGGCGAAGACGGCGCCGTGGTCGGCATCGTGAGCGAGATCGACGTGGTCACCAAACGTGGCGCCACCGCCCAGGACATCATGAGCCCGCACGTGATCTCGATCGGCGAGGACACCGGCATCGTCGAGGCTGCCGGCCTCCTCGCCGGCGAGCGCATCCGCCGCGTTCCGGTGCTCGGCGCGCAGGGCAAGATGGTCGGCATCCTGAGCCGCTCCGACGTGCTCGATTTCTTCACCCGAACCCACTGGAGCTGCCGCGCGTGCGGCCACTCCGAACACGGCCTCCAGCAGCCCGAAAGCTGCCGCCACTGCGGCGGCACCGATTTCACCCTCGAGCGCACGCAACCGGGCAGCTAAGAGCGCGCACATGCTCAGCCTCAAAGCCGCCAGCTTCACCGAGTCCGTGATCCGCGAGATGACGCGCCTCAACCTCGCGCTCAACGGTCCCGAAAGAGCGGTCAACTTCGCGCAGGGCTTCCCCGACTTCCTGCCCAGCGAGGAGATCGTCGAAGCCGCTCACGCAGCCCTCGACGCCGGCTTCCACCAGTACGCGACGACCTGGGGCGCGCCCCAATTGCGGCAGGCGATCGCCGAGAAGCAGTCGAAGGCGTGGAGCACCGCGATCGACCCGGAAACGGAGATCACCGTGACCTGCGGCGCGACCGAGTCGATGATGGCCGCCATGCTCGCCGCCGTCGACCCTGGCGACGAGGTGATCATCTTCGAGCCCTTCTACGAGAACTACGGACCCGACTGCATCCTGAGCGGCGCGGTCCCCCGCTACGTCGCGCTCACGCCGCCGGCCTGGTCGTTCGATCCCGAAGAGCTCAGGCGCGCCTTCAACTCCAAGACCCGCGCCATCGTCATCAACACTCCGCACAACCCGACCGGCAAGGTGTTCAGCGAGGACGAGCTGCTCCTGATCGCGGACCTCTGCCGCGAGCACGACGCGATCGCGATCACGGACGAGATCTACGAGCACCTGGTCTACAGCGGGCGCCACCAGAGCATCGCCACCCTCCCCGGCATGCGCGAGCGCACGATCACGATCAGCGGCGCCAGTAAGACGTACTCGGTCACCGGCTGGCGCATCGGCTGGCTCATCGCGCCGCCCGAGCTGACTGCCGGCATCCGCAAGGTCCACGACTTCCTGACCGTGGGCGCCGCCCATCCGCTCCAGGTCGCCGTCGCGCAGGCACTGAAGTTCCCACCCAGCTTCTATGACGCGCTGCTCGAGGAGTACCGCGAGCGCCGCGACGCGATGGTCGCCGGTCTCGACAAGCTCGGCTTCGAGGTCCGCGAGCCCGACGGCGCCTACTACGTGATGGCCGGGATCGAGCGCCTGGGCTGGGACGATGACGTCGCCTTCGCCGGCCACCTGATCGAGACGGTCGGCGTCGCCACGGTCCCCGCCAGCAGCTTCTTCCACGACCCCGAGCTCGGCCGCCACCACGTGCGGTTCAGCTTCCCCAAGAAGATGGAGACGATCGCGCGCGGCCTCGAGGCCTTAACAGGGGCGCTTCCGGTTTCCGCCGAGCCCGCCTAGCCTCAGGCGGCCATGAGCCGCAAGTTCGCCTTCCTGGTCGTCGCCGAGATCGCCGTGGTCGCCGCGCTGGCGATCGCCACCTGGAACCTCGTCCACTCCCGCCTCCAGCCTCGGGCCGGACCGGTGGCCCTTCTCCCCGCGCCCAGCCCAACGCCAACCCCAAGCGCGACTCCGGCCGCGCCGCCGCAACCGACCCCCACCGCCAAGCCCGCGCTCGGCCCGCCGCCGGGCCTGGCCACCGACCGCGCCTTCGTCAGCGCGCAGGCAGTGCAGATCAACCACGACGAGTCGGCCTGGCAGAAGCTCGAGTGGCAGGCCGCCCAGACCGTGATCCGGTTCGCACGCGCCTACCTCGAGGAGGTCGTGGTGCCCGCGGTCGAGAAGGCGGCGGGGTGAAGATAGATGGGTGGAGCTGGAGGGCAAGACCGCGATCGTCACCGGGGCCGGCAGCGGCATCGGGTACGCGATCGCCCAGCTCTTCGGGCAGCACGGCGCCAGCGTCGCCATCAACTATCTCGGCTACGAAGACGAAGCCTGCCAGCTCGCGCAACGCTGAGCAGCAATGGCCGGCGCTCGATCGCGATCAAGGCGGACGTCTCCAATGCGCAGGACGTCCAGAGCATGGTCGACCAGGTCACGAAGGAGCTGGGCGGTGTCGACATCCTGGTCAACAACGCAGGCATCGAGAGCGCCCAGCCGCTGCTCGACCTCGAGGAGGCGCTCTGGGACAAGATCATCGCCGTCGACCTCAAAGGCCCCTTCCTCTGCCTCCAGGCGGCGGCGCGGGTCATGCGCGACCAGGGCCGCGGCGGCTCCATCGTCAACATCTCGAGCATCCACGAGGACGTCCCCTTCCCCGGCTACGCGCCCTACTGTGCGGCCAAGGGCGGCCTCCGGATGCTGATGCGCGACGCTGCGATCGAGCTGGCTCACGAAGGCATCCGCGTCAACAACGTCGCCCCCGGCGCGATATCGACGCCGATCAACCAGGGCACGCTGACCGATCCCGAGAAAATGAAGGCACTGCAGATGCTCATCCCGCTCCAGCGGATGGGCAAGCCGGAGGAGGTGGCGCAGGTCGCGCTCTTCCTGGCCTCCGACGCCGCCGCCTATGTCACTGGCAGCACCTACTACGTCGACGGCGGCATGATCCGTTCCTCCCAGCCCCTGTGACCGAGCCGCTCCCTGAGCCGACCCTGCAGGACGTCCTCGAGGCCCGGCGCCGGATCGGCGCCCACCTCCAGCCCTCACCCTTCCGCCATTACCCCAATCTCGACCGCCTGACCGGCGCCGAGACCTGGGTCAAGCACGACAACCTGCTTCCTACGGGGGCCTTCAAAGTCCGCGGCGGCATCAATCTCGTCGGGCAGCTCGATCCAGACACCAGGGAGCGCGGCGTGATCGCGGCCAGCACCGGCAACCACGGCCAGTCGGTCGCCTACGCGGCCCGCCTGTTCGGGGTGCAGGCGATCATCTGCGCGCCCGAGAACGCCAACCCGGTCAAGGTCGAGGGGATGCGCGACCTGGGCGCCGAGGTGATCCTGACCGGCCGCGACTTCGATGACGCCCGCGAGCACTGCGAGGCCCTGGCCCACGAGCACGGCTACCGCTACATCCACTCCGGCAACGAGCCCGACCTGATCGCCGGGGTCGGCACCCACACCCTCGAACTGCTCGAGGAGCAGCCTCGGATCGACACCGTGGTCGTCCCCATCGGAGGCGGCAGCGGCGCCGCCGGCGCGGCGATCGTGGCCAAGGCGATCGATCCCAAGATCGAGGTCATCGGTGTTCAGTCGCGGCAGGCGCCGGCGGCCCACGACGCCTGGGAGAAGCGCGAGCTCCTCGAGCGCCCCAACGCAACGCTGGCCGAAGGTCTCGCCACTCGCACCACCTTCGAGCTGCCGCAGCGGATCCTCAGCCGGCTGCTCGACGACTTCGTGCTCGTCGACGACGAGGACCTGCTGCGAGCGGTCCGCCTCCTGGTCGAGAAGACGCGGACGCTGGTCGAGCCCGCCGGCGCCGCGTCATTGGCGGCGGCGCTGCAGCTCAAGGATCGGCTGGCAGGGAAGCGGGTGGCGCTGATCTGCAGCGGGGGCAACATCAGCCCGCGCCAGCTGGCCGAGGCTCTTCAGACGGCCGAAGCGTAAGCGCGCAAACCGCCGCCGCGGCCAGGCAGATCGCGGCGGTGATCAGGAAGATCTCGTGGTACTCGACCAGCAGCGCCTGGGTCACGCCCTTCTCCAGGTAGTGCAGACGCTCGCTCAGGGACATGGTGTCGGGCGGCTGCGGCCGTGCTGTCAGCAGCTGGTTGAAGCGCCAGAGCCCGAACGCGGTCAGGGCGGAGAGGCCGACCAGCATCCCGATCGTCCGCGCCGCGACCACGAGGGACGAGACCAGCCCGTGCTCGCTGCGACTGCTGGCGAGGGCCGCGGCGGCGAGCGGCGCGATCACCAGTCCGAATCCGAAGCCCAGCCCGATCAGCTCGACATCGGTCCGCCGCAGAAGCCAAACGTGTGTGTGAAGCTCGCCAACCCCCCAGCCGGCGAGGACCCAAAACAGCGCTGAGGCCAGGATCAGACCGACCAGCGCCGGCCACCGAAACCCCAGCCGCGCGGCCAGCCATCCGCCGGCCAATGCGCCGAGGGGGACGCCGGCCAGGAAGGAGGTCAGCAGCAGCCCGGCCGCGTTCTGGTCGACGTTGAAGACGGCGCGGGCGAAGATCGGGATGTCGACCAGGGCCACCATCAGGCCGCCCCCGACCAGCAGGTTGACGCCCAGCGCGCCCCAGAATCCCGCGCTGTGCAGCACCCGGCTCGGCAGCAACGGTCCCAGCCGGCGCCACTGCCGCCAGCCGAAGCCCCCGAGCAGCAGGCCGGCGAGAAGCAGGAACCATGGCGCGTAGGGGTTGAGCGGGTGCAGCTCGGGGTTGTCCGGGTAGAGACCGGCCACCAGCGCGCCGAGTCCGCAGGCCAGCAGCAGCGCCGCCTGCCAATCGACCCGGGTCTCCTCCCCGCTTGGCGGGGAGATGCCGCCGCGCAGCGGCGGCGGAGGGGCTGCGGGGCGCAGGAACCAGATCGCGATTGCCAGCACCACCGCGATCGGGAGGTCGATCAGGAAGACCGCCCGCCAACCCCCGAACCGCGCCAGCCACAAAGCCAGGACGGTCCCGTACACCGGCCCCATGACGCTCCCCGCCTCCTGGACCGCCGCCACCGCCCCCAGCGCCCGCACCCGGGCTGGCCCCGCGGCAGAGTCGGCGGCCATAGCCAGCGCCAGCGGCACCAGGGCACCGCCGCCCAGGCCCTGCACCGTGCGGCCGGCCACCAGCCAGAACAGCGACCCTGCCAGCCCGGTCAGCACCGACCCGGCCGCAAACACGGCCAGAGCGATCAGAACCGCCGGCACCCGTCCCCGCGCGTCGGAGAAGGCCCCCAGCAGCGGCATCGCGACCACGTAGCCGCCGAGAAACCCGGCCACGATCGGCGACGCCTGCTCCAGATGGTCGACCGAGAGGTTGAGGTCGGCCAGCATGTGCGGCAGCAGGGTGGCGACCGCGTAGGCGTCGAGCGCGCCCAGGAAGAGCGCGCCGGCGGCCAGGCTAAGGAGTAGCAGGAGACGCGGCCGGAGAGTGCCGACGCCCTCCGCCGCCCGGGCACCCGATAACTGCCACCGGCGCCTGCGATGCTCGCTCACGCACCAATCGGTGCGCTCGCTGCGCTTCTCACCGCCGGCTAACGCCTCGGGCGCCAGGATCGGCGGAGTTCTTGCTTCACCCTCCGGTCGCGCCTCCGGGCGTCGCGATGCTGACAGGCTGGTTGAAGTCGTGCAGGTGCACGTCGACGCTGCTGGCGGCCCCGGCGCTGGTCAGCTGGCCGGTGAGCACCACCCGGCGCAGCAGGTGGTCGTCGTGGCCGACCCAGAGCCGGGCCTGGATGTCGCTGGCGGGCTTGAGGCCGCCCAGGGCCTGGCCGACCTGGTCGGCGGTGTAGGTGGTCTTGACCCGGTCGCAGTCGACGCCGCCCATCTGCTCGCTGCCGTCGGCGGCCGGCGACTGGCCCTGCGGCAGCAGCGCGGGCAGGCCATGCTGAGCGTCGAAGAGCCCGCCGATGCTGGGCAGCTGCGCCGCCTCGTCGGGCGTCACCTCGGTGAACCTGCCGAACGGGACCTTGATCCAGACGTGGCCGCCGCTGGTGATCACCTCGACGTCGACCAGGAAGTCCTGCTGCTTGACCTTGATCACGGTGTCGCTGTCACCGGGGACCTGAATCTTGCTCGTCGCCGAGCTGAGGGTAAAGCCCTGAAAGCTGAGGCCGGGCCCAAAGGCGATGTCGGCGCTGACGCTCTTGACCTTCGCCATCGCCTGGCCTGACTCCTGGAGCACCGTCTCCGGCTTGGGCGTGGACGAATTGGTGCAGGCGCCCGCCAGGGCAAGCAGCAGCACGATCGCCAGGGACTTCGCGAGCTTAGACAGCGGCCGGCACCTCCTCCTCCCTCAGCACCGCCGGGGGGACGGTTGTGACCGCCGCCGGGCGCAGCAGCGGCCAGGCGAGGACGCCGGCGCCCAGAGATGCCAGCGCCGCGACCACGATCGCGGGCCCCACGCCCCATCCGATCAGAGGTCCGGCGAGGCCGGAGCCGATGGGGTTGCCGGCGAAGGAGATCGCGATCGAGATCGAGATCGCGCGCCCGAACCAGGCGCTGTCGGACGCCCGCAGCCGGAGTCCGAACATGGCGACGTCGACCGGACCGCTGCAAAGCCCGAACAGCGCCATGCCGGCGGCGGCCAGCAGGAGCGAGGGCGTGCCGGCGACCAGCAGCAGTGGCAGCGCGCTCAAGGCCATCCCGGCGGCCATGATCCGGTTCTCGCGGCCCTCGGTCCGGACCCGGCCGGCGGTGACATTGCCCGCCGCCGCCATCAGCCCGGCGACCGACCAGAGCAGCCCGACCTGCGCCGGGCCGCCGTGGAGCCGGGTCAGGACCAGTACCGGCAGCGCCACCAGCAGGATGCCCATCGTGATGTTGGCCAGCGGCATCACCACGCTCAGGTTGCGCAGCACCCGGTTGCGCAAGACGTAGCGCAGCCCCTGCCATGACTCGCTGAGCACGTGACTTTCCGGTGGCGTCACCGGCGGCTCGTGGACGCGGGTGAGGAACAGCCCGGCCAGCATCCAGGTCGCGCCCACGGCGGCGACGGCGGCGGTTGCGCCGACCCAGGCGACGACCAGGCCGCCCAGCGCGGGTCCGAGGATCGAGGTCAGCCGGAGCGTCGCCGAGTCGATGGCGTTGCCGCGATCCCAGAGCCGCCGCTCGAGCAGCATCGGCAGCAGCGAGCGCGGTCCGGCCAGGGCGAACGGGATGGTCAGCGACGAGATGGCGGCCACCAGCAGCAGCAGGGGCGGGTTGAGCGTGCCCGTGACCGCAAGCAGCGCCAGGGTCAGACCGGTCAGGGCGCCCAGGAGGTAGTCGACGACGACCAGCGTCGAGCGCCGGAACCGATCGAGCAGCGCACCCGCGATCGGGCTCAGCCCCAGCCCGGGGAGGATGCCGACCAGCCCCACCAGCCCAGCCAGCGCGGGTGAGTGGAAGCGGTCGAGGGCGAACAGCACCAGGATCAGGCCGTACGCCTGGCCCCCGAAACGGGCCAGCACCATGGCGCTGACCAGCGGCTTCACGCCGCGGGTCCGGAAGACCTCGGAGTAGCTCAAGGGTCGATCAGCACCCGGGGGTTCATGACGCCCGCCGGGTCGAGTGTCTTCTTGGCGGCGCGGAGCGCCTCCGCGAAGAGCGGCGGCCGCTCCAGGTCGTACCAGGGCCGGTGGTCGCGTCCTACCGCATGGTGGTGCGTGATCGTCCCGCCGAGCTTGATCATCTCCTCGGAAACCGCCTTCTTGATCGCGTACCACTGCTCGACCTGGCGCTCGTGCGACGAAGGCGCGAACAGCGTGTAGTAAGGTGCCGGACCGTCGGGGTAGGCGAAAGCGAACCGGCAGGAGACCACGGCCTGCCCGCACTGCTCGCGGGTGACCCCCTCGATCACCTCCATCAACCGGGCGTGGAAGGCCGGGAAGCGCTCCCAGGTGATGGCGGTCTCGAAGGTCTCCCGCAGAAGCCCGAGCCGGACCAGCGCGTCCGCGACGTGGCCGCCGCGGATGAAGGCGTCCCGCCACATGCCGGCGGCGCCCTGGCGCGCCGCCTCGGCGTCGGTGCTCGTCCCCGCCGCCTCCGGCACCTGGCCCCGGTGCTCCCGGCAGATCTCGAGTGCCCGCGCCAGCCAGGCGTCGAGTTCATGGTCGGCCGACTCGAAGGTGACGATCAGGACTGAGGCGCTGCCATCGCCGCTGCCGCTCATCAGCGCCTCGGTGGCGTCGAGCAGCCGGCAGTTGGCGGGCCAGAGTCCGCTCTGGAGGATGTCGCGCACCGACCGCCAGCCGTCCTCGAAGGAGTCGAACTCCACCGAAGCGTTGGCCCGGAACCGGGGCCGGTCCTGCAGCCGCATCCAGGCTTCAGTGATGACGCCCAGGATGCCCTCGGAGCCGATCATCAGCCGGTTGGGGTCGGTTCCCGCGCCCGAACCCGGGAGCCGCCGCGTCTCGTAGACGCCGCGCGGCGTGATCACGCGCAGGCTCTCGACGAACTCGTCGATGTGCGTGAAGAGCGTCGCGTAGTGGCCGCCGGAGCGGGTCGCGATCCAGCCGCCCAGGCTCGAGAACTCAAACGACTGGGGAAAGTGGCGCAGCGTCAGCCCCTCCGGCCGCAGCTGGGCTTCCAGGGCCGGCCCGAGCACGCCGGCCTGGATCCGCGCCGCCCGCGAGTCGCGGTCGAGTTCGAGCACCCGGTCCAGCCGCCCCAGGTCGATGCTGACCACGCCGGCGTAGCCCTCGCCGACCTCCGGCGAGACTCCACCCACGACGCTCGAGCCGCCACCGAAGGGGATCGCCGCCGCCCGCTGCGACGAGCACCACTCGAGCACCCGCGCGACGTCCTGCTCGGTGCGGGGGTAGGCGACCAGGTCGGGCGCGTGCCGGTAGTCCCCGCGCAGGCCGCGCGCGAGGTCGGCGAAGGACTTGCCGTAAGTGTGCTGGGCGCGCTCCCAGCGGTCGTCGGTAAACACCTCGGCCAGCGTGGCAGGCGGCGAGAGCCGCGGCGCCGCCAGCTCGACGTCCTCGATCCGGGGCGCCGGCAGTAGGCGCAGGTCGGTCAGCCCGAACCGGCTGCCGATCAGCCGGCCGAGCTGCTCGATCTCGGGATCCGAGAGTCCGTCACCCTCATTGCCCCAGCCCCAGAACTTGCGGCGCGCCACAGCGACCCCAACATAGCCAATCGAAGCCGCGCCCGCCGCCCGGTTGCGAGACCGCCTAGGCTAGTTGCCCGTGGGCTCGCTGATCGATCGCTTCGCGGTGGTCCTGGTCGCGCTGGCGGCCATGCTCTGGGGCACCGACACGCTCTGGCGCCCGACCATCCTCCGGCACCTGTCGAGCAACAGCCTGGTCGCCTCGACCCAGGTCGTCTTCATGGAGCACCTGATCCTCACCGTCTGCTCGATCCCGCTGATCTGGATCGCCTGGCGCGAGATCCGGCGCCTGACGCGGAGCGAGTGGGTCGCAATCGTCTGCATCGGCGTTGGCGCCTCGGCGCTGGCCACCGTGCTCTTCACCCTCTCTTTCACCTACGGCCACTTCATCGAGACGCTGCTGCTGCAGAAGACGCAGCCGATCGTCGCCATCCTGCTGGCCGCGCTCTGGCTGCGCGAGCGGCTGGCGCCGGCCGCGTACGTGCTGATCCCGATCGCGATCTTCGGCGCCTACCTGATCGCGGTCCCCGACCCGTTCCATCCCCAGAACGCCTGGGCCGACTTCCACATCGCGGCCGCCCTCGCCGCTCTCGGCGCCTCCGCGCTGTGGGGCGCGGCGACGGTCTTCGGGCGGTTCGCCCTCAAGGACGTCAGTTTCACCGCGGTGACGGCGCTCCGCTTCACGACCGGCTTCCCGGCGCTGGCGATCGTCCTCCTGCTGATGGCCGGCGGCGGGGGGTTCGGTCAGTACCGCGGCGCCGACGTGCCCTACTACCTGGCGGTGGCGCTGCTGCCCGGGCTGCTCGCGATGCTGCTCTACTACCGGGGCCTGGCCAGCACCCCGGCCTCGATGGCGACCCTGGCCGAGCTGGCCTTCCCGATCACCGGCGTCCTGGTCAACCTATATCTGGTCAAGCCGGCGCAGACCATCGAGCCCGTGCAGGTGGTCGGCATCGTGGTCCTGTGGGGCGCGATCGCGGTCCTGGACTGGTTCAACGCGCGCCAGCCCGCCCGCCTCGAGCGCGGCGCCGAGGCGCTTCCGAGCCTGGCATAGGCCTCTCCTCGGCCCGCACGATCAGCCGCACCGGCCGGTCGAAGAGAAGGTAGTCCCAGGCCCAGTTCACGAGGACCACCACCCGGTTGCGGAAGCTGACCACGTTGACCAGATGGACGCCCAGCCACATCAGCCAGCCGAGGAAGCCCGAGAGCTTGACGCGTCCCAGCTGGGCCACCGCCGAGTTGCGCCCGATGGTGGCCATGATCCCGGGGTCGCGGTAGCGGAAGGGCTCCGCCGGCTCGCCGCGCACCATCCGCCCGATCGATTGGCCCACCTGCTTGGCCTCCTGCATCGCGACCGGGATCAGCATCGGCAGCTGCTGGCCGTCCTGCTCGAGCGAGGCGAGGTCGCCGATCACGAAGACTTCGGGATGGCCCTCGAGCTGAAGCGTGGGCAGCACCGGCACCCTCGCCGAGCGCGCCAGCTGGACACCCAGCGCACCGCCCAGGTCGGCCGCCCGCACGCCGGCGGTCCAGATCACCGTCCGCGCCTCCAGCCGCCGCCCGTC
>DASUWN010000098.1:0-18987 GCA_036378395.1 Candidatus Dormiibacterota bacterium | reverse complement strand
GGACCAAAGATCGCGATCCGTGCCGAGTCGCGGGGGACGAGCGCCCCGCAGCCCTCGAGCACCAGCTGCAGGACCCCGTCGAAGCTCAGCCCGGAGGCCTTCTTGATCAGGTCGTTGAGCAGCGCGTAGCGCTCCGCCTCCTTCTTGCTCAGCGCCACCGCGTGCAGGGTGGCCAGGTGCTGGCCGGCGCGCATGGCCAGCGTCATCGCCAGCCGGCGGTCGTCCTGGCTGAAGCCGCCCGCCTTGTTGGCGACCAGGACGAAGCCACCGATGTTGTCGCCCACCCGGATCGGCACCACCAGCGCGTTCTCCATGCGGACGTCGGGCGACATCAGGCTGAACAGGCTGCGCAGGTCGGAGGCGGTGGAAGTGAAGAACTCCTGGTTGGCCTCGATCGCGGTCAGCACCGGGTCTCCCTGGCGGCGGCGGTCGACCGGCTGCGGCTGCAGCGAGCCGAGGCCGAAGCCCGGCGCCTGGGGCAGGAAGTGCGTCCCCTCCGGCGAGAGCAGGTAGTAGCAGCAGACGGCGGCGCCGGTCTGGCGCGCCGTGTTGCCGGCCAGCTCGGGTAGGCCGCCGGTCTGCATGGTCGTGTCCTCGGTGGCGGCGAGGAAGACCCGGTGCTGCTCCTCGAGCCGCTTGTTGAGGCGCTCGAGGTCCTCCATCCGGCGGTGGATGTCCTCGTTGACCCGGCTGTAGGCGAGGAAGGAAAGCATCCCGCCCGCGGCCAGCGCCAGCTCGCCGGCGACGTTGATGCGCAGGCCAGGCGTTGTCAGGTTGAAGTGGTAGGTCCAGAAGTTGAGCACCAGCCCGGCCAGCGCCACGCCCAGCGCGTACTTCCACCAGCGGAAGCCGACGCCGGCGCCGAAGCTGAGCAGCGCCACCAGGAGCGCGGGCAGCACGGTCTCCCCGGTCCGGCCGTCCACGTTGAGGCTGGCGCCCGCCAGGATCGCGGTCGCCGCGCCCGTGAAAAGGGCGAGCGGCACCGACAGGCGAGGCATCCGGCCACCTTGCAACATGGCGGCCGATAGTCTATGGCTCGCTCGCTTGAACTGCAGCCGCTTCTGGTAAGAACGGTGAACGCGTGAGCATCTCGGAGCTCCTACGGATTGCCGCCCACCTCGAGCCCGACGAGCGGGAGGTGGTTTCGCGGGCCTACGAGGCGGCGGCCCAGGCCCACGCCGGCCAGCGCCGGCTCTCCGGAGAGGAGTACGTCCAGCACCCGCTTGAGGTCGCCTCGATCCTGGCCGACCTCAACCTCGACGCCGCCACCCTGGCCGCGGCCCTGCTCCACGACACCGTCGAGGACACCGCGCTCACGCTGGAGGAGGTCCGGCGCGACTTCGGGACCGACGTCGCGCACCTGGTGGAGGGCGTCACCAAGCTCTCGCGGATCTCCTTCCGCTCCAGCCAGCAGCTGCACGCCGAAAACATCCGCAAGATGCTGCTGGCCATGGCGGAGGACGTCCGCGTGGTTCTGATCAAGCTCGCGGACCGCCTCCACAACATGCGGACGCTGGACCCGCTGCCCGAGGTCAAGCGCCGCCGGATCGCCAAGGAGACGCTGGAGATCTACGCACCGCTCGCCCACCGGCTCGGCATCGGCCAGCTCAAGTGGGAGCTGGAAGACCTCGCCTTCCGCCACCTCGAGCCGGACGCCTACGCCGATGTGGTGAACCGGGTCTCCCGTAAGCGCCCGGAGCGCGAGCGGCTGGTCTCCGACCTGCGCGAGATCCTGGCTCGCGAGCTGGAGAAGATCGACATGCGGGCCGACATCACCGGCCGGCCCAAGCATATGTACTCGATCTGGCAAAAGATGACCCGCGACGAGAAGGACTTCAGCCAGATCTACGACCTGCAGGCGATTCGCGTGCTGGTCGACTCCGTGAAGGACTGCTACGGCGTGCTGGGCGTCGTGCACTCGCTCTGGAAGCCGCTGCCGGGGCGCTTCAAGGACTACATCGCGATGCCGAAGTCGAACGGCTACCAGTCGCTGCACACCACGGTGGTGTCGCACACCGGCGAGCCGATCGAGATCCAGATCCGCACCTTCGAGATGCACCGCATCGCCGAGTTCGGCGTCGCCGCGCACTGGACCTACAAGGAGGGGGACGCGCCGACCCGCTTCGACCAGAAGCTGGGCTGGCTCCGGCTGCTGATGGACTGGCAGAAGGAGGTCTCCGACGCCGAGTCCTTCGTGGATGCGGTCCGCGTCGACCTCTTCCAGGACGAGGTCTTCGTCTTCTCGCCCAAGGGCGACGTCTACAACCTCCCGGCCGGCTCGACGCCGGTCGACTTCGCCTACCGCGTCCACACCGAGGTCGGCCACCGCTGCATCGGAGCCAAGGTCAACGGCCGGATGGTCCCCCTCGAGTACGAGCTCAAGAACGGCGAGATCGTCGAGATCCTGACCACCAAGGCGCCGCATGGCCCCAGCCGGGACTGGCTCGGCTTCGTCAAGAGCGCCTCCGCCCGAGAGCGGATTCGCAAGTGGTTCAAGTCGCAGGCGCGCGAGGAGAACGTGGCCAAGGGCCGCGACCTGCTCGAGAAGGAGCTCCACCGTATGCACCGGCTGACGCTGGCCCAGCTGCCGGAGGGAAAGCTCGACGAGATGGCGCGCCAGCACCACTTCCTGGCCGCGGACGACTTCCTGGCCGCGATCGGCTACGGCGACCTCTCCACCCACTCGGTCGTGATGCGGATGGCGGTAGCCCCGGCCGGGGACGACGACATCCTCCGCTCGATCCCGCTCATCCCTCAGGTCAAGCCGACCCCGCGCGTCCTGGTGCACGGGGAGCGGGGGATCCATACCCGGATCGCACCCTGCTGCCAGCCGGTCCCGGGCGACGCCATCATCGGCTACACCACCCGCGGTAAGGGCGTCACCGTCCACCGCCGCGACTGCATCAACGCCATCAACGTCGCCGATGAGGAGCGCGTGGTCCCAGTCGACTGGGAGTCGGAGTCGGGTCACCTCTACCCGGTCGCGATCAAGATCGAGGCCTGGGACCGGACCGGCCTCCTCCGCGACATCGCCACCGTGGTCGCCGAGAACCGCGTCAACATGTCCGCCGCCTCCGTCCACGTCTATGACGACAAGACCGCGGTAGTCTCCGCCACGGTGGAGATCGACTCCCTGGCCCAGCTGTCGCGCCTGATGGAGAAGCTCGAGCAGGTCCGCGACGTCCATACCGTGGCCCGCGAAGCCGGGTGAGCAAACCCCAAAAAATCTCGCGATTTTTCGGGGACCCCGGGTGAGCGGGACCTCGGAGATCGAGCTGCCGGTCGCGCCGGCGGTGGTCTGGAATGAGCTCGTCAGTGCTGGTCCCCGGGCCTGGTACCACGGGCTGCGGGCCGAGGGCGCGTTCGAGCCGGGTGCGCGGATCCGCTGGGTGGGGGATGACGGACAGAGCGCCGAGGAGTCGGAGGTCTTGGCGATCGAGCCCGAGCGCCGGCTGCGGCTGCGGACGCGGTTCACCTTCGCGCCGCGCTACGCGGAGGCGCCCGAGCACGAGTTGGAGTACGCGCTCGAGCCGGCCGGTGGCGGAACTCGGGTCCGGCTGACGTGGAGCGGCGAGGGGCCGGGCGTGGCCTTTCTGGCCGCCGAGGGCCGCTACGTGCTGCCCGGGCTGCGCCTCGCAGCCGACCCCGCCGCCCAGGCCGAGATCGCGCGCCGCGAGCGGATCGGGCCGATCGAGATCGCGGATGTCACACCGGAGCGCCTCGGCGACTATCAGAGCTTCTTCGACCACGACGCCTTTCGCGACTACCCCGTCTGGGCGGCCTGCTACTGCGCCACGCCAATGATCGACAGCGAGGAGGACCGCACGCCCGAGCAGAACCGGGCCGAGGTCAGCGAGCGCATTGACCGCGGGGAGCTGACCGCCCTGCTCGCGTACGCGGAAGGCAAGCCGGTGGCGTGGTGCCACTGGGGCACGGTGACCCGGCTGGCCGGGATCAAAGCCAAGTTCGGCCTCGATCCTGGCGAGCAGGACGGGGTGGGCTCGCTGGCCTGCTTCGTCGTCTCCTCGCCCTATCGCGGCCACGGCCTCGCCGGCCGCCTGCTGGAGGCCGCCCTGGACCGGATGCGCGCGGCCGGCCTCGAGTTCGCCGAGGGCTATCCGCTGGCCGCCGGCGAGACCGCGCAGGCCAACTGGCGCGGCCCGCTCGAGATGTACCTCAGGGCCGGGTTCGAGCCCTACCGCGAAGCCGGCAAGTGGGTGGTCGTCAGGCGGCGGCTATGACGATCCGGATCGAATCGACGCACGATCGCCAGTTCGGTACCAACTCCTACGTGGTGCTCGACGAGGCCACGAGCGACGCCGTCGTCATCGATGCGCACCTGCAGCCGGAGCTGATCGTCGAGCAGGCGCGCTCCCTGGGCGCCAACGTGCGCGCGATCCTGCTCACCCACACCGACGTCGACCACATCGCGGGGCTGCCCGAGCTGCTCGAGGAATGGCCCGAGCTCCCGGTGGCGGTTCACCCGGCCGAGCGCGAGGTGATCGCCGAAGGCAAGCCGCTGCGCCGCCAGTTTCCGGCCGAGTTTCCGCGCGTCGAGCGCATCGACCTGCTCGAAGAGGGCGAGCCCTACAGCACCGGCTCGCTCGAGTTCGAGGTGCTGCACACGCCGGGCCACAGTCCGGGCGGCGTCTCGCTGCGGATCGACGGCGCCATCTTCACCGGCGACGCGCTCTTCGCCGGCTCGATCGGCCGCTCCGACTTCCACAACTCGGACGGCCGGGCCCTGCTCGAGGGGATCAAGACCAAGCTCCTGACTCAGCCCGACGACTCGCGGGTCTTCAGCGGCCACGGTCCCGCGACCACCATCGGCCGCGAGCGGCAGCTCAACCCGTTCCTCTAGCCGCCAGCGCCTTCCGCGCCCAGGCGCGCAGCTGGTCGGAGTCGCCCAGGACTTCCGGCGGGACCTCGTAGAAGCGGCCGAGCTCCATCGCCGGGTTGGAGGCGTAGGCGACCATGCCCCGCCGGACAAAGTCGAAGCGGTTTCGCTCGTCGGTGAAGAACCACACTCGAGCGCCCTGGACGACCGCGAACATCCGGCCGCCGGCGAGCAAGCACCAGCCGCCCATGTAGGGGCGGTCCTCGATCTCGGCCAGGTCGGCCAGGTCGCTGAGCAGCCGCGTCAGGAGTGACATTCCGATCCAACTCTAAAATCGCCCCATGCCCCCGACTCAGCCGATCAAGGCCGCCCGTGGGGTCCGCGACATCCTCCCCGCCGAGCTGGCGGCCTGGTCGGTCGTCGAGCGAACCGCCCACGACCTGCTGCGTGGCTGCGGCTACCAGGAGATCGAGACCCCGATCCTGGAGCGATCGGCGCTGATCGAGCGTGGCATCGGCGCCGACACCGATGCCGGGGGTAAGGAGCTGTTCCGGTTGGTCAAGCGCGGCGACGACGAGCTGGTGCTGCGCCCGGAGGCGACCGCGGGCGTCGTCCGCGCCTATTTCGAGCACCACCTCGACCAGGGTGCACAGCCCGTCCGCCTGTTCCTGATCGGCCCCATGTTTCGCTACGACCGGCCCCAGGCCGGACGCTATCGCGAGTTCCACCAGCTCAACGTGGAGGCGATCGGCGACGCCTCGCCCGCGCTCGACGCCGAGGTGATCGAGATCGCGCAGACCTGGATGGGCGGCCTCGGCCTCAGCGGCATCCGCCTCGAGCTCAACTCGATCGGCGACCAGAACTGCCGGCCGGCCTACATCGACAAGCTGGTCGAGTACTACCGCCCGCACAAGGACGAGCTTGGCGCGGACGACCAGGACCGTCTCGAGCGCAACCCGCTGCGCCTGCTCGACAGCAAGGAGCCGCGCTGCCAGGCGCTGAAGGCCAAAGCGCCGCGGATCACCGACCACCTCTGCGACGCCTGCGCGGCGGCCTTTGCCGACGTCCGCCGGCTGCTGGACGCGGCCGGCATCGAGTACGTGCTCAACCCCCACCTGGTGCGCGGCCTGGACTACTACACGCGCACCGTGTTCGAGCTCCAGCACGAGGCCATCGGCGGGGCACAGAACTCGCTCGGCGGCGGCGGGCGCTACGACGGCCTGGCCGAGGCGCTGGGCTGGGCGAGCACGCCCGCGGTCGGTTTCGCGGCCGGCATCGAGCGGGTCGTCCTGATGATGGCCGAGGAGGGCGAGCACGTGATCCCGGCGCCCGCGGCGCAGCTGCTGGTGCTGCCGGCGGAGACCGGACTCGACGTCGAGGCGGCCGAGGTGGGACGGCTGGCGCGGACGGCGGTGCCGACCGCGGTCGACTACAGCGCCCGCAGCCTCAAGGCCAAGATGCGATCCGCCAACCGGCTCGGCCCGCGCTGGGTCGCGATCTTCAACCGCGCCGAGGCCGAGCGCCGCGCCGTCCAGCTCAAGGAGCTCGCGGGCGGCGAGCAGCGTGAGCTGAGCTGGGACGAGCTGCCATCGGTGCTGGAGGCCGAGTGATGAGCTCACCCCAAAAGATCTGCCGATTTTTCGGGGGCTCCGAGTGAGCGGGTTCACGGCGCCCAAGTGCGGCCAGCTGCGCGCTTCCGACGCCGGCCGCGAGGTCGACCTCTACGGCTGGGTGGCCACCCGCCGCGACCACGGCGGCCTGATCTTCATCGACCTCCGCGACCGCTGGGGCGTCGTCCAGGTCACGATCAACGGGGCCAACGTCGAACCCGAGGCATACGCGGCGGCCCAGGAGCTGCGCGGCGAGTACGTGGTCCACGTCCGGGGCCGCGTCGAGCGCCGCCCGGCCGGGATGGAGAACCCGCGGCTGGCCACCGGCGAGGTGGAGGTCTTCGCCACCGCGGTCGAGATCCTCAGCCGCGCCAAGCCGCCGCCGATCCCGATCGAAGACGACGAAGAAGCGGACGAGAAGCTGCGCCTTAGGTATCGCTATCTCGACCTCCGGCGGCCCTCGATGCTGCACAACCTCGAGACGCGCCACCGCGTCAACAAGGTCATCCACGCCTATATGACCGACCAGGGCTTCATCGAGGTCGAGACGCCGATCCTGGGCAAGACCAGCCCCGGTGGCGCCCGCGACTTCCTGGTGCCGTCGCGCCTCCACCCGCGTGAGTTCTACGCGCTGCCCCAGGCGCCGCAGGTGCTGAAGCAGATCCTGATGGTGGCCGGGATCCAGCGCTACTACCAGATCGCCCGGTGCTTTCGCGACGAGAACCTGCGCGCCGACCGTCAGCCCGAGTTCACGCAGCTCGACGTCGAGATGTCGTTTCCCGACGAGGAGGACATCTACCGCCTCAACGAGGGTCTCTTCGCGCGCCTCTGGAGGGAGATCCTCGGCGTCGAGCTGAAGACGCCGTTCCCGCGGCTCAACATCCGCGACTCGCTGCTCCGCTACGGAAGCGACAAGCCCGACCTGCGCTACGAGCTCGAGATCGCCGACGTCACCGACGTGCTCCGGGACACCGACTTCCGCGTCTTCCAGTCGATCATCTCCGAAGGTGGCGTCGTCCGCGCCCTCGCCGTGCCCGGCGGCCAGGAGCTCTCCCGGCGCGAGATCGACGAGCTGGTCACGATCGCGCGCGGAGCCGGCGGCAAGGGCCTGTTCTGGCTGCCGGGCGGTCCTGGCGCGCAGAACCTCAGTGAGTCGGAGATCGCGGCCATCCACCAGGCCACCGGCGCGGGCCGGGGAGACCTGGTTCTGATCTCAGCCGACCGCCGGCGGCGGGCCGAGGTCGTGATGGGCCTGATCCGCTCCGAGATCGCGCGCCGGCGCGGCCTGGTCCGCGAGGACGAGTGGCGCTTCGTCTGGATCACGCCGACCTACCTCTTCGAAGAGGACGACGAGGGCAAGCTGACCTACGCCCACCACCCCTTCACGCGGCCGGTGGCGGAGGACTTCGCGTTGATCGAAGACCGTCCCTACGACGTCCGCGCGCACGCCTATGACATCGTGCTCAACGGCTACGAGCTGGGCGGCGGCAGCCTTCGGATCTACGACCCCCAGATGCAGGAGCGGATCTTCCAGATCCTTGGCCTGTCGCCCGAGCAGATCCGCGATCGCTTCGGCTACCTCTTGGAGTCGTTCGACTACGGCGTGCCGCCCCATGGCGGAATCGCCTGGGGCATCGACCGCGTGGTGATGATGCTGGTCGGCACCGACAACATCCGGGACGTGATCGCATTCCCGAAAACGCAGTCGATGACCGACCTGATGATGGAGGCGCCGAGCGAGGTCGAGCCCAAGCAGCTCGACGAGCTGCACATCAAAGTCTCAGCACCCAAACCGGATTAGCCCAGGGGTGGCGTGGGTATGATCGGACTCTCCCGGCCGGGGCGGTGGCTAATGTGCGCGTTGCCCAACAGTCACCGTATCGGGACCTCGGAGTCCGGAGGGGACGGCAAGCCCGCGCGCCGGGACGTCGACAACCAAAGGCAGAGGACCCACCTGGTATTACCAGGACAACCCACGGCCTCCGTCCCCCGGGATCCTCTCTCGGCCGTTGGCTAACGCCGCCCCCGCCCTGATCGTCCAGGTGCTGGTGGTGCTGATCGCCTCCCAGCTGCTCTACGCGGTCTTCCCCTACCGGCGCCGCGCCTATCTGCCGGTGCTCATCCTGACCACTCTCGGCGTCGGCCTCGGCCAGCTCTGGGACTACCTCGGCCTCCCCTCGCTCCGCTTCGGAAACGCCAACCTGGTGCCTGCGCTTCTCTTCGTGCTTGCGCTGGCTCCCCTGGCGCCGAGGCTCCCGATACGCTTTCGATAGTTTTGGGCGCAGGGTTTTGGGGGTAAGCACGTGCTGAACTTCATGTTCTTCGCCATCGGGCTCGGCAGCCTGCTGGTGGCGCTGGTGCTGTGCTTGGCGCTGCTGCGGCTGGCGAGAACCCTGGCGGCCATGGAGGATCTGCTGCTGACCGCCAATGAAGAACTCAGGGAGACCCTGCCCGAGGTGAGAGGAAGTCTGGGCAACGTGAACGACATCACGGCGGGCGTCAACGTGGCGCTGCGCACGGCCGGGGGCGGCGCCTCCCGGCTGGGCGACCAGCTCGAGGAAGCGGCAACCGAGACGTCCAAGGGCGTCCGCGCTGGCTGGCATGGGGTCAAGATCGGTTTGATGAGCCTGATTAAAGGGGGCGGCGGCAATGGCTAACCAGAACGAAAGCAGCGGCGGTGGCGGCGGCTTCGGCCTCGGATTCTTCATCGGCGGCTTGATCGGCCTCGTGGCCGGGGCCTACCTGGCCTCGGGGCCCGGGCGGGATCAGGTCGAATCCCTGCGCTCACAGACCATCGAGCTGACCGGCCGCGCCCGCGGCGCCGTGCGCGACCCCGAGCACCCGGTCCGGCGCGCGGTCCAGGAGGGCGTGACCGCGGCCCGCCGGCGGCGGGCCGAGCTCGAGAGCGAAGAGCCTCCGACCAAGGCCGGCCCCGGACCGGTGGCGCCGACGACGGAGAGCTGAGGGGTTGGGGGATATGCGACGCGGTGAGTTCCTCGCCGAGCTGAAGCTTCCGGCCGATGCCGAGTACATCTCGGCCGCCAAGCGGGTGGCTGCCTGCCTGGGTTCGACCCTCGGTTTCAGCCTCGAGGACCTGGACGAGCTCAGCATCGCGCTTGCCCAGGCCTGCGACAGCACGATCGAGGCCTGCGCCGAGATCTGGGGGCCGAACAGCGGGGCCCAGATCAAGGTCAGCTACGGCAAGACCGACAAGGGGATCGCGGTTGAGGTCGAGGCAATCGGCCCGAGCGCCGAGCATCAGCGCCAGCGCGCGCTGGCCGAGCGGCGGGAGCGCGTGCTGCAGCAGGCTCGCGAGCAGGACCGCGAGATGCAGCGCATGGCGCAGGAGATGATCCGCTTCTTCGTGGACGACTTCCGCTCCTCGGTCGACGCCGGCCGCGGCCGCGTCCACCTCCGGATGGTCAAGTACCTCCTCGGCTGACGCTCTCTTCGTCCTACGTCTAGCGTAGAGGGCCATACCTTGAGCTCGCCCACGCCCGCCGAGCGGGAGGAGCTGCGTGCGCTCCATCGCCGCTACCGGGAAACCACCGACCCTGACGAGAAGGCCCGCATCCGCGAGCGGCTGGTTCGTGGCTACGAGGGCCTGGTCTACTTCCTGGCGCGCAAATACCAGAACCGGGGCGAGCCGCTCGACGACCTGGTCCAGGTCGGGTTCCTGGGCCTGATCAAGGCCATCGATCGCTTCGATCCCGACCTCGGCAACGAGTTCACGACCTTTGCCACGCCGACCGTGCTGGGCGAGATCAAGCGCTACTTTCGCGACAAGGGCTGGGCGATCCGCTTTCCCCGGCGCCTGCAGGAGCTGCACCAGCAGGTCGTCCGCGTCAACGAGCAGCTCAAGGGTGAGCTCAACCGCCAGCCGACCGTCCAGGAGGTCGCGGAGCGGCTCGGCGTCTCCGCCGACGACGTCCTGGAGGCGATGGAGCTGAGTCCCGCCATGTCGCCCGCCTCCCTCGACGCGACCGCGACCGCGAGCGGGGAAGAGGATGGCCGGGCGCTGGGCGAGGCGGTCGGCGGCGAAGACCCGGGCCTGGAACGGGTCGAGATGCGCGAGCTGCTGGCTCACGCGATGCAGCATCTGACCCCGCGCGAGCGGGCGATCATGGCCATGCGCTTCTACGACGAGATGTCGCAGTCGGAGATCGCCAAGCGCCTCGGCATCTCTCAGATGCACGTCTCCCGGCTGCAGCGGGCCGCGCTCGAGCAGCTGCGGCAGTACCTGCCCTCCGAGGCCAGGCCCTGATCGAGGCCGAGCTCGACCCGGACCCCGTCGCGCAGTTCGGCGCCTGGTTCCAGCAAGCCGTCGAGCGGGGCGTGGCGCAGGCGGAGGCGATGGCGGTCGCCACCGCCGGCGCCGACGGGGCCCCCTCGGTGCGGATGGTCCTGCTCAAGGAATGGGGCCCCGAAGGCTTCGTCTTCTACACGGACTACGGCAGCCGCAAGGGCGCCGAGCTGGCTGCCAATCCCCGCGCGGCGCTGCTCTTCTTCTGGCAGCCGGTCGGCCGCCAGGTCCGGATCGAGGGGCCGGTCGAGCGGGTCGGCCAGGAGGCGTCGCGCCGCTACTTCCAGACCCGTCCCCTTCGGAGCCAGGTGGCGGCCTCGATCTCCCAGCAGTCGCAGCCCGTGGCCACGCGGGCGGAGCTGGAAGCCGCCTTCGAGGCGCGGCTGGCTGAGGCCGGCGAGGGGCCGCTCGAGCTGCCCGCACGCTGGGGCGGCTTCCGGGTCGGGCCGGAGTCGTTCGAGTTCTGGCAGCACCAGGACGACCGTCTCCACGACCGGATTCGCTACGAGCGCTCCGATGCCGGTTGGAGGATGTCCCGCCTCTCCCCCTAAACTGACGCCTACTCCGGATGACCGGTGCCCAAATCCGCCAACGTTTTCTAGAGCACTTCCGAAGCCGGGACCACCTAGAGCTCCCCAGCGCGCCGCTGATCCCTCACCGGGATCCGACGACGCTCTTCATCTCGGCCGGGATGCAGCCGCTCAAGCCCTACTTCCAGGGCGTGAGCCAGCCTCCCGCGCCCCGGCTCACCTCGGCCCAGAAGTGCTTCCGCACGGTGGACATCGCCGAGGTCGGCAAGACCGACCGGCACTGCACCTTCTTCGAGATGCTGGGCAACTTCGCCCCCACCGGCGACTACTTCAAGGAGGGGGCGATTCCCTTCGCCTGGTCCCTGGTCACCGAGGGTTTCGCCATGCCCAAGGACCGCCTCCGGGTCACCGTCCATCCGACCGACGACGAGGCGGCCGGGCTCTGGCGGCAGGAGACCGATGTCCGCCCGGAGTGGATCTACCGGAACGACGAGAACTGGTGGGCGGCCGGCGACACCGGGCCCTCGGGACCTGACTCCGAGATCTGGTGGGACCGCGGCCTCGAGTACGGCTGCGGCCAGGCCGACTGCTACCCCGACCACTGCGACCGCTTCCTGGAGTTCTGGAACCTCGTCTTCATGCAGTTCGACCGCCAGTCCGACGGCTCCCTGCAGCCGCTCCCGCGGCCGGGCATTGACACCGGAATGGGACTGGAGCGGATCACCTCGATCCTGCAGGATGTCGACAACGTCTTCGACACCGACCTTTTCCGCCCGCTCATGGACTTCGCCGCGACCGCGCGGCGGCCCGACCGCATCGCCCAGCGCGTCATCTCCGATCACCTGCGGGCGATGACGTTCCTCATCGCGGACGGGGTGACGCCCACCAACGAGGGCCGCGGCTACGTGCTGCGCCGGCTGATCCGCCGGGCGGCGCTCCACGCGCGGCGTACCGAGCTGCCGGTCAAGCTGAGCGCGGGGGTTGACGTCGTGGTCAGCGAGATGAGCGGTCACTACCCGGACCTGAAGCAGCCCCGGGACTACGTCGTCGGCGTCATCGACGCTGAGACCGAGCGCTTCGCGCGAACGTTGGAGCAGGGGATGGAGCAGTTCGAGCGGATGCTGGCGCGCAATCCGCGCCTGCTCCCCGGCGAAGACGCCTTCCTGCTCCACGACACCTACGGCTTCCCGCTCGAGCTGACGCACGAGCTCGCCCACGAGCGCGGCGTCGAGGTCGACGAGCAGGGCTTCCAGGACGCGATGGCGCGCCAGCGCGAGCGCTCGCGCACCATGTCCGGCCAGCGCTGGCCCGACGCCGCGGCCCTTCCCCGCAGCGAGTTCAAGGGCTATCACGCGACCGAGACCGAGGCGCGCGTGGTCGGGCTCCGGCGAGGCGGCGAAGCCGTGGAGCGCGTCGCGGAGGGCGACCAGGTCGAGGTCTTCCTCGACGTCACCCCTTTCTATGGGGAATCGGGCGGCCAGATCGGCGACACCGGGATCCTGGAAGCGCCGGGTGGCCGGGTGCGGGTCGAGGACACGCAGAAGCCTTCCGACGGCGTCTACGCGCACCTGGGGACGGTGGTCGTGGGCTCCCTCGAGGTCGGGGACGAGGTGGTCGCTCGCGTCGATGCCGCGCGCCGCCGCCAGGTCGCGCGCCACCATTCGGCGACCCACCTGCTGCACAAGTCGCTGCGCGAGGTGCTGGGCGAGCAGACGGTGCAGCGCGGTTCCTGGGTCGGCCCCGACCACACCACGTTCGACTTCCCGCTCAACCGGGCAATCACCGAGGAGGAGCTGGCGGCGGTCTCGGAGAAGGTCAGCGCCGCGGTCCGGGCGGCCCTGCCCTTTCACGAGTCCTACATGCCCTACCGCGAGGCGGTCGACTCGGGCGCCATGCACCTGTTCGAGGAGAAGTACGGCGACACCGTCCGCGTGGTCTGCTTCGGGGATTGGACCTGCGAGCTGTGCGGCGGAACCCACGTCGCCAACACTGCTGACGTGGGGACGGCGGTGATCGTTTCGGAGTCGAGCATCGGCCAGGGCCTGCGCCGGATCGACCTCGTGGTCGGAGAAGCTGCGGACGCGCTGGTCCGGCGGCGGCTCGGCCAGCTGAGTGGGTTGGGGCGTTCGCTGGGTGTGCCTCCGGAGCAGGTCGCGTCGCGGGTTGGGTCCTTGCAGCAGGACTTACGGGCGGCCCAGCGTGAAAATCGCGACCTGCGTGAGCAGGTTCAAAAGCTCGAGGTGCGCACGCGGTCGAAGGTCGGCGTCCAGCACACCCGCATCCCGCTCATTGTCGAGCAGGCCCCAGCTAGGACTGGCGACGAGCTGCGAGGGTTCGCGGATCGGTTCATGGAAATCCTTGGAGACGAGGGTGGTGCGGTAGCAGTGACCAATGGCGACCTCTTTGTCGTCAAGGTGTCCAACAACTTCACCGACGCGTTCCAGGCCACCGAACTCGCCAGGCTGCTTGGCCAGGGTGGCGGCAGGCCCAACCTTGCTCAAGGCAGGCTCACGGTTGACTGGACAGAGGCCCGCGCCAAGCTCGAGGAAGCCCTGCGATGACCGCCCGGTTGGGGGCCCAACCCCCGGTTTTTCGAAAAACCAGCGCTCCGTCCCCCCTCAATCCCCCGGTTTTTCGAAAAACCAGCGCTCCGTCCCCAGTCAATCCCTCGGTTTTTCGAAAAACCAGCGCTCCGTCCCCACTCAATCCCCCGGTTTTTCGAAAAACCAGCGATCGGTCTCCGCTCAACTCCCCGGTTTCTCGAAAAACCGCGGACAAGCGTCCCGCGGAGGCCCCCCGATGAAGTTCAAGCTGCTCAACCGCAAGGACGACTACTACCGCCACTTCTCCGCCCTCGACATCGGCAGCGACCTGGTCAAAGTCCTGGTCGTCCGTCGCGAGGGCCCGGACGGCATCGTCCTCGGCGTCGGCCGCGAGCCTCAGCACCCGAGCGCGATGTCGGGCGGCGCCATCGCCGACATCGAAGCCGTCATCCAGGCCTGCAACCGGGCGCTGGAGGCGGCCGAGGACATGGCCGGCGTCACTCCCGGACAGTGCGTGGTCGGGATCGCGGGCGAGCTGGTCAAGGGGTTCAGCTCGTCGATCGCCTATCCCCGCGAGCAGCCCGACCGGAAGGTGCGCGAGTCCGAGCTCCGCGGCATGCTCCAGCTGGTCGAGAAGCGCGCGCTGCGCGAGGCCCAGCACCTGCTCGAGCTGGAGCGCAGCTACGGCGATCTGGAGGCCCGGCTCGTTCACTCCGCGATCACGAGCGTCCGCATCGACGGCTACCCGGTGACGACGCCGATCGGCTTCACCGGCAAGAACCTCGAGATCACCGTCTTCAACACGTTCGCCCCGATGACGCAGGTGGGGGCGGTGGACGCCGTGGTCCAGGAGCTGGACCTGGAGCTGGCGGCAGCCGTCGCGCACCCCTATGCGCTGGCGCGCGCCGCCGCCGGCGAGGAGGCCTGGGAGCAGGGCGGCATCTTCGTCGACATCGGCGGTGGCACCACCGACGTCGCCCTGCTCCGCGATGGCGGGGTCGAGGGGACCCGAATGTTCAACCTGGGCGGGCGCGCGTTCACGCGGCGGATCGCGCTCGCCTTGGGTCTCGGCTACGAGGAGGCGGAGGCTCGCAAGCTGCGCCACGCGGAGGGCCTGCTGCCGGAAGAGCAGTCGGCTGCGTTGAGCCGGCTGCTGACCCAGGACGTCGAAGTCCTCCTCCAGGGCCTCAACCTCGCCCTCAAAGACCTGGCGCGAGGCGAGCTCCTTCCGTCTAACATCTACGTCTGCGGCGGCGGCAGCCTGCTGCCGGAGCTGATGGCCGAGCTCACCAAGAACGCCTGGACGGAGGGTTTGCCGCTCGCCCGTCCAGCCCGCTCGAGACAGCTGGGACCGTCGGACGTGACCAGCGTCTCCGACTCGACCGGTCAGCTCCAGTCGCCGCAGGACGTGGGACCGATGGGCCTCGCCAACCACGCGCTGCGTCTGGAGGCCGAGGACCGGGAACTGGTCAGTTCGGTGATGCGAAACGTTCTCAAGGCAATGAAGGTTTGAACCCCCGGGAGTCACAGCAAGCGTCATGGCAGCGAACCCGATCTACGTAGAAACCGAAGAAGAGATCCCCGAGATCATCGAACGCGTCCGCCGCACCGCGGCTGACGAGATTCCGCTGGTCCTGCCCAGCCGCTCGCGGTTCGGGCAGAGCCGATTCAACTTTCAGCTCCTGCGCCAGTACGCCGCGCGCCTGGGAAAGGAGGTTTCGATCGTCTCGCCGGATCCCGCCGTCCAGCAGATGGCCGCGGAGAACGGCTTCCGCGCGTTTCCGCGCATCGACGAGGCCGCCGCCGGCGAACGGCGCGAGGTCCAGGCGGGAGCCGCTGCGGCCTTGGCCACGGCGACTCCACCGGCGCCCGCCGTTTCGACCCCACGCCTGGTGGTCAAAGCTCCGCCTCGGCTGCCGTCCAAGGTGGCGACGCAGGTCGCACCCGGACGCTTCCTCCTCTACATGGGCGCCGGCCTGATGCTGGTCGCGGGCCTGGTCGGCGGGCTGCTCTACGTCCCCTCGGCGCAGGTCACGCTGACAGCCAACGCGACGCCTTTCAACGTCGACAACATGAAGGTCGACGCCACCGCCGGCCAGCCGCCGGTGCGCCTGCGGGCGGTGAGCATCACCCGCCAGGCTTCGGGCGGTTTCACCGCGACCGGCGTGAAGACGATCCCCGGCACCGTCGCGACGGGCTGGGTCACGTACACAAATAACTGCCCGGACCTAAGCCTCACCATCTACGACGGCTTCCGGCTCCGCGCCATCGGCGGCATCCAGTTCGCTCAGAAGGGCGCGCCCGGCGGCAGCGTGGTGGTAGGGCCGAAGGGTGGCGATCGCGGGCCCTGGTCGGTCTCCGCCCCGATCATCGCGACCTCGCCCGGCGCGAGCGGCAACGTGGGCGCCGGCTCGATCGTCCAGATCGAGTCCAACTACGGCCAGTGCGTGACGGTGACCAATCCCGGCCCGACCACTGGCGGTCAGGACGAGCAGAAGCAGACCATCTTGCAGACCTCGGACGTGGAGACCGCGCGCTCGGCGCTCGACGCCCAGATCCGCAAGACGATCCAGGACGACCTCCTGAAACAGGTCAGCACCGGCGAGAAGCTGAGCGACCAGATCGTCTTCCAGCCACCCGACTTCAACACCGACCACAAGGTCGGCGACGTCGCCACCGCTTTCAGCGCCACCATGAGCCTCACCGCCGAGGGCGACATCTACGTCGCCGACGACGTGGTCAAGGCCTTCGGCGACCTGCTTCAGAAGAAGGTGCCCCAGGGCCAGCAGCTGACCGACAACAAGCCCAACATCGATTACCAGGTGACCAACGCCAGCAGCGGTGGCCACGTCCAGTTCACCGGCAAGGCGAGCGCCTTCCTGGCGCCGAAGATCGACTTCGACCAGCTCCGAGGGCAGCTGGCGGCGAAAACGCTGCCGGTGGCCCAGTCCGAGCTCACAAAGATGCCGATCCGGTCGGCTGACATCCACGAGTCGCCCTTCAAGCTGCCCTTCATGCCGCTGACCGCGTCGCGGATCCACATCACGTACGAGGTCGAGCCGAGCGTGAGTCCGAGCCCGAGCCCCAAGTCCAGCTAAGCGATACGTTTGCGCGTCCTGGCGGTCGACCCCGGCACCAAGCGGGTGGGGCTGGCGATCAGCGATCCTTCGGGGGTGATTGCGACTCCGCTCGGTTCGGTGCCGGCGGAGCCGTCAGCGAGTCTCCCGGATCGGCTGGCCACGGTTGCCCGCGAAAAGGAGGCCGCGCGCATCGTCGTCGGTCTCCCCAAACGAATGGACGGTTCCGAAGGTCCCGAGGCGCGGGCGGCGCGTGGGCTGGCCGATGCCCTGCGCGCGGTAAGCGGACTCCCGGTGCAGATGGTCGACGAGCGCCTGAGCAGCGCGGCCGCCGAGCGGGCGCTGATCGCCGGCGGCACCCGGCGCCAGGAGCGGCGCCGGCTCTCCGACCAGGTGGCGGCGGCGATCTTCCTGCAGTCGTATTTGGACGCGGAGGCCCGCCGCCATGGAAGATGAAGCACAGGACATCAGCCTGATCGACGAGTCGGGCGTCGAGCGCCGGTTCCGGCTCCACGACGCCTTCGACTTCGAAGGCTGCACCTATTACCTCGTCGAGGCCGCGGATGACCCCGACATGGTGCTCCTGCTCAAGGAGTCAGGGGACGGCCTGGAATCGGTAGACCAAGAGGAGTTCGAACGCGTGCTGGCGCAGCTCGAGGCTGAGCCGTGAAGAAGTTGATCGTGATCGTCGTCCTGCTGGCCGGCATCGGCTACGGCGCCACCCAGGCCTTCAACTGGTACGACTACCAGGTCTACACGCCGGTCTCCAGCAAGTCGCAGCCGGTCCCCTTCACCGTCGCCCAGGGCGAGGGCACCGTCGAGATCGGCGACGACCTCTTCAGCAAGGGCCTGATCCGGAACCGCGACGTATGGAACATCTATCTCAAGATCAGCGGCCGGCGCGGTGACATCCAGGCGGGCGACTTCGTGCTCAACAAGAACATGAACATGGCCGACATCGCCCAGGCGCTCCAGCACGGCACGGTCGACCAGGTCGTGGTCCGTATCCCTGAGGGCTACCCGATCAAGTTCGTGGGCCAGCAGCTCGAGCAGCAGAAGTTCGGCACCGCAGCCGATTACACCAAGACCGAGCAGGACTCCGCGTGGCGCCAGCAATTCGGCTTCCTCAGCGGGGTGCCGGCCGGCCGCGACCTCGAGGGCTACCTCTTCCCGGACACCTACTCGCTCAACAAGGGCGCGACCGACCAGGACCTGGTCCGCGCCCAGCTTCAGCAGTTCGACAAGACGTTCGCGCCCGACTGGCGGCAAGCCATCGCGCAAGACACGCCGGCGCGGCCGAAGCAGACGCTGGACCAGATCGTGATCCTGGCCTCGATGGTCGAACGCGAGGTCAACACCGACGCCGACCGGCCCAAGGTCTGCGAGGTCTACTACAACCGCCTCACGTCGGGTGAGCGGCTCGACGTCGACGCCACCATCCTTTACGCCGAGGGAAGGCTAAAGGGCCCGATCACGCAGGACGACCTCAACATCAACTCGCCCTACAACACGCGCAAGTACGCGGGCCTGCCGCCGGGCCCCATCTCCAATCCCGGCGCCGCCGCGCTGAAAGCTTGCGTCTTCCCCGACAAGAACGACTACCTGTTCTATTTCACCGACAAGAACGGGGTCACCCACTTCGAGAAGACGATCGATCAGTTCAACGCCGACCAGCAGAAGTACGGAGTCTCCGGGCAGTAAAGCGGCTCCTGCTCCTCGGCCAGGGGATCGCCTACTCGGCCAGCCCGGCGCTGCAGAACGCGGCCCTGGCCGCGCGAGGTTTGGACGACTGGCGCTACGAGCTGTGCGACGTGGCCCCCGAAGGCTTGCGGGCGGCCGTGGAGCGCCTGCGCGGCCCCGAATATGCAGGCGCCAACGTCACCATCCCGCACAAGGTGGCAGTGCTGGAGCTGCTCGACGAGGTGGACCCCGAGGCGCGCGCCGTCGGCGCCCTCAACACCATCGTTTCCAGCGCCGGCCGCCTCGTGGGCCACAACACCGACGTGGTCGCCATTCGCGGCGCGCTGGGCCGCCTGGGGGCACGAATGGCGCTTCGCGTCATCGTCCTTGGAGCGGGCGGCTCCGCC
>DASUWN010000097.1:0-8449 GCA_036378395.1 Candidatus Dormiibacterota bacterium | reverse complement strand
GGTGCTGGCGCGTTGAGGTTCTGGCAATGGGGAGGGCTCGGGCTGGTGGTCGCCGCCTGCACGGCGTACCTGGTGTACTCGGCCACCGCGACCTCGGCCGAGTACTACCAGACCATTCCCGAGGTGCGCGCGCATCCGGCTCAAGGCGAGGTGCGCGTGCTGGGGACGGTCGCCGACGACGTGGAGCGCCTGCCCGGAGACGAGGTGCGCTTCACCGCCACCGACCACGGCCAGTCGCTGCCGGTCGAGTACACAGGGGCGCTGCCGGACATCTTCAAGCCCGGGATCCAGGTCGTGGTCGAGGGCAGCCAGGGCAAGGACGGCGTGTTCCACGCGCGCACGCTGCTGGCCAAGTGTCCGTCGCGCTTCACGGCCGCGTCTCCGATCGCTAAGTGATCTACGCGATCGCGGGCACCGCCTGCCTGCTGACCGGACTGGTCCTGGCCTGCTTCGCGACCGTGATCGCGGGCTGGTCGGCCGGTCGCCGGGACGCGGTGCTGGCGCGGATCGCCCGGCGCGCCTTCTACGCCACGGCGCTGGCGGTGGTCGGTGCCGCCGCGGCGCTGGAGGCGGCGCTCCTCAGTCACCAGTTCGCGATCGCCTACGTCACCGAGCACAGCGACCGCAGCCTGCCCACGGCGCTGCTGGCGAGCACCTTCTACAGCGGCCAGGAGGGGTCTCTGCTCTACTGGACGCTGACGCTGACCGCGATTGGGTCGCTGGCGCTGGCGGCGGTCCCGGCCACCCGCTCGGGCGTTCAGCTGCACAGCTACGCGACCGCCATCCTGGCCGCGCTGGCGGCCTTCTTGCTGGCCGTGCTCGTGTTCGTGGCCACGCCCTTCGCGCTGCTCGAGATCGTCCCCGCCGACGGCCTCGGCTTGAACCCGATCCTTCGCGACGGCGGGATGCTGATCCACCCGCCCTTCCTGCTGGCGGGGTTCGCCTCCTTCGCCGTCCCCTTCGCCTTCGCCATGGCCGCGCTCCTGGCCGGCCGCTACGACGCCGGCTGGATCGCACAGACCCGCCGCCTGGCGCTGGTCGCGTGGGGCCTGCAGACGACCGGGCTCACGCTCGGGATGTGGTGGGCCTACCACGTGCTCGGCTGGGGCGGCTATTGGGGCTGGGACCCGGTCGAGAACGTGGCGCTGCTGCCCTGGCTGGTGACCACCGCCTACGTGCACTCGATCCAGGTCCAGGAGCGGCGGGGCCAGCTGCGCGCCTGGAATTTCGGTCTCGTGATCGCGGCCTTCCTGCTCTCGGTCTTCGGCACCTTCCTGGTGCGCAGTGGGGCGCTGGTCTCGGTCCACACCTTTGCCGTCAGCGACATCGGGCCCTGGTTCTTCGGACTGCTGGCGGCGGTCGTCGCCTTCTCGCTCTCGGTGCTGGCGCTGCGCTCGGGCTCGCTGCGGCCCGACCGTCCGATCCAGTCCGCGATCTCGCGCGAGGGCGCTTTCGTGCTCCAGAACTTCCTGCTCGCAGCGCTGGTGACCGCCATTCTCTGGGGGACGCTGCTGCCGCTGCTGAGCGGGATGCTGGGCAGCGCGCGCGTGGTCGGGACCGGCTACTACGAGCGGGTGGCGGGCCCGCTCTTACTGGCGCTGATCGTGCTGCTGGCGGCCGGGCCTTTGCTGCCCTGGCGGCGGGCGGTTCCGCGGCGGCTGCGGGTCGTGGCCTGGCCGGTCGGGGGCGCGGTCCTGACGCTGGCCGCGCTGCTGGTCGCCGGCGTTCGCGGCCCGGGGCTGATCGCGTTTCCGGCGATCGCCGCCGCGGCGGCCACCTCGCTGCCGCGCCTGGCGCGGCGGCACCCGTTCCGCAACCGGCGCCACTTCAGCGCCTACCTGGCGCACCTCGGGATCACTCTGGTGGCAGCCGGCATCGCCGGCTCCCACCTCTGGCAGCAGCACCGGACGCTGGTGCTGGCGCCCGGTCAGTCGGCGGCGGTGGCGAGCTACCGGCTGACCTACACCGGCGCCGGGCAGCGGGACGGATCGCCGGTCGAGACATACGCCGACCTGACCGTCAACGGCGAGACCCTGGAGCCGGTCCGCGCGCTATACCCCGGCGGCCAGGCCGTCAGCCGGGTCGTCATCCGCTCGACGCCAGTCGAAGACCTCTACATCGTGTACGACGGCGGCAGCCCGGAGCAGGCGACCTTCGACGTCTACATCAACCCGCTCGTGCCCTGGATCTGGTCGGGCGCGGCCATCCTGCTCGCCGCCCTGATGTTCGGCAACCTGGGCGCGGCGGCTCCGCGCCGGGAGCCGGCCGGACGCCGGGCGCCGGTTCCGGTCGCGGTGCCGCAGTGATCTGGCTGATCGCGAGCGGTCTGCTGCTGCTGGCGGCGCCCTTCGTGCTCTGGCCGCTGATCACGCACTGGGAGCCGCTCCCCGAGCCCGACGCCGACGAGGCGCGATGAAGGCGGCTGTGCTCGGCCGGGGTCTGGGCCAGCGCTTCGGCCACGCCGAGGTCCTGCGCGGGGTCGACGTGGAGGTGGCGGCCGGCGAGCGGCTGGCGGTGCTGGGCGACAACGGCGCCGGCAAGACGACCCTGCTCCGGATCCTGGCCACGCTCGATCGCCCGGCCGCAGGCTCGCTCGAGCTGTTCGGCCTCGACGTGCGGACCCGCCGCACCGCGCTGCGGCCGCGGATCGGCTGGGTCGGGCACAACCCGGGCCTTTACCCGGCGCTGACGGCGCGCGAGAACCTGGTCTTCTTCTGCGACCTCTACGGGTTGGCGCATTCGCCGGCGGATGCGGCGCTGGCACGGTTGGGGCTCGAGGCGGAGGCGGGCAGGCGGGCCGGTGAGCTCTCGCGCGGCAAGCAGCAGCGGCTGGCCCTGGCCCGCTCGCTCCTCCACGACCCCGAGCTCTGGATCGTCGACGAACCGGACGCCAGCCTGGACGCCGCCGGGCGGGCGCTCCTGGGGCGCCTGGCCGAGGGCCGGACGCTGGTGGTGGCGACCCACGACCGCGGCCTGGCGGCGCGGCTGTGCGGGCGTGCGTTGGAGCTGCGGGAGGGCGCGGTCGACCAGCGGCCGCCGCTCAGCGTCGTCGAGGACCCCGGATGAGGGCCGTGGTCGCGGTGGCGCGCAAGGACCTGCTCTCCGAGTGGCGGAGCCGCGAGCTGGTGCCCGCGCTCGCCCAGTTCATCCTGCTGGCGCTGGTGATCGCGGTCTTCGCCTTCGACGTCGACGCCCAGACCGCCGGGCGGATCGCGCCCGGCGTGCTCTGGCTGGTGCTTCTGTTCGCGGGGCTGGTCGGCTTCGGCCGCGCGTTCGCGGCCGAGAAGGAGCAGGCCTCGCTGGAGGCGCTGCTGCTGACGCCGGCCGGCAGCGCCGCCGTCTTTCTCGGCAAAGCGGCGGCCGCGGCGGCGGTCCTGCTCGTCTGCGAGGCGGTGCTGATCCCGGGCCTCGCCCTCTTCCTGGGGGTGCTGCTGTCGCCGGTGGCGATTCTCGGGGTGGCCCTGTCGACGATCGGGATGGCGACGCTGGGCTGCCTCTTCTCGGCGCTGGCCGTCCAGACTCGGGCCCGAGAGCTGCTGCTGCCGGTCCTGGCGCTGCCGCTGTGGGTGCCGTTCATCGTGTTCGGCGCCGGCGCGGTCACCGGCCACCGGCTGGATGGCGACGTCAACCTCCTGGTGCTCGACATACTCTTCGTCGTGGTGGCCGGTTTGGGGGCGAGGTTCGTGCTCGATGACTAGCCGGTGGCTGCGGATGGGTGTGATCGCCTCCGCGGCGCTGGTCCTGGTCGCGGCCTACCTCGACTTCGGGTTCGCGCCCGAGGACGCGCTGCAGGGGCCCGTGCAGCGGATCTTCTATCTGCACGTTCCGGCCGCGATCGCGGCCTATCTCTGCTTCGCGCTGGTGCTGGTGGGGAGCGGGCTCTACCTCTGGCACGAGAGCGCAACCGGAGACCGGCTGGCGCGCGCCGCCGCCCCGGTGGGGCTGCTGATGACCAGCGTCACCTTCGGAATGGGGATCGTGTGGGCCAAGGCGGCCTGGGGTTGGGACCCCAGCCAGCCCTGGGACGCTCGGCTGACCTCGACCGCGGTGCTCTGGACGGTCTATGCCGGCTACCTGCTGGTCCGCCGGCTGGCGACCTCTGGCCGTTCCGCGGCGCGGCTTTCGGCGGTGGTCGGCATCGTCGGCTTCTTCGACGTGCCCGTCGTCCACTTCTCAGTCCAGTGGTGGCGCACACTGCACCCGGGGCCGGTGGTGGAGAGCGGCGCGCTGCCGGCGTCGATGCTGGTCGCCTTCCTGGTCAGCCTGGTCGCGGTGCTGGTCCTGACCGTGACCATGGTGGCGGCGCGCTACCGGATCGAGGTGCTGCGGGACGCGGCCGGCGACTCGGCGCCGGCGCCGCTGTCGGCGCCCGTGGGGGCGGCCCAGTGACTTATCTCGTCGTTGGCTATGTATTCGGGGTGGGCCTGGTCGGCGCCTACTGCTGGCACCTATGGAGGGTCTTCAGGACCCTAACGCGGCCCTGAACCGCGGCAGCAGGTCGGCCAGGATATAGGCCGTCAATCCCCAGACGACATGCCCCTCCCAGGGGAAGTGGCGCCCGAACCACGATCCCGGCTCGGCTTCCAGCCAGGCCTGCTCGCGAAGCAGCTCGAGGAGCGGGATCTCGATCACGGCGTCCAGCTCCGACTCCTGGTGGACGAAGGCCGGCCGCGGGCCCTCGACAACGCCGACGAAGGGGATGACCGAGTAGTTGCTGACTGCGGTGTAGATCATCGTGCCGGCGCCGAGCGGACGCAGCGTGTCGGGCGGGACCCCGATCTCCTCCGAGCACTCGCGGGCGGCGCCGGCCCAGGCGTCCTCGCCCGGACGCACCCCGCCGCCGGGGAGGGCGACCTGGCCCGGGTGCGACGGAGCGTCGGCGCGCCGGGCGACGAAGGGCAGCCACCAGCGCCCGTCATCTTCGAAAAGAGCCGCCACCACCGCCGCCGGGCGGGAGCCAACGCGGAACGAACCCCAGGCGTTGACGGGCGCCAGGTGCTCGCGTAAAGAGTCCGGGAAGGCCGTAGCGACGGGTATGGGTTCCCCGTTCACTTGGGTAAGGTAGGTCTAAGAATGATCGATCAGACCAACGTCAACATCGAGCACCTGGAGGAGGAAATCCGGCGTGAGAACCGGCGCCGGTATGCGTTTCAGCGAATGCTGCGGTCGACCGACAGCATCCTCTGGCGCCTCGAGGAGTTGAACCGGGACGGGGTCAAGACGCTCAACAAGGAGCAGCGCAGCGATATCCGGACCGCGATCGCCGAGCTTCCCGGCCCCTGCATGGACGTCTTCCGGGACAGCGAGCGGGTGCAGGAGGTCCTGGACAGCATCTTCGACGTCCAGGAGTGCCTGTTCCGCGGCCGCTTCCCCGAGTTCGGCTTCGACGAAGAGGACGAGACTCTAGCTTCGTGAGGCGCGCCGGCTAAATTTAGCTGCCGGCGTAGGTCAGGAAGAGGTCGGTGGCGTAGGCGGCGAGCAGCCCGATCAGCACTCCCCACGCCACCACGCGCGGGCTGGCGAGGCGACGGCAGACCGCGAACAGCTCGTTGAGGACGTAGAGCAGCGCGCCCGCGGCCACGGCCAGGAAGAGGACGTAGACCGGCTCCGACTTCACGACGTAGCCGAGCATGGTGCCGAGGAAGGTGGGGCCGCCGCCGATCAGGCCGGTCAGCCCGATCACGCGCCAGGGCACCGGCGCGGGCGACATCGACATCGGCGCCGCGATGCCGAAGCCTTCGGTGATGTTGTGGAGCGCGAAGCCGACCACGAGGACGCCGGCGAAGGCGATGGCGCCGCTGGCCGCCGACTGACCGATCGCCAGCCCCTCGGAGAAGTTGTGCAGGCCGAGGCCGGTGGCGATCATCATCGCCAGGGTTTGGGGCGCGGGGGCGGTGGGAGCGGTTGCGCCGGCCCCGGATTCGTCGCGGCGCGCCCAGCGAAGCAGCCAGGCGTTCGAGTACACCAGCACGAGCAGACCGGCACCGACCCCGATCGCGAAGATCGCGGCCAGCAGCGCGAAGCCGCCAAGGCCTTGCTGGTGGGCGCGCTGGAGAGCGCTGTCGACCGGCGCCGCGGCGTGAGCGAGGATGTCCCAGAGCAGGAAGACCAGGATTCCGGTGGCCAGTGCATTGAGCAGGCCCTGGGTCGGCTTCGAGAGCCCGCGCAGGCGGGCGACCGGAAGGCCGATGAAAATGGTTAAGCCGGCCAGCGCTCCCAGCGCCGCGGCTTCGAACTGGCTCACAACGACTACATATTAGTAGGGGCGAATGAACGAGTTAGCGGAACCTAATAGTTCGGTAAAGGCCCCTTCGGAGGTCATCTCCCGCTACCTGGAGGCGATCTACTACATCAGGGCCGAGGGCGAGACGGTCAGGAGTGCCCGCCTGGCCGACTGGCTGGGAGTCAGCCGGCCCACCGTCACGGTCGGCCTGCGCCGGATGGTGCGGGACGGGATGGTCCGGCTCAACGCGCGCAAGGAGGTCGAGCTCACCCCGCAGGGTCTCGAGAGTGCTTCGGCGATCGTCCGGCGCCACCGCGTCGTCGAGCGCTGGCTCACCGACGAGCTGGGGCTCGACTGGGTGCGCGCCGACGAGGAGGCGGCACGCCTCGAGCACGCGGTTTCCGACCTTGTCGAGGAGCGCCTCTATGAGGCGCTGGGCCGGCCGCGGACGTGCCCGCACGGAAACCCGATTCCGGGCCGGGCCGAGGTCGAGCCGGACGAGGCGCGGCTGTCGGAGCAGGTGGCGGGGGCGTCGGTGACGGTCTCCCGGATCTCGGAGGTGGCCGAACGGGAGGCGCCGCCCCTGCTCGGCTACCTACTGGAACGGCGGCTGGTGCCGGGAACACATGTCGAGGTCGTCGAGGTGGACTCGGTGGGGGGGACGCTGCGGGGTCGGGTCGCCGAGCGGGAGGTGACGCTCAGCCTGGGGACCGCGGGCAAGATCTGGGTGGTTCCGCGGTGAAGGTAGGGGTGGTGCTTTCTGTGGCGGCGATGGGGCTCGACGCCGGAGAGCTGCTGGCCGAGGCGGCGGCGCTGGACGCGGCGGGGGCGGATTCGCTGTGGATCGAGTCGGGGGAGTCTCTGGATGCCTGGATGGTGCTGGGCGCGGTTGCGGCGGTGACGCGGTCGGCGCGACTGGGGGTATTGGGCGGCGGAGATGGGCGCGGCGTTTCGACGCTGGATTGGCTGAGCCGGGGTCGGGTCGCCTTGGAGGAGGCGGGCTGGGTGCGGCTCGATCCGCCGGTCGATCGCGCGGCTTGGAAGCGGCAGCTGGCGGAGGCGGGTGAGGGGGTGGCCGGAGTGCTGGTGGCGTGGGACCCGAAGCTGGTCGACCTGCTCCGGAACCCGGACCAGGAGGAGGACCGCCAGGACGTCCACCTGGCGCAGGGCTAGGGTCCGGGGCCGGTCAGCCGCTGAGGTCGAGCGCGTAAATGGCGTCGTCGAGCGCCAGTCGCTCGCCGTGCCACCCGGCGCGCGGTCGCCCTGGAGGATTGAGTGGCTGCGGCGGAGGCGGTTCCGGCGGCTCGATCTTGGAGCCGTCCGGTCGCCGGAAGACCAGCTCGTCGGCTTCCCAACCGATGCTGAAGCCGCCGGCGTGGTAGCGGCGGTGGTGGAAGCCGCAGAGCGAACCGAGGTTGGGCAGCGTGGTCTGGCCCCCGTGGGCCCAGTGCCGGATGTGGTGGCCGCTGCACTTGGTGGCCGGCACTCCGCAACCCGGGTAGCGGCAGGTGCGATCGCGGGACCGATCGCGACCGGCACTCCTTCCTGCTCGACCAGCGGCATCAGCTGAGCATCGCAGGCCAACCGCTGCGCGACTTGGCGTGCGATCGGGGGTCCGGCCTCCAGCTCGCAGCGGCCGCCGCTGTCCTCGCCGGTCAGCATGGCGACGTCGACGTGGACCACGACCTGGGCCGGCAGCGGCTCACCTTCGAAGTTGGCGTGGGCGCAGATCTCGGTCAGGGCGTCGGCCTTGCGGGCGGCGCCCCACTCCCAGGCGGGATCGCCGTCGGCGCGGGCTCGCTTGGCGACCATGGCCTCGATCGCTGAGAGCACCAGGCGGCCGTCCTCGGCCGGGAGCAGGGCCCTGAGCTCGAGCATGCCGTCGTCGCTCCAGCAGGTCCAGAGGCCGCGGCGTTCCTGCTGGGACTCGGCGTTGCGGTCGGCGTCGCGCATCCGGCGCACGGCGCGGCAAACCCGTGCGAACTGGGTGCCGGTGGCACCCCTGGCCACGAAGAGCCAGTTGGCCTCTTGTTCGGGAGTCGCGACGCTGGTGAGCTGGCGGAGCTTGTCGAAGGAGAGCTCGCCGCGAGCAAATGCGGCGGCCGTCTGGGGCAGGGCTTCGAGGGCGTGGCCGACGCGGACCACCTCGCGTGCGCTGTGGTAGTCGAGGCCGGCGTTGAGGCTCAGCCAGTAGGTGCAGGTGGCGTCGTCGCCGAACAACCCGCT
>DASUWN010000096.1:0-11780 GCA_036378395.1 Candidatus Dormiibacterota bacterium | reverse complement strand
ACAGACCTCGTCGCCCACGCGCGCCTCCAGCTGATCCGATCCCGAAACGGCGACCTCGTCGTCGGCAACGACCGGCTTGAGGAACCGGCAGAACCCGGTTCCACACTCCAGCCACGCCGCGCCCCACCGCTCGACCGGCAGCCGCGTCATGTACGCCCAGACATCGACGCCGGGGACCAGGCCGCCACGGAAGCCGTGGGAGCGAGCGAACGCCGGATCATGGATCCGGTTCGGCGCGTCGGGCCGCGCCAGGTAGGCGCGCACCCGGTAGGTCATAGGGCTAACGTCCCGCCGTCAGCAGCGGCTGCGCCCCGCTGAACCCAAGCTGGAGCAGCGGCGCGGCCACGATCCCAAGCGCCACGACGAAGGTCCCGGTCAGCCAGAGCGTGCCCTGGATGCCGCGAATCCCGGCCGGCAGGGGCCGGGCCTCGGGCAGCGGCGTCCACACGTGGACCAGCACCCGGAAGTAGTAGTAGACCGAGACCACGCTGGCGAGCACGGCGATCACCACCAGCCACGTGTACCCGGCCTGGACGCCGGCGGTGAAGAGGAAGAGCTTGCCAAAGAACCCGACCAGGGGCGGAAAGCCCGCCAGCGAGAGCATGAACAGCGTCATCAGCACGCCCAGGGTCGGGCTTCGATAGGCGAGACCCTCCAGGTCGGAGAAGTCGTCGCGGTCGCTGTCGCGGGTCGCCAGCGTCGAGACCACCGCGAAGGCGCCGAAGTTCATGAACAGGTAGGCGAAGAGGTAGAAGAGGACGGCCGCGATCCCGGTCGAGCCGCCCGCGATCACGCCGATCAGGATGTAGCCCGCGTGGGCGATTCCGGAGTAGGCGAGCAGCCGCTTGACCGACGACTGCACGATCGCCATCAGGTTGCCGACGATCATCGAGGTGGCCGCGACGAAGGCGAGCAGCGCCTGCCACTCGGGCCCGAGGTGGACCAGGCCATAGCCGAAGACCCGGATGATCATGGCGAAGGCGGCGGCCTTGGTCCCCACCGACATGAAGGCGGTCACCGGGAGCGGCGCGCCCTGGTAGACGTCAGGCGTCCACATGTGGAAGGGCGCCGCCGAGACCTTGAAGGCGAAGCCGACTCCCATCAGCAGCACCCCGAGCAGGAGGAGCGGGCTGCCGGCGTTGTCGGTCGAGATCCGCGACGCGATCACGCCGAGTTGGGTGCTGCCGGTGGCCCCGTAGACCAGCGCCATCCCATAAAGGACGAAGGCGCTGGCAAAGCCGCCGATGATCAGGTACTTGGCGGCCGACTCCTGAGAGGCGCGGTCTCGGCGGTTGAAGCCACAGGCGACGTAGAGCGCGATCGACAGCGTTTCCAGGCCCAGGAAAACGGTCACCAGCGAGGTCGCCGAGCCGAGCACCATCATCCCGATCACCGCCGCCAGCGTCAGCACGTGCAGCTCCGACTCCAGGAAGCCCCGGCGGCGGACGTAGGAGGAGGCCACGATCACGGTCAGGATGCCGAGGGTCGCGAACAGCATCTCGAAGAGGAGCGCGAAGCTGTCGCCGGTGGCGAAGCCGAAGTAGGCGAGAGCGGGCCCGGTGCCCCAGCCGGCCAGGTAGCGGAAGACGGCGGTCCCGAGCGCGACCAGCAGGCCGAGGGTCGAGATGCCGGCGACCAGGCGGCCGCGGAGCGGGCGCGGCGCGACCAGGTCGGCGACGACCCCGATCAGCAGCGTGACCGTGACGGCGACGATGGGCGCGATCGCGCCCAGGTCGTTGAGCGCCCAAGCGGGCTGATACGCCGGGAGCGTCGCCGAGCCGATCAGCTCCATCGCGAGCCCAGCACCTGCATGCCCTGCCCGAGCGCGGGCAGGAACTGGGTGATCAGGTACGGATAGAGGCCGAGCAGGAACATCAGCGCCACCAGCGGCGCCAGCAGCGCCAGCTCGCCGCGCGCGATGTCGGTGCGTTTCGTGACCGGTTCCGGCGCGTGCGCAGGCTGCGTGCGCGAGTACATCAAGCCCTGGAAGAGGCGGAGCATGTACACCGGCGCGAGCACCAGCCCGATCGCGCCGGCGACCGCGAGCCAGGGCGAGAACTGCCAGGCGCCGAGCAGGGTCATGAACTCACCCACGAAGGAGTTGAGCCCGGGCAGCCCGAGCGCGGCCATGGTCACGATCAAGAAGACCCCGGCCATGACTGGCATCCGCGGCGCCAGGTCGCTGAGCACCTCCCGGTCCCGGGTGCCCGTCCGAGCCTGGATCCCGGCCACGAGCAGGAAGAGCGCGGGGATGATGATGCCGTGGTTCAGCATCTGCAGGACCGCGCCCTGCTGGCCCTGCGCGTTGAAGGCGAAGATGCCGAGCACGATGAAGCCCATGTGGCTGATCGAGGAATAGGCCACCACCGCCTTGATGTCCCGCTGCGCCAGCGCCAGCAGCGCGCCCCAGATGATCCCCAGAACCGCCAGCACCGGCAGCACCGCGTTCCAGTTCCACCAGCCCTCGGGCTGGGGGTTCAGCGGCAGCAGGATCCGGAGCATGGCGTAGGCGCCGGTCTTGCCCATCACCCCGGCGAACATGAGCAGGAAGGGGGTGGGGGCGGCGAGGTAGGCGTCGGGCAGCCACGAGTGGAAGGGGAAGACGGGCACCTTGACGACGAAGGCGATCGCGAACAAGAAGAAGAGTCCGAACTGAATCGCGGGGCTCGGCTGATGCGCGGCGAGGGTGGCGATGTCGAAGGTGTGGGCGCCGCTGAAGGCGTACTCGCCGATGACTCCGACCAGCATCAGGAGCGACCCGGCGAGGGTGTAGAGGACGAACTTGAGAGCCGCGTACCAGGGCCGGTCGCCCTCGCCCCAGAGCCAGAGCAGGAAGTAGGCAGGGATCAGCATCCCCTCCCAGAAGACGTAGAAGAGGACGAGGTCGAGAGCCTCGAAGACGCCCGCCATCCCCGCCTCCATCAGCAGCATCAACCCGAGGAAGCTGGACAGCCGCGCAGTGCGCGCGGGGGTGGCCAGGACGGCGACCAGCGCGATCAGCGCGTTGAGCACCAGCAGCCAGACGCTGAGCCCGTCGACGCCGAGGTGGTAGCCGACGTTGAACTGGGGCACCCAGGTGGCCTGTTCGACGAACTGGTAGCCGTGGTGCGAGGAGTCGAAGCTGTAGGCGACGATCAGCGTCAGCACCAGCTCGCCGGCCGCGACCAGGATCGCCGCGACCCGCGTCAGCCGGCGCGGCAGCAGCGCGCACAGGACGCCGCCGGCGGCCGGCAGCAGCCAGATGAGGCTGAGGATGCCGCTCACCCGACGAGCCTCGAGTAGGTGTAGAGGACGAGCGCGGCCGCGACCACGGCGCCACCCAGGAACACCAGCAGGTAGCTGCGCAGGAGGCCGGACTGGGTCATCGAGAGGCCGGAGGCGCTCGACTCGGCGGCGCTGCCGACGCCACGCACGGCGCCGTCGATCAAGGGCGCCTCCAGGAAGCGCTCCGAGTCGTGCGCGGCCGTGTCCATGCCGCGGACGAAGACCGCGTCATAGATCTCATCGAAGTAGTACTTGTGCTCGAGCAGGGCGGTGACCGCTGGCAGCCGCCGGCGCCACCCTTCAGCGCTCCAGGCACCGGTCAGCCAGAACTGGCGCGCCAGCAGGAAGGCCGCGATCGCGAGCAGCAGCGTGAGGGTGGTGACGGCCAGCTCGAGAGCCGAGGTCTGCGTGGCCGCCTCTCCGACCACCGGCTTCAGAAAGTCGCTGACCAGGTGCCAGCCGCCGAGGGCGCTGGTCTGGAGCGCACCGCCGAAGGTGGCGAGCACCGCCAGAATCGCGACCGGGACCAGCATCACCGGCGCCGCTTCGTGCGGGTGCTCGGCGGGGCGGTAGGGGGCGGCCGGCCGCACGAAGGCGAACCACCACATGCGGCCGGTGTAGAAGGCGGTGAGGACCGCGGTCACGAACCCGATCGCCCAAACCGAGTAGCCGAGCGCCGTGCCCGAGCTGAAGGCCTCGCCGAGGACGCTCTCCTTGGAGAAGAAGCCGACAAACGGAATGATTCCAGCCAGCGAAAGCGACCCCACCAGGAAGGTGATCGAGGTCGTTCGCATGTCCTTCCACAGCCCGCCGTAGCGGCGCATGTCCTGCTCGTCGGCCAGCGCGTGGATGACGTTGCCGGCGGCCATGAAGAGGAGGGCTTTGAAGAACGCGTGCGAGAGCAGGTGGAACATGCCCGCCGAGTAGGCGCCGACCCCGACCGCCAGGAACATGTAGCCGATCTGGCTCATCGTCGAATAGGCGAGGACGCGCTTGATGTCGGTCTGGACCAGCGCCACCGTCGCTGCGAAGAGGGCCGAGACGGCGCCGACGATCGCCACCGAGGCGTGGGCGCCGGTCGCCACGTTGTAGAGCGGGCTGAATCGGGCGACCAGGTAGACGCCGGCCGTGACCATGGTCGCGGCGTGGATCAGCGCCGAGACCGGGGTCGGGCCCTCCATGGCGTCGGGCAGCCAGGTGTGGAGCGGCAGCTGCGCCGACTTGGCGATTCCGCCCACCAGGAGCAAGAAGCCGGCCAGCTCCAGCTGCCAGGAGTCGCTCTTGCCCAGTGCGCCGAAGAGCCCGCTGTAGGTGATCTGGTGGTAGGTCACGAAGAGGACGAAGCCGGCCAGGATCATCCCGACGTCGCCGATCACGTTCATCACGAACGCCTTGCGCGCCGCCACCACCGCCGTGCGCCGCCAGTAGTAGAAGCCGATCAGCAGATAGCTGGAGAGGCCGACGCCGGCCCAGCCCATGATCAGAAAGACCACGTTGCCGGCCAGGACCAGCAGCAGCATGGAGAGGACGAAGACGTCCATGTAGCAGAAGAAGCGCGCGTAGCTGCCGTCGGTCTCGTGGTCCATGTAGCCGACCGCGTAGGTGACGATCAGGCCGCCGACGCCGGTGATGACGAGACACATGAAGACCGAGAGGTGGTCGACGTGGAGGTTGAACGGAACGCTGAAGCCGCCGCTCCGGATCCAGGTCCAGTAGGTGTAGTCGCCGGTGGTGCCGGAGAAGAAGAGCCAGAGCACGACCAGAAAGGCGAGCCAGACCACGCCGGGGCCGATCAGCTGCGTCAGCAGCCGCGGGCCGCGCCAGTTGAAGCCGCCCAGGAAGATGCCGCCCAGGGCGGGCAGGACCAGGATCAGGATGGCGGCCAGCTGACCGGTCATCAGCCGCGGAGTTCCGAAAGCTCGTCGACGTCGTCGACCGCGCGGACGCGAAAGATGTCGACCAGGATCGCCAGCCCGACCACCGCCTCGGCGGCTGCGACCGTCATCGTCATCAGCGCAAAGAGCTGGCCTTCAAGGTTGTTGAGCTGGCGCGCGAAGGCGACCAGTGTCAGGTTGACAGCGTTCAGCATCAGCTCGATGCAGATCAGCATCACCAGCGGGTTGCGCCGGATCAGCACACCGATCGCTCCCAGCACGAACAGCGCCGTCGCCAGCAGCAGGAAACCGGTGACGCCGAGCGTCTCGTTGCCGACCTGAATGTCGCCGGCCGCCAGGAACATGAGACTCACGAAGCGGCGATTCCGGTCCGTTCGACCTCGCGATCTTCGATCGACCGGGCCGGCTCCTCGACCAGCTCCGGCGCCGGCTCATCGCCGGGCCGGCGGCTGAGGTAGATCGCGCCCACCGCGGCTACCAACAGCAGGATCGAGGTCAGCTCGAACGGATAGAGGTAGGTGGTGAAGAGCCCGACACCGATCGCCTGGACGGTCCCGAACAGCGACTGGTCGCCGGCGTCGGGCGACCGGTAGCGGACGCTGCTCAGCATCGACCAGAGGAACCCGGCGAAGGCCGCCACCACGACCAGGGCGAGGATTCCGGAGCCGGCCGTTCGCCACGCGCTGCCGTGCTCGTGGATCGGGCCCATCAGTGCCACGACGAAGAGGAAGAGCACCATCACCGCGCCCGCGTAGACGATCACCTGCACCGCGAACACGAACTGGGCCGACAGCAGCAGGAACAGCACCGCCAGCGAGAGCATCACCAGCACCAGCGAGAGCACGTTTTTGATCGGCTCGCGGAAGAGCACGACGCCAAGGCCGCCGGCCAGGGCGAGGAAACCGAAGAGGTAGAAGACGATGCTGGCCACCGGCAACTAGTGGTCCGTCCGGGAATTAGCTCGACAAGGCGCGGTCTCGGCGCCCGGTGCCGAGGAGCCCGACGAGCACGTGAAGGAGCGCACCGAGTGGTGCGCGACTGAGCGCGCGCAGGAGGCGACAACGGCATCGGCCCAGCCCGGGCGCCTAGGCCGATGGATTGGCGAGCGGTTTCCCGGATGGAACACTACCCGCCGTCCTCGGTGGTGTCGACGTGCGCCCGCGGCTCCTGGGTGTTGCCGATGTAGACCTGGTCGACGGGCGCCTTGCCGGTCGTGACGAAGAGCGGTTCCTCGCGCGGATCCGGCTCCAGCAGCATCTCCTTGGTGTAGATGAACTGGTCGCGGCTGACGTTCGAGAGCTCGTATTCGGGCCCCAGCACGATCGCTTGCACCGGGCAAGCCTCCTCGCAGTAGCCGCAGAAGATGCAGCGGAGCATGTTGATCTCGTAGACCTTGGCGTAGCGCTCGCCGGGGCTGACTCGGTGCTCCTCGCTGTTCTCGGCCGCGATGACCAGGATGCAGCCGACCGGGCAGGCGGCCGCGCAGAGCTCGCAACCGATGCAGCGCTCGAGCCCGTTCTCGTAGCGGCGCAGGTAATGGCGGCCGCGGTAGCGCTCGCTGCGCGGCGACTTGTCCTCCGGGTACTCCCAGGTGACGCGCGGCTGGAAGCTCTCGCCGAGCGTGGTCTTGAGACCGGTCAGGAGTGCCGCCACGTCGTCGACGACGCCCGGCTTCTTGGTCTTGTCGTCAGCCATTGGTGACCCCCACCAGAACGATCGCGGTCACGATCACATTGGCGATGCCCAGCGGCAGGAGGACCTTCCAGCCCAGCCGCATCAGCTGGTCGTAGCGCAGCCGGGGAAGCGTTCCCCGCAGCCAGATGTAGAGCGTCGCGAAGACGAAGATCTTGAGCGCCAGCGCGATCACCGGCGGCACGATCCAGAGGTGCCAGCCGCCGAAGAAGAGGAGCGCGATCAGCGTCGACTGCGTGAGCACACCGACGTACTCGGCGAGATAGAACATCGTGAACTTGAGCCCCGAGTACTCGGTCAGGAAGCCGCCCACCAGCTCCTGCTCGGCCTCGGGCAGGTCAAACGGGGCGCGGTTGGTCTCGGCGACCGCCGCCACCAGGTAGATCAGGAAGCTGAGCGGCGCGACGATCACCATCGGGACCAGGAAGCCGCCCCAGTGGGGCGCGTGGTCGACGATGTCGACCAGCCGGAGGCTGCCGGCGATCATGAAGATCGGAACCAGCGAGAGCCCCATCGCCATCTCGTAGCTGATCAGCTGGGCGGCGGCGCGGAGGCCGCCGAGCAGCGAGTACTTGGAGTTCGAGGACCAGCCGCCGAGCAGGATCGCGTAGGCGTTCATCGAGGTGACGGCCAGGATCAGCAGCACCCCGATGTTGATGTTGGCGATCCAGTACTCGACGTCGCCCCAGAGGCCGATCGGGATCACCGACCAGGCCAGGAAGGCGGAGGCGACCGCGATCGCGGGCGCCAGGACGTAGATCGCCACGTCGACGTTCTGCGGGACGAAGCTCTCCTTGAAGGCCAGCTTCACGCCGTCGGCCGCCATCTGCAGGAGGCCGAAGGGCCCCACCCGGTTCGGCCCGGGGCGGTTCTGGATGTAGCCGAGGTAGACGCGCTCCCAGAAGACGGTGTAAGCCGCCGCGGTCAGGAGCACGAAGACCAGCAGCAGCATGGCGACCACGACCACGATCCAGTGGCCGATCGAGTTGCCGTAGAGGCCGAACGGGTCCGGCGTAGCCAGATAACTCACGGGCGCGCGGGTCCGTACATGACCGGCGTGGGGCGCGGGGTGGGAGCCGGCGGATCGGCCAGCGGGGCCAGCGCTGCGTGGGCGGCCGCGGCCTCCTTCTGGAGCTGGAAGATGCCGAGGTAGTCGGCCTCCAGGCCGGCCCGCTGGGCCAGCTCGGCGAGCACCTCCCAGCCCTCCCGCAGCGGCGGCGGCACCTGGAGGGCGGGGCGCAGGAACTGGACGCGGCCTTCGAGGTTCATGTAGCTGCCCTGGGTCTCGGCAAAGCTGACGTCCGGGAGGAGAACGTCGGGCTCGCCGTGCCCGGGCCGTACCAGGCTGTCCCAGACCGCCACGAACTGGGCCGAATCCGGCGCCGGACCGGGGCCCCAGAGCAGCACGGCGTCGCAGCCGTCGAGGGTTTCGACCGATCCGGCCAGGCCCACCGCCAGGGCTCCGCGCTCGTTGGTGCCCCGGTAGAGCGGCATCACCGCGCCCCCGCAGCTCTCGGCCAGCTCCGAGACCGCCGCCGCCAGCGCGGTGACGTCCTCGCTGCCGTGGCCGTCGCCGTAGAGAATCGCGATCGGCCCTGACTCCAGCCAGGCATGGCGGCGGAGCTTGCGCACCGCCTCCGCCGTCCCGCCCGCCTCCGGGCGCACGTGCTCGACTCCGCGCGGCCAGCGGTCGAGGTCGAGCTCGCCGGGGTGCACGATCAGCAGCCGTGCGCCGCGCTTGCTGACCGCCTTCTTGATCCGGAGGTTGACGATCGGCACGTCGTCGGCGGTGTCGCTGGCGATCACGACCACGGTCCGGGCGGCCTCGATTTCCTTGATTGCGAGGGTCGCGACATCCGGCGCCGGCAGCAGCGTCCGCCGCTCCATCGCCACCCGGGCTCCCTTCCAGGGACCGTCGAGCAGCCGGCGCACCAGGTAGGCCTCCTCGAGCGTGATGTCCTGGGGGATCCGGATGCCGGGCTGCTTGCGCCCGCGCAGGCCGGCCTCGAGCGCGTCCATCGCCTCCGGCCAGGTCGCCGGCCGGCCCCCGACCCGCGGCGTGCGCACGCGGTCGGGGCTGTTGACGTGCGTGTACTCGAAGCGGCCGCGGTCGCAGATCCAGCCGTCGTCGATCTCGTCGTTCTCGTGCGAGGTCACCCGCACCAGCTCGTTGCGCCGCTGCCAGAGCGTGACGTTGCAGCCGACCGAGCACTGCGAGCAGACCGAGAAGGTGTGGTCCATGTCCCAGGGCCGGGACTCGAAGCGCCACACCCGCGAGGTGAGGGCGCCGACCGGGCAGAGGTCGATGATGTTGCCGCTGAAGATCGACTCCAGGGGCCGGTCGAACTGGCTGGTGATGAAGGTGTGGACGCCGCGCTGGTCGCTGGTCAGCTCCTGCTCCCAGGCGATCTCGTCGTAGTAGCGCGTGCACCGGTAGCAGAGCACGCACCGCTCGCGGTCGAGGGCGATGCGCTCCGAGAGCGGGATCGGCTTCTTGAAGTGGAGCCGCGGAGCGTCGATCCGGCTGGTCGGGTAGCCGTGGCGGAAGGTGTAGTCCTGGAGCGGGCACTCGCCGCCCTTGTCGCAGACCGGGCAGTCGAGCGGGTGGTTGACCAGCTCGTACTCGAGGATGTCGGCGCGGGCCCCGCTGGCCATCGCCGAGTTGGTCTTCACGACCATGCCTTCTGCCACCGGCGTGGTGCAGGCGGTGGTCGGCTTGGGCGGCCCGGGCGCGATCTCGACTAAGCACAGCCGGCAGGCGCCGACCGGGTCCAGCTTGTGGTGATAGCAGAAGACCGGCACCTCGATCTGGACCTGCTTGGCGGCCTCGACCACGAGCGTGTCCCGGGGCACGGTGACCGAGTGGCCGTCGATGGTCAGGGTGACTGCGTCGGGGGCTTTCGGCTGCTCGTCAGGCACTGGCCGCCATCTCCCGGCCGCTCTTGACCGAGCAGCGGTTGTGCAGCGCGTGCTCCTCGAACTCCTCGGGAAAGTGCCGCATCGCGGACATGATCACCCAGCCTGCCGAGTCCCCCAGACCGCACAGGCAGCGGCCGTTCTGAAGGCCGTCCTGGATCTTGTCGAGGATGTGGAGGTCGACCGTCGAGCCCTCACCGGCCAGGATCTTCTCGAACGTGCGCACCGCCCAGTTGCCGCCGACGCGGCAGGGCGTGCACTTGCCGCACGACTCGTGCGCGTAGAACTTGAGCAGCCGGTGCGCGGCCTCGACCATGCAGGTTCGGTCGTCGGCCACCATGCAGCCGCCGGAGCCCGCCATCGAAGCCGCCGCCGCCAGCGCCTCGGCGTCGGTCCCGACGGTCATCATCGAGGCGGGGAGCACGGGCGAGGAGGAGCCGCCGGGCCAGAAGGCCTTGAACTCGTGTCCCTCCAGCGGTCCCCCGGCGATCTCGCCGAGCAGCTCGGTGAAGGGGATGCCGATGTCGATCTCGTAGACGCCCGGCCGCGCCACGTGCCCGCTGACCGAGACCAGGCGTGTGCCGCGGTTCTTCGCGGTCCCGAACTTGACGTACTCGGCCGCGCCGTTGCGGAAGATCCACGGGAGCGTGGACAGCGTCTCCACGTTGTTGAGCAGCGTCGGCCGCGCCCAGGCGCCCTTGACGGCGGGGAAAGGGGGACGCGAGCGCGGCTGGGCCCGCTTGCCCTCCAGCGACTCGAGCAGCGCGGTCTCCTCGCCGCAGATGTAGGCGCCGTGGCCGCGGTAGAGGTGGATGTCGAAGGCGAAATCCTTGCCGAAGGTCTTCTTGCCGAGCAGGCCCTCGGCGCGGAGCTCGGCGATCGCGGCGGTCAGCATCTGGTAGGGACGGTCGTACTCGCCGCGGATGTAAACCCAGGCCTCGGTGGCCTGGATGCCCCAGCCCGCGATCAGGATGCCCTCCAGGAGCATGTGGGGGCTGTTCTCCATGATGTAGCGGTCCTTGCTGGTCCCCGGCTCCGACTCGTCGGCGTTGACCACCACGTAGCGGGGACCGCCGTCCGGGGGCGGCATGAACGACCACTTGGTGCCGGTCGGGAAGCCGGCCCCGCCGCGGCCCCTCAGCCCCGAGGTCTTGACCTCATCCACGATCGTCTTGCTGTCCATGTCGAGCGCTGCCTGGAGGCCGGCGTAGCCGTCGGCCTGGCCGCGGTAGACGTCGAGCGTGTGCAGGCCGGGCAGGCCGAAGTGCCGGGTCAGCAGGTGCGTCCGGCCTTCGCCGAAGGAACCGCGCAGCTCGCCGGTCGGCGCCGCTGGAGGCAGGGACTTCCTAGCCATGGGCGGGCGTCCCCTTGGTCGACCGGCGCTGCCGGGACTTCTTCTGCACGCCGGGCTCGGCGCCCGCGATCTCGCCGCCGGCGGTGGCCGCGGAACGGCGCTCGGCGACCAGCTCGTCGATCTTCTCGGGGGTGAGGTCGTAGTGGTAGGCGTGGTCGAGGCGCAGCATCGGCGCGTACTCGCAGGCGCCCAGGCACTCGACCTCCTCGGTGCTGAAGAGGGCGTCCTTCGAGACCTCTCCGGTTGCCTTGACCCCGATCGCCTGGTTCAGGTGGTCGAGGACGTCGTAAGCGCCGCGGAGCATGCAGGCGAGGTTGGTGCAGACGTAGAAGCGGTGCCGGCCGACCGGCTCCAGGTGGAAGAGCGAGTAGAAGGTGGCGACGCCCTCGCAGTAGCCGGCGTCCAGGTCGAGGGCCTCGGCGATCTGGGTGATCGCCTCCGGCGTCAGGTAGCCGATCTCCTCCTGGGCGACGTCGAGCGCGGGCATGACCGCCGAGCGCGGGTGCGGGTAGCGCGCGGGCAGGGCGCGGATCTCCTCCAGCGCGTGCGCGGAGAGGCCGATCGGGGCCGGCTTCCGCGTGATCGCGTCGGGGCCGGCCTGGGCGCGGTCGCTCATCGATCCACGTCTCCCAGCACCGCGTCGGCGGTGCCGATGATCG
>DASUWN010000095.1:0-18909 GCA_036378395.1 Candidatus Dormiibacterota bacterium | reverse complement strand
CACTCATCGGTGACGGTGAACTACCAGGCGGTCGGCTCGGGCGCCGGCATCCAGCAGTACACCAAGGGGACCGTCGACTTCGGCGCCTCCGACGTCCCGATGACCGACGCCGAGCTCACCGCCGCCGGCGGCGCTGACTCGCTGGTCGAGATCCCGACCATCGTCGGCGTGGTCGCCATCGCCTACAACGTCGCCTCGGTCAGCAACCTCAAGCTGGACGGCCCGACCCTGGCCGGCATCTACCTCGGCAACATCAAAAAGTGGAACGACCCCGCGATCACCGCGCTCAACTCGGGCGTGCAGCTGCCCTCGACCAACATCACGGTCGTCCACCGCTCCGACGGCTCGGGCACCAGCTACGCCTTCACCGACTACCTGAGCAAGATCTCGCCCGACTGGAAGTCGAAGGTCGGCGCGGGCAAGTCGGTCTCCTGGCCGACCGGAATCGGCGCCGCCCAGAACGCGGGCGTGGGCCAGGCGGTGCAGCAGACTGACGGTGCGATCGGCTACGTCGAGCTCGCCTACGTCGTGCAGGCCAACCTCAAGGCCGCGCAGCTGAAGAACGCCGCCGGACAGTTCATCGCCCCGAGCCTGGACGCCGCCTCCGCGGCCGCCGCCAGCAACACCAATCCCAGCCCGACCAACTTCTCGATCACCAACACCAGCGGCAGCACCGCCTACCCGATCGCCAGCTTCAGCTGGCTGATCATCAAGAAGGCGCAGGCCGATGCCACCAAGGGCAAGGCGCTCGTCTACCTCTTCAAGTGGCTGGTCACCGACGGCCAGACCGACGGCAAGGCGCTCCAGTACGCGCCGCTGCCCAAGGTCGCGCAGGACTACGCGTTGGCCCAGCTCAAGCTGGTCACCGCGGGCGGGTCTCCCGTCCTCAAGTAGCACGCTCCCGTACTCCGCTGGAGGCCGGACCAGCCGCCTGGTCCGGCCTCTTCCTTTCCTGGACCTTAGCCACTTCCTAACGGTCGCTTAAACGTTCGCGGGTAGCCTGCGCGCCGTGGGGCGTATCTATCTCGTGGCCGAGGCGGACGCCGGCGACCGCGCCAGCTGGCCCGGACCTGACCGCTTTCGTCCCATCACCCGCGACGGCTGGAAGCAGGCGCGCGAGCTGGCGGCGACGCTGCGTGGGAGACAGGTCTCGTGGATAGTCGCCAGCCCCTGGCTTCGCTGCCGGCAGACGCTGGTTCCGCTCGCGGAGGAGCTCGGGCTCGACGTCGACGAGCACCGCAGCCTGGCGGAGTCGATGCCCGTCGAGCGCATCCTCAACCTGCTCGCGGAGCTTCCCGACACGACGGTGGTGTGCACGCACGCCGACGTGGTGAGGAACCTCGTCGCCCTCTATGGCACCCCGGCCGCGGACACGCCGATAGGGCCCTGGGAGCTCGAGGTCGCGGCCGCCCTGCCGGGCACCGCTTAACCTTTCTTTAGCCCCCAAATAACCATGAATTCAAGTAGCGTCATTCAGACGCTTGCAGTCCCGAACACACGCTGAAGCCCCGCCGGCGCCGACCGAGCCGGCGTCGCAGCCCGATCGGTTTCTCAACCGTGAGCTGTCGATGCTCGACTACATGGAGCGCGTTCTCGCGATCGCCGAGGACCACCGTCGCCCGCTGCTTGAGCGAGTCGACTTTCTGGCCATGTCCAGCTACGCGCTGGATGACTTCTTTCAGATCCGGGTCGCGGGCCTCAAAGAGCAGTTCGTCGCCGGCCCCACGCTGACGTCCCCGGACGGCATGACGCCGGCCGAGCAGCTGCGGGCCATCCGCGGCCGGGTCGAGACGATCGTGGACCGCCACACGCGGCTGTTCGTGGACCATCTCCGGCCGCTGCTCGCCGAGCACGGGATCAAGATCGTCGACGCCCACCAGCTGAGCGAGGCCGACCTGGAGTCGACCAGCCAGTACTTCCGGGAGCGGATCTTCCCCGTCCTGACCCCGCTCGCGGTCGACCCCGGCCATCCCTTTCCCTACATCTCCAACCTCTCGCTCAACCTGGCGGTGCTGGTCCGCGACCCGCTGCGGCGCCGGCGCAGCTTCGCCCGGCTCAAGGTGCCGCCGCTGCTGCCGCGGTTTGTGCCCCTGCCCGACGGCGAGCGCTACATCTCGGTCGAGCAGGTGATCGCCGGCAACCTGCAGTCGCTCTTCCCGGGGATGACCGTGGTCAGCAGCCACGTCTTCCGGGTCACCCGCGATGCCGACCTCGACCTGGTCGAGAGCGAGGCCGAGGACCTGCTCTCGATCATCCAGGCGGAGCTCCGGCGCAAGCGGCGGCGAGCGATGGGCGTGCGGCTGGAGGTCGAGCCGGGGATGCCGTTCGAGGTCCTGCAGGTGCTCGTGCGCGAGCTCGAGCTCGAGCCAGAGGACGTGTACGAGGTGGGGCGGATGCTCGACCTGCACGGGCTCGCGATGCTGGGCAAGCTGCCGCGGCCCGATCTCAAGCCCGTGCCCTGGACGCCGGCCACCCAGCCCCGGCTGCTCGGCAGCGGAGCCGAGGCCCCCGACCTCTTCGCCGTGATCCGCCAGGGCGACGTCCTCGTCCACCATCCCTACGACTCGTTTGGGACCTCGGTCGAGGCCTTCATCCAGCAGGCGGCCACCGACCCGGACGTCCTGGCGATCAAGCAGACCCTCTATCGCACCTCGGGGCCGGCGAGCCCGATCGCGCGCTCACTGGTGCAGGCCGCCGAGGCCGGCAAGCAGGTGGTGGCGCTGGTCGAGCTCAAGGCTCGCGGCGACGAGCAGGCCAACATCGAGTGGGCCCAAAAGCTGGAGGAGGCCGGCGTCCACGTCGTCTACGGACTGGTCGGGCTCAAGACCCACGCCAAGGTGGTGCTCGTCGTCCGTCAGGAGTCGGATGGCATCCGCCGCTACGTCCATCTCGGGACCGGGAACTACAACCCGGCCACCGCGCAGTCCTACGAGGACGTCGGTCTGCTCACCGCCGATCCCGACCTTGGCGACGACGTCACCCAGCTCTTCAACTACCTGACCGGCTACAGCCGGCCGCGCCGGTACCGAAAGCTCTACGTGGCGCCGGCCGGCCTCCGCAAAGGATTGCTCGAGCTGATCTCCGGGCAGGCCAAGGCCGGCGGCAAGATCACCATCAAGGTCAACAACCTGGTCGATCCCGGCATCATCGACGCGCTCTACGGTGCCAGCCGGGCGGGGGCCAGCGTCGATCTCATCGTCCGCGGCATGTGCTGCCTGCGCCCCGGTGTGGAAGGCCTCTCCGAGGGCATCCGGGTCCGCTCGCTGGTCGGCCGCTTCCTTGAGCACTCGCGCATCTTCCGGTTCGGCAGCGGGGACGCCGCGAGCTACTGGATCGCGTCGGCCGACCTCATGGACCGCAACCTCGATCGCCGGGTCGAGCTCTTCGCCCCGATCGCGGATGTTGGGCTCCGGCGGCAGATCCAGCACTGGCTCGACGTTGCCCTCGCCGACGACGAGCTGGCCTCGGAGCTGGACTCGAGCGGGCGCTGGCACAAGGTGCCCCGGGCCAAGGGCGTGAGCAGCCACAAGGAGCTCTGCGCGGAGGCCCTCGAGCGGGCGCATGCCCGGTAAGACCCTCAAGCTCGTCGCCCCGCCCGGATTCCACCTCCCGGACCTCAACGATCTCGATCCGGGACTGACGGCGGACGCGCCCGAGGAGCAGCGTATCGAGACCACCTACTACGACACGCCCGACCTCCGGCTGGTGCGGTCAGGCTGCAGCCTCCGCTTTCGGGCCCCGGAAGGCTGGCGGCTGACGATCGGCGACCGCAAGCTGGTCCTGGAGGGCAAGCCACAGGCGGTTCCTCCGCTGGCGCTCCGGCTGCTGGCCGCCTACCGGCTGGGGAGCGAGCTGCATCCCGTCGCCCGCCTGTCGACCTGGCGGCACCGCGTCACGCTCCGCGACGAGCAGGGCGCGCAGGCGCTGGCGGTGGTCGATGACGAGGTATCGGTCCTCGAGGGCCGCCGCGTCGCGGCGCGCTTTCGCGAAGTCGAGGTCGAAGCCGAGACCCGGATCGACGAGCGCGTGCTCGAGACGGTGCACGAGCGGCTGGTCGCCAACGGGGCCGGCAACGACGGCTCGGTTCCCAAGCTGGTCCGGGCGCTGGGGCCGCCGGCCGAGCGGCCGCCCGACGTCCGTGCACCCGAGGTCGATCCTCTCTCCTCGGCAGGCGAGGTGCTGCGCGCCGCGATCGCCGGAGCGGCGGAGTCTCTCCTCGCTCAGGACGCCGCGCTGCGTCTAGGCGACGACCCGGATGCGATCCGCAAGGTGCGCGTCGCCTGCCGGCGCCTGCGCTCGCGGATCCAGGCCTTCAGCTCGCTCCTCGACGAGGAGTGGACGGAGTCGATCACCAATGAGCTGTCCTGGCTCGCCGATCAACTTTCGGCGGTTCGCGACCTGGACGTGCGCGCGGGCCGCGTCCGCCGGCTGGCCGAGGGTCTCGAAGGCGACCAGCGGCCGGGCCTCGGCCTGGCCGAGCTGGCGGCGAGCGGTGCTGGCGAAGCGCGCAAGCAGCTCGGGCAGGCGCTCGACTCCGAGCGCTACCTTGGGCTGCTGCAGACGGTCGCCGAGGCGGCGACGGCGCCGCCGGTGACCGGCGCCCACGGCGCGCTGGCCCGGGATCTGCTGCCCAAGCTGGCGGTCCCGCCGTGGCGAAAGCTGCGGCGGGCGGCCGGCAACCTGGGGCCCTCGCCGGGGGGCGACGAACTCCACCGCGTCCGCATCCGCTGCAAACGAGCGCGCTATGCGGCCGAGGCGGTGGCCCAGGTGATCCCCGAGGCGGGCGAGCTCGCGACGGCGCTCGACCGCGTCCAGACCGCACTCGGCGAGCACCACGACAGCGCGACCGCCCAGGCCTGGCTCCGAGAGCACGCCGGTAGCGGGCGCCGGGCTTTTGCGGCCGGGCGGATGTACGAGCTGGAAGCCGCAGCCGCAGCCGCGGCCGTGAAGGAATTCCGGGAAGCCTGGCAGACGGCCAACCGGCGCCGGCTGCGAAAGTGGATGGAGTGATGCTGGCGTTCGACGACGCCGACGACTGGGATGACCCGATGCTGGTCAAGGCGGGCGGCGGGGTCGTGATCCGGCCCGGCCCCGCCGGAATGCCCGAGATCGTCGTCGTGCATCGACCGGGCTATGACGACTGGACGCTGCCCAAGGGCAAGCTGCAGGACGAGTCGGAGAGTGGGGAGAAGGCCGCCCTGCGTGAGGTCGAGGAGGAGACGGGGTTCCGATGCCGCCTGGGCGACCCGGTCGGGACCACCCGCTACATAGACCACAAGGGTCGCGACAAGATAGCTCGCTATTGGGAGATGAGGCGCATCGCCGGGCGCTTCCGGCCCAACGATGAGGTCGACCAGCTGCGCTGGCTGACCGTGGCAGAGGCGCTCGAGCTGCTCAGCTACGAGCACGATCGTGAGCTGCTCCGGCAGTGGGAGGCAGCGCTTGCCCGTCCTGCTCGTTCGGCACGCTGAGGCCGGTGAGCGGGAGGCCTGGGAGGGCGACGACCGCCTCCGGCCGCTGACCGGAAAGGGCCGCCGGCAGGCAGCCGCCATCGCCGATCAGCTCCGCGCCCATGAACCGCGGCGGATCCTCTCGAGCCCCTACCTCCGCTGCGTGCAGACGGTCGAGCCGCTGGCCGCGGCGCTCGGTCTCGAGGTCGAGGAGACCGATGAGCTGGCCGAGGGCGCGGGTCCCGCCCTGGTGCTGCGCGCGCTGGACGGGGAGGGCGCGATCGCCCTCTCCACGCACGGCGACAACTGTGATGACGTTCTCAAGATCGTTCGCGAGCAGGGCCTGGCCGGTGCCAAAGCGGAGGCCAAGAAGGCGTCGACCTGGGTTCTCGAGGGATCGGGCGGCCGCATCACCGGCGCCCGCTACCTGCCGCCGCCCGCTTAGCCTGCGGCCTCCAGCTCCTTCTCGAGGAGCCCGCGCGCGACCGCCAGGACCTCGGCTTCGTCCCGGCGCGCGATCGTGACCGCCGCCTCGGCAAAGGGCAGCCAGCGCACGGCATCGACCTCCCGGCTGGGTCGGAAGCGGCCGCCCAGCAGGCGGACCTGCCAGTAGGCGGTGAGCTTGCTCCGACCACGCCGGGTCTGGCCGACCAGCGTGCCCAGCAGCCTATGGCTCAGCACCCGATAGCCGGTCTCTTCGGCCACCTCGCGCGCAGCCGCCGCGGCACTCGATTCGCGCCCGCGGATGCGGCCCTTCGGGAACCTCCAGTCGTGTTGGGGGTCGGCGGCGTGGTGGACCAGCGCTACCTCCCAGCACCCCTTGGCGCGCCGGACGATCACCGCGCCTGCGGAACGCTTCGGCCGGGCGAGGACGTCGTGCGGGACGAAGGCAGAGGCCGCCGGCAGCATCCAGCCGCCAGGCTACCAGAAGTAAGCGCGACTTTTTCCAGAAAGACGGGCTAATACAGCCGCCGGTAAGCCCGAGTTTCTGGAAAAACTCAGGGGCCGGCTCCCCGCAGGGCGGCGCCGACAGCTCCGGCCAGGTCGCCGAGCTTGGTGTTGAGCACCGGTGGCGCCTGCTCGGGAACGAACAGATGCGGCTGCATCGCTTTGGAGACCGACTTCGCGAAGTCGGGTCCGAGCCGGTCACCGAGGCCGCCCCCGAGGATGATCGCCTCCAGATTGAGGAGGTTTTGGGCCGAGGCGAGGGCGAGGGAGAGCGCCCACTGGGCGCGGTCGATCAGCTTCTCCGCCATCGGGTCGCGCCGCTTGAGCGCGCGGGCGAAGACGCCGCTGGTGAGGCGATCGCTGGGGACCCGCTCCATGATCTCGAAGAGCACCGTCTTCTTGCCGCGCTTGACCCGCCTCCGGGCGCGAGCTTCCATGCAGCCCCGCCCCGCATACGCCTCCAGGCAGCCCCGCCGGCCGCAGGAGCAGAGCCAGCCGCCGTCCTGGACGACGGCGTGGCCGATCTCGCCGGCCGCGCCCCGACCTTCGAGCAGCTGGTTGGCGATGATCACGCCGCCGCCGACGCCGGTCCCCAGCCAGACCCCGAGCAGGTTCGAATACGGCCGCCCCGCGCCCAAGCGGTGCTCGCCCAGGATGCCGGCGCGGACGTCGTTCTCGAGCGTGACTCGAAGGCCGCCCAGTGCCTTGGAGAGGGCGGGGCCAAGCTTGACCGTGGCGGAGGCGAAGGCCTGCACGTTGCGCGCCTGGGAGACCGTCCCTTGCTCGGCGTCGATCTCGCCGGGTGAACCGACGCCGAGGCTGGCGACCCTGTCTGCCCCGGCCCGCTGCATCGCGGCCCGGACCGCTTCCGCAATGGCGTTGATCACGGCTTCCGGCGCACCGGTCGGGGTCGCCACCCGAGACTGGCCAACCACGTCCTCGCCGTCGAGGACGACCGTCTGGATCTTGGTGCCGCCGAGGTCGACGCCGGCGATCAGGTTCTTGCCGCGCCGGCGGCGAGGTTTACGGACGGCTGCCACAGCCCGAGGTTAGTCGGTTGGGGCTCCTAGCGGGCCAGGTGCCAGAGCACCAAGGCCGCGGCGGCGCAGGCGACGAGGCCAGCGCCCGCGATCGCGTACCGAAGCAGCAGCGCAGCCGCCGATCTCCACCTGGTGGCGCCGCCCCGTCTGGGCGTCGTGACCATGCAGCCTGGTCAACGGTCGGCGGGCGGCTTTCCTGCTCAGTGGCGCAACTAGCCCCGGACTACCCCCAAACCGACCGGGTCACGCGCGCCACGAGCTCCAGCTTCCGCCGCTGATCCTCGGCCGTGATCCGGTTGCCCTCCATGGTCGAGGCGAAGCCGCACTGCGGGCTCAGCGCCAGCCGCTCCAGCGGGACCAGGCGCGCCGCCTCCTGGATCCGCTGCTCGAGCTCGTCCTCGGTCTCCAGGTCCGGCTTCTTGGTGGTGACCAGCCCGAGCACCACGTACCGATCCTCGGGCACGTGCTTCAGGGGGTCGAAGCCGCCCGAGCGCTGGTCGTCGTACTCGAGCAGGAAGCGATGGAAGTTGGTGCGCTCGAAGATGCGCGAGATGGGCTCGTAATCACCCTCGGCATAGAAGTGGCTCTGGTTGTTGCCGCGGCAGATGTGGATGCCGAAGGTGACGTCGGGGTGGCCGGCGATGATCGCGTTGTCCATCTCGATCGAGGCGTCCATCAGCTTTTCCGGATCCGCACCGCGCTGCCGGTAGCCCTCGCGGAGCGCGGGGTCGAGGAGGGCCGCGTACTGGGGCGCGTCGATCTGAACGTAGGTGCAGCCGAGCCGGACCAGCTCCGCCACCTCGCGCCGGCTGAGCTCGACGATGTCGGCCAGGTAGGCGTCGCGCGTGGGGTAGGCGTCGCGCGACTTCTCGGGGTCGTAGTAGGCCGCCGCCTGCTGCGCGCTCAGCAGCGTGACCTTGGCCGGGGTCTTGGTCCGAGCGCGGACGTAGGTGAACTCCTCAGCGCACATGCTGCGCAGCGGCCTCAGCTTCTCGACCACCACCGGGCGCTCGAGCACCAGCTGATCGCCGGTCTCGTCGCGGAAGGGGATCGCCCAGCCGCCCAGCTTGTCGAACCCGGAGTGGGAGTCGACCAGGTGGCCGTAGAAGGCGAACCGGCGCTGCTCGCCGTCGGTGATGACATCGATGCCGCAGCGCTCCTGGAGCTCGATCGCTTCGTCGACGGCGCGGTCCTCGACCGCCTTGAACTCGGCCGGCCCCAGCTCGCCCGCGTCCAATCGCCGGCGGGCCTCGACCAGGTAGTCCGGCCGGAGCAGGCTCCCGATCACCTCCGCCCGAGCGCTTGCGTAGCGGTTGGCGGCCGCCTCACTCACCGTTCGCTGCTGCATCTTCAGTCTCCTATTTCACAGCTAATCTGGTGATCTGAGCGAGCCGCCCCTCGACCATCCGGCATACGCGTCGACCGCGCTGCGCGCTCCCAAGCAGCCGGCGCTCCCCGTGCCCGAAGACTTCCATCATCAGCCCGGGCCAGTCTTCGGGCGGGTCAAGGTCGGTGCCGGCGACAGCGACCTGACCCGGCAGCACTCGGGGGAGCCGCTCGGCCAACGGATCGTCGTCACCGGCCGCGTGCTCGACGGCGACGGCCGCCCCGTGCGCGACACGTTGGTCGAGATCTGGCAAGCCAACGCCGCCGGCCGCTACATCGACCCCGCCGACCAGTGGCCGGCGCCGCTCGATCCCAACTTCACCGGAGCCGGCCGCTGTCTGACCGACGCCGAGGGCCGCTACCGGTTCGTCACCGTGAAGCCGGGCGCCTACCCCTGGCGAAACCATCACAACGCCTGGCGGCCGGCCCACATCCATTTCTCACTCTTCGGGCCTGAGCTGGGAAGCCGGCTGGTGACCCAGATGTACTTCCCGGGCGACCCGCTCTTTCCGTTCGATCCCATCTACAACTCGGTGCCCGACCCCCGGGCGCGGGAGCGGATGGTCGCCCGTTTCGACCTCGAGACGACCGAGCCGGAGTGGGCGCTCGCCTTTCGATGGGACATCGTGCTGCGCGGCCGGGCCGCCACGCCCCGCGCGGCGGATTGAGCGACTTCACGCCCTCGCAGACGGTCGGGCCCTTCTTCGGCTTCGCGCTGCCTTTCCCGGGCGGTGCCGAGGTGGCCGAGGCCGGCCCGGGCACGCGGCGGCTCGAGGGCCAGCTGCTCGACGGCGCCGGCGAGCCGGTGCCCGACGGGCTGATCGAGATCTGGCACCGCGAGCGCTTCGGCCGCTGCCGCACCGACGCCGAGGGCCTGTTCCACTTCACGCTGCCGCCGGCGCCGCACTACAACGTGTACGTCTTTGCGCGCGGACTGCTGCGCCACCTGGTGACGCGGGTCTATCTCCCGGGTGGGTCGGACGCCTCGCTTGAGAGGGTCCCGCCCGAGCGCCGGGCGACGCTGGTCGCCGGCGAGGACGGGGGCACGCTGCGCTGGGACATCCGGCTTCAGGGCGACCGGGAAACAGTCTTCTTCGAGCCCGTCCCATAGTCGATGCGCTCCAGGATCACGATCGGGATCTCGCGCGACGTCTTCTTTTCGTACTCCCAGAAGCCGGGCTTGTCGGAGGCGTGCTTGTCATAGAGCCGGCGCCGCTCGGCGCCGCTCGCCACCGGCGTCGCCCGCGCCTGGAAGGTCTCGCCGCCCAGCTCGACGGACACGACCGGGTCTGCCAGCAGGTTGAAGTACCACGCCGGGTGCTGGTGGTGGCCGCCCTTGGAGGCGGCGACCAGGATGCGCCCGTCGTCCGGCGTGTAAGCGAGGGGAGCGACGTTCTCACGGCCGCTTTTGGCGCCGCGCGTCCTGAGCAGGAGCAGGTTGCGGCCCTTGAAATAGCCCTTGGTCACCTGCCCGTTGTGCTTCCTGAAGTCGTCGATCAGTTCCTTTTGGTCAATCATCGGTATCTAAGAAAGTAGCCAGATGCGGATTGATTCCGTCGCGTTCGGGGAGGCCGCTGCCCAGGCTCTGGTCGCCGACCTCGAAGCCGAGCTCCTCGCCACCTACCGAGGCGTGCCCGGGTCGGGCGGCCTGCCTCCCGCGCACATCTTTGAGCCGCCGGCGGGGGTGTTCCTGGTGGGCTACGAGGACGGGCGGGCGGTCGCCTGCGGCGGGGTCGCGCGGTATGACGAGTCGACGGCCGAGCTGCGGCGCATGTACGTGATCCCTGAGGCTCGGGGCCAGGGGCGTTCGCGGCAGCTCCTCGAGGCGCTGGAGGCGGCGGCCCGAGGCCTCGGGTACGACGCGCTGCGCCTGGAGACCGGCAACCTCCAGACCGCCGCGATCGGCCTCTACCGGTCGGCCGGCTACCAGCCCATCGACCGCTACGGTCCCTTCGTCAATGACGAGCGAAGCGTCTGCTTCGAGAAGCGGCTGGCGTAGCTTGAGTTCGAGCCATCGATATGTCCCAGGTTGGCGGCGACCGCCTGCTCCTCGGCGAAGACCCCGGCACCACGCACGTCGAAGACGCTCGGCACTGGGTGTCCGTCTACACGCAGATGCTGGAGTTCAAGGAGCGCCTGCTCGAACGCGCTCGCGAGGACTCGCGATCGCTCCCCAAACCCGCCCGCGCCGAGATCGACGAGCTCGACCTCCCGCTGCTCGAGCAGGAGCGCGACCGCGTCGCCGAGCGGCTGCAGTGGTGGCGCGCCCGGCACTGGGAGCTGGCCCGGATCGACATCGACCACGGGGGTCGCACGATCGCCTTCGAGGGGCGCGTCATCGATCTCACTCAGCGCGAGCTGCAGCTGCTCGAGCTGCTGCTCAACAACCCCAACCGCTACATTGCCTCGCCCGACGTCCTGACGCGAGCCTGGCACGACCCCGAGCTGGCGCCGGAACAGGTTCGCTCCTACGTGACCCGCCTGCGGCGGAAGCTCGCCGATGCCCACATCCCCTGCCGCCTCGAGACGCGGCCTCGGCGGGGCTACCGGCTTGTATTCGATTAGGTTTACTGAAGGGTGGTGCGTGTCGAAGGGCATGACGCGGTGCTGCTGGTCACGATCGACCGGCCCGAGCGGCGCAACGCCGTCGATCCAGAGACCGCCGCCGCTCTGCGGGGCGCGTTTCGCGACTTCGACGCCGACCCCGATCTCCACGTGGCGGTGCTGACCGGCGCGGATGGGCACTTCTGCGCCGGCGCCGATCTCAAGGCTCTCGCGGGCGGCGCGCAGTTTGCCGTCGGCGATGAGTCCGACGGCCCGATGGGGCCGACGCGGATGCGGCTGGGCAAGCCGGTGATAGCCGCGATCGAGGGGTACTGCGTCGCGGGCGGCCTCGAGCTGGCGCTGTGGTGCGACCTCCGGGTGGCCGCCCGTGACGCCGTGCTCGGGGTGTTCAACCGGCGCTTCGGAGTGCCGCTGATCGACATGGGCACCGTCCGGCTGGCGCGGATCGCGGGCCAGGGGCTGGCGATGGACATGATCCTGACCGGCCGGCCCGTCGGCGCCGACGAGGCGGCGCGCCACGGTCTCGTCAACCGGCTGGTCGATCCCGGCGCTGCGCTGGCGGAGGCGATGGAGCTGGCCTCGAGCATTGCCGCCTTTCCGCAGGCCGGGCTGCGCAACGATCGCCTCTCCCTGCTCGAGCAGTGGGGCCTGGGCGAGGACATGGCGGCCGCCAACGAGCTGCGGCGGGGCCTGGAGACGATCGCCAGCGGGGAGCCGGTGTCCGGCGCGCGGCGGTTCGCGGGGTCAAAGGACTAAAGCGTGGAACGCCTCAGCCCGCAGGACGCGGCCTTCATCCACCTCGAGGACGACAACCACCCGATGCATATCGGGAGCGTCGTCGTCTTCGAGGGGCCGCCGCCCAGCTATGGGGATTTCGTCCGGCTGGTGGCGTCGAAGCTGCACCTGGTGCCGCGCTACCGGCAGAAGGTGCGCGAGGTTCCGCTGGCGGCGGGGCGGCCGGTGTGGGTCGACGACCCGCACTTCACGATCGTCTACCACATCAAGCGGACGGGCCTGCCCTCGCCCGGCGGCGACGACGAGCTGCGCAACCTGGCCGGCCGGATCTTCGCCCAGCGCCTGGACCGCGGCAAGCCGCTCTGGGAGCTGTGGATCGTGGAGGGGCTCAGCGACGGCCGGTGGGCGCTGATCGCCAAGACCCACCACGCGGTCGTCGATGGCGTGGCTGGGACCGAGCTGCTGGCGCTGATCTTCGACCTCGAGCCGGACGGGAAAAAGACGGCTCCGCCGGTGCCCGAGCCCTGGACGCCGCGCCGTGAGCCGAGCCACCTCGAGCTGCTCGCGGACGCCGCGCTGGACACGGTTTCGGAGCCGGTTGCTCACCTCCGCGGTCTGCCCGCGGTGGCCGCCTCGCCGCTCTCCAGTCTCCAGTTCGCTGCCGAGCTGACGGCGGAGGCGGTGCGCTCGCTCTCCCGGTTGGCGCGGCCGGCGGCGGACGGCCTCAACGGACCGATCGGGCCCCACCGTCGTTGGAGCTGGGCCCGCGGCTCGCTGGAGGACATCCGCGAGATCCGCAAGCGCTTCGGTGGCACCGTGAACGACGTCGTGCTGGCCGCCATCACGTCCGGCTTCCGCGACCTGCTCCGCAGCCGCCGGGCCGAGGTCGAGGGGCGCGTGGTTCGGACGCTGGTGCCGGTCTCGGTTCGGGCCGAGGAGGAGCGCGGCCAATCCAACAACCGGGTCTCCGGCTACTTCGTCGACCTGCCGGTGGGCGTCGCCAGCCCGGTCGAGCGGCTGGAGCTGATCCGCGAGCAGATGGAGGGGCTCAAGGAGTCGAAGCAGGCGATGGCGGGGGACGCGATCACCCAGCTTGCCGGCTTCGCGCCGCCGCTCCTGCTCGCGCTTGGCGCGCGACTGGGCACCCTATGGCCGCAGCAGGCGCTGAACACGGTGACGACCAACGTGCCGGGTCCGCAGTTTGCGCTCTACGCGTGCGGCCGCCGGATGATCGAGGCCTACCCGTACGTCCCGATCGGGGGGCGGATGCGGGTGACCGTGGCGATCTTCTCCTACTGCGGCCGGCTCAATTTCGGGGTCACCGGCGACTACGACACCATGACCGATCTCGACGTGTTGGTGGCTGGGATCGAGACCGGTCTCGCCGAGCTGCTGCGGCGAGCGCGGCGGCCGGCCAGGCGCGGCCGCCGCTCAGCCGTCAGCGCTTAGCGCGAAGCGCGGTGGTTAGCGCCCCGCCCCGCTGGCGCGGGCCGTCTTCGAGAGTCCAGCCTTGGGGGCGCGGTCGGCGGCCTTCTGCTGCTTCTCGGCGCGCTTCTCCTTGAGCGACTTCTGCGGCGCTTTCTTGTTCTTGCCCATCGAGCGGTTGAAACCTCCAATGCGGATCTGGATCTGCGGGTAGCGGCGATTTTATAGGCCAGTTCAGCGCACTGGGACCGGCCGAACTCGGGTTCCGGTATTGTTCACAGGCGCGCCCGCGCGAGCGGGTGAGTTCAAACGCGAGGAAGTGATCACGGCTTGAAGGTTGTCGTCAAGGACCCGGAGGAGTTCGAGCAGGCACTGCGCGAGTTCCGCCGCAAGGTCCAGGAGCAGGGACTGGTTCGCGAGATGCGCCGGCGGACGCACTACATCCCGCCTTCCGAGGCTCGCAAGATGAAGTCCCTGCGCGCCCGGCGCCGCCGCACGCGCTAGTGTCCTCCGACTCAGGACACTTAGCGAAGCCTCCGATTCGCGCCGGGCGGGTATAATTCAGCCGTTCGGTGGCCATGGCGGAGGGGAAACACCCGTTCCCATTCCGAACACGGCAGTTAAGCCCTCCAGCGCCGATGGTACTGCCGGGGTAACCCGGTGGGAGAGTAGGTCGTTGCCGAGCATCTTTTAAGTCCCGCGGCCCTCCGGGGTGGCGGGACTTGACTTTTGGTGGCGCCCGGCGCGCAGGACGAAAGCCGTCAGGAGCAGCGGCGCTCCCAGCAGCGCCGCCCCGCTCTGGGGCCAGAGGTCGCTGACGAAGAGCTCGGGCACCTTCTCCGTCGATCGCAGCGACGAGTAGAAGACGATGCAGGTCGCGGTCAGCAGCTCGTAGCCGAAGAAGAGCAGGACGCGCGCATGGCGCGGGAACCAGCGCCCGTGCGCGTTGGTGGTGGAGGAGCCCGAAAGGGTCACGTCCCAGGCGATCGCCACCACCAGCAGTACGCCCTGGGCCAGGCTGAAGGTCACCGCCTGCGTCGCCGAGTAGATGTCGACCACCCAGGCGACGACCTGGAGCCCGACGTTGAGGGTGAGCAGAAGTGCCAGCACTGGCATCGCGCCCGCCGGCCGCCGGCGGAAGAGAAGCCACCCGATGTAGAGCAGCGTTCCGATCGCCACCGACCCCTGCAGGCCGCCCAGTCCGAGGTGGGCGACTTTGGCGGGGTCCTGACCGGCGAGCCCGGCGATGTCATTGAGGACGAAGGCGAAGTTGAGGGCGCCGGTGACGGCGACGTAGAGCGCGAGGACCGGCCAGATTCCGGGCCGGCCGCTCCGCCGTCGAAGCAGCGCCAGGATGCCCGCGGCGACCGCGGCCAGCGCGAACCAGGCCACTCCGAGCCAGCCCGCTGCCACCAGCGAACGGCTGATGTGCGACGCCCCGGGAGCGGCGCCGGGAAGGGGTTGCGGAGTTGTCGTCGGCGACCAGCTGGCGACCATGGCCGCGAAGGCGGGTCCGTTCCGGGGCAGGGCATAGTCGGGCGAAAGGCCGTACAGCAGCCAGGAGGTGCCGCTCTCGATGCGGAACCACGCGGTGCCGGGAAGGCGGGCGCCGCCGTTGCCGAGGTCGATGCTGATCCCGAACACCTGCCATCCGCCGGCGGCGGGCCGGGGGGAAAGCATGGCCGAACAGCGCGGGCAGCCGGCGGCGATCCAGGCGTCGGTGGCCGCCCTGGGTGTGCCGGCGAGGGCGGATGGAGCGCTGATCACGTAAAAGAGCGCCGGGTTGCCGCTCTCGAGGTCGCTGAACGCCACCTCCTCGACGCCATTGGGAGCGCGAGAGGACGCCTGCTTCCAGCCCGCCGGCACTCTCAGGCTGAAGACGGGCGGCTGGCTCTGGACGTAGGTGGCGAAGCCGCCCGCGGGCGCCGCCTCGGCTGCGGGCTCCGGCTGCGCGAGGGCGACCTCGCTCGCGATCGTCTGGAGGACGAACATGACGGCGGAGGCCACCAGCAGCACCAGGTAGGGGACTCGCGTGGGCCCGCCGCCCCGCACCGCCAGCCGCGCCAGGCCGTAAAGCGTGGCGGCGAGGAGGACCCCGACCACAAGCTGCTCCGGCATCCGCCATCCGGCTCGGACCAGAGCGCCGGCCAGGATCGCAAGCGCTGCCACCGCCGTGACCGCCGCCAGGCCTTTCGGCCCGCCGATCCGGCGTGCGAACACCCCCAGCCGCTCGCCCGCGCTTTCGCCCATGTCGGCGAAGTCGACGCCGGCCAGGACCAGCACGAAGGTGAGCAGGATCGCCAGCGTCGTGAACTCCAGGACCAGCGCGGGCACGATCGCCTCCGCGTTGCCAGTCAGCAACGCCGTCACCCCCGGCAGCAGGTAGCTGAGGCCGACCGCGGCGAGCAGGATGGCGAAGGTCCCCACGCGCAGCCGGTGGTAGTGCGTGTGCTCGTTGCGGGCGCCGCGATCCTGGACCACGGTGTAAGCGGTGAGGCCGAGAACCGGCAGCGCCCCGACCATCGTCGCCAGGGTCGTCGCCAGGGTGGGACCACTCAGCTGGATCGCGATGACCTGCATGGCGACGAAAAAGACGGCGGCGCCGATCCGAACCACGGGGTGCGCGTGCAGCGCACCAGCCAGCAGGTACGACCAGGAGGCGACCAGCAGCGCGACCACCAGGACGAGGATCCAGGCCGGGATCTCGACTGGCACCCCGGCCATGGGGCCGAGCGAGACGAGGCCGGCCGGGATCTGCGCAAAGGCCAGCAGCGCGCCGCAGGCGGCCAGCTGGGCGAGGGCCACGACCGCGACCGAGCGCAGCGCGCGGTCCATGCTCGGGAAGTGGATGACCCGCTCCCGCAGAGCCGCCAGGAAGCCGGGGAGCTCGGCCTCCGCTTCGGTTTCGGCTTCCGCCTCAGGCTGGTTCGACAGCCGCTTCCGCCTCCGCCTCGGCCGCGCCGCTCTCGACCCTCTCCGGCCGGAGCCGGGGCATCAGGAGCACCGCCCGCACCGTCAGCGCGACCAGCAGGACCAGGTTGGAGGCGAGCACGTCGGTGACCACCGCCCCGACGCCGTCGTGGTTCACGACGATGGTGACAGCGAGTAGCGCGCAGCCCCCCGCCAGGATGGCGCCGAACACGCGGTCGTGCACCGCCATCAGGAACTGGACGACCAGGTTGACCAGAGCGATGGCGAGGCCGACGACCCCGATCCGGAAGACGAAGGGGATGGCGTCGGTGAAGCGGCTGCCCAAGAGCAGCAGCACCACCACCTGGGGCAGCACCAGGAAAACGGCGAGTGCGCAGGCGCCGAGCGCGCTCATGATCACCGCCGACAGGAGTAGCAGGCGGCCGGGGTGCGCGTTCCGGTGGACGGCCTCCACCACCCGGGGGAACAGCACCTGGCTGATCGAGAGGGTCAGGAAGTAGAGGATGGTCCCGATCTTGTTGAGGGCGCCGTAGATCCCGGCGTCGTGGCCGTTGAGGTAGTGCTTGGCCAGGATGATGTCGAGGTTGTAGAGCAGCAGCACGCCCAGCGTGCCGGCGGCGGCGGTCACCGCGAATCCGGCCATCGACCGCAGCGGGACGCGCTCGCCATGCGTGGCCAGTATGTCGCGCAGGGCCCAGAGCCCGACCGCGAAGGCGAACCCGATTCCGAGCAGCACGGCGACCATGGCGCCGGTGACGGCCAGGCCGATCTTGAGGAACACCAGCAGCAGCCCTGTCCGCGTGATCATCTCCAGCGAGAGGTTGGCCGAGAGGCCGGTGAAGCGCTGCGTCCCCTGGAGCATTCCCCGCGGGACGGCGGCGTACCAGAAGACGGCCACTGCCAGGCCGAGCCAGAGGACGGGGACCGGCGAATCGAGGTGCTCGAAAGCGGCGACAGGAACCGCCAGCAGCGCCGTGAGCACGACCCAGACCAGCGCCGGCGCCGCCAGCACCACCAGCGAGCGCGTGACCAGGTAGCGCAGGCCGGAGGTGTTGCCGGCCGCCTGCAGCGTGGCCGCGTAGCGGGCCAGAACCAGGATCAGGATCAGGTTGACCGTGCCCCCGACCGCGTACAGCGCGACCAGCAGCGCGACCTCTCCGTAGCGGACGGGGCCGAGGATGCGGGTCGCGATCGCGTGATAGACGAATCCGCCGAGCCCGGCGACCAGTCCGCCCACGAACAGCACCAGGTTCTGGCGGATGAGGCGGTTCTCCCGGATCGTCTGCAGGCGGCTCGCCGCGCGCGCCGATCCGGTGGAGGTAGCCACTCGCCAATCGATTCTAGGGAGCCCCCGTGGGAGTCCTGCCCGCATCCCTATCCTGAACGCGCATGGCTCGCGAATCTGGTAGGCCGCTGGTTTCGGCGCTGATCGTCAGCTACAACGTCCGGGAGCTGCTGGTCGACTGCCTGCGCGCGTTCTTCGCCGGCAGTGACGTACCGGTCGAGGCGGTGGTCGTCGACAACGCCAGCTCCGACGGCTCCGCGGACGCGGTCAGCAGCGAGTTCCCGCAGGTCAAGGTCCTGAGCCAAGCCCGCAACCTGGGCTACGGTCGCGCCAACAACGTCGGCCTGGCCGAGTGCACGGGGCGCTTCGTGCTGCTCCTCAATCCCGACGTCACGGTCGGCGAGGGCTGCGTCGGCAAACTGGCCGACTTCCTGCTCGTCCGGCCCGACGTCGGCGCGGCCAGCCCGCGCCTGCTGCGACCCGACGGCAGCCTCGACCTCGCCTGCCGGCGCGGGTTCCCAACCCCGGCCACCGCCTTTTACCGGCTATCCGGCCTGAGCCGTGCCTTCCCCCGGAGCAAGCGCTTCAACCGCTACAACATGGGCTTCCTGCCCGACACCGAGGTCCACGAGATCGACGCCGGGACCGGCGCCTGCTTGATGCTCCGGCGCGCGGCGGTGGATCGGGTCGGATTCTTCGACCCCGACTACTTCATGTACGGCGAGGACATCGACCTCTGCTTCCGGCTCAAGAACGGCGGCTGGAAGATCTTCTATGTCCCCGCCGCGACCGCGGTCCACCTCAAGGGCCAGTCCACGCGCCAGTCCACGCGCCGGATGCTCTTCGAGTTCCACAGCGCGATGTGGACCTTCCACCACAAGCACTACGCCGAGGACATGCCCGCCTTCGCCAACGGCCTGGTGTGGGCGTCGATCTGGAGCCGGTGGGCGGTGCTGAGCGCGCGCTCGGAGATCTTGAAGGACCCGCGGGTATCGCCCTAGCGCTGCGCACGCCGCAGCGGTTTAATCTCGCCTCGGCATGTACCACCAGATCACGCACAACAAGCGAGCCAGCCTTGTGGTCGTGGTCCTCTTCACCGGGCTCTGGGTGCTCGTCGGAATGGTCATCGGTCTCGCCTCCGGCG
>DASUWN010000094.1:0-9597 GCA_036378395.1 Candidatus Dormiibacterota bacterium | reverse complement strand
ACATACTCCGTGATCCCAAGCTGCCCTGACCGGCGCCCCAGCATGGCCGCGTCGGGCCCGCTGCCGACCAGCGTGAGCTCGGCCTCGACACCCGCGTCGCGCACGTTCTTGAGCGCCTCGAGCGCGTACTCCTGGCCTTTGCGCGGCGCCAGCGCCCCGACCGTGATCATCCGCAGCCGGCCCTTCGCCCGAGGCGACGCGAGCCGGAACTCGTCGGGCTCGATGCCGTTGTAGATCACGGTTCGGCGTCGAGGCACCCACCGCTCATGCTCCTCGACGTCGCGCATGACCGCCTGCGAGTTGGCGATCAGCTCGTCGGAGAGAACGTTGCAGCTCAGCTCGAGTGAGTGCTCGAGGAAGTTGGGGTCGTGGCGCCACGCGTGCAGCGCTCGCCGGCTCTCGATCATCCGCCGCGCCCGAGCCATCTTCGCCGCGGCGGTCGCGATCACGTCGGCGAAGAAGAGGTAGGAATGGACCGCGTCGTAGCGTCCCCGCCGGATCAGCCGGCTGACGTCGCTGATCGTCTGGGACACCACCGGCAGCAGGCGGACCATGCCCACCTGACGGCGGCGGAAAGCAAAGCTCGTGTTGTGGACGGGGATGTTGCTGGCTTCAAGGACTTCGACCAGCGGACCGACCCGCTCCAATGTGCAGATCTCGACCTCGACGCCGTGCTTCAAGAGGCGCGGCGAGACGCGGGCCAGGTAGCGCTCGGCGCCGCCCACCAGCAGGCTGCCGACCACCGTCAGAACCCGGACCGGCTTGCTCAACCGTCGCTCCGATACCAGCTGGCAAGCGCTTCCGCGGAGGCGTCCAGCGAGAACCGCTCGGCTGCCCGCTGCCGGTTGCGACGTCCCGCCTCGGTCCGGCGCTCCGAGGAGGTCCATTCCAGCAGCGCGCTCGCCATCGCTTCGGGGTCCTCGGACGCCACCACGCTGCCGCCGCACCCGTCCTCGATCGCTTCGGAGTTGCCGCCGGTGTCGGTGACGACGGCCGGCAGTCCGCTCGCCATCGCCTCCAGGAGGGCGTTTGAAAAGCCCTCTTGCCGGGAGGGCAGCAGAAACAGGTCGGCTCCTTCGAGGTGGGGCCGGGGATCGGCCTGAGCGCCCGAGAAGTTGACGGCAGTCGCCAGACCGAGACGCTCGACCTGCCGCTGGAGAGCCTCGCGATCGGGCCCCTCGCCGACCAGGTCCAACGACGCCTGCTTTCCGGCCTGGCGAACGCGCGCCAGCGCCTCGATCGCGGTCGACTGGCCCTTTCGCGGAGAGAGCGCCCCGACCACCACCATCCGCAGCCCTCGCCGGTGCCCGGCCGCGGGCCGGTAGCGCGCGACGTCAACTCCGGGATACACGACTCCGCGACGCCTCGGCAGCGTCGGCTCGTTGCGTGCGGCGTCCTCCAGCACGGTCTGCGAGTTGGCGAGCACCTCGGTCGCGGCCAGGTTGGAAACCGCCTCCAGCGCGTGCATGAAGCGGCTCCGCGGGTGACGCCACGAATGCAGCGCGCGGCGCGTGACGATCACCCGCCGGCGCCGAGCCAGCCCTCCCGCCAGCCCGCCCAGCACGTCCGACCAGAAGAGGTAGGTGTGCACGGCGTCAAAGCCTCGCGCCAGCCCCGCGATGTCGCGGACGGTCCGGACCAGCGCGAGCGTGTTCGATCCCCTGGTCCGCTCCGGATAGCGCGTCGAGTGGACCTTGATTCCCGCCGCCGCCAGCTCCGCGCGCAGCGGACCGGAGGCGTCGAGCGCGCAAACCTCGAGCTCGAAGCCGCGGACGCGGAGCAGGGGAGCGATCCGCGTCACGTAGCGTTCGGCCCCGCCGATTCCGAGGGTGTCGATCACGGTCAGGATTCGCAGTTCAGATACCAGTCCCTCAGCCGCCGGGCCGAGACGTTGAGGCTGAACTCGCTCTCCACCCGCGCCCGGTTGAACCGGCCCATCTCCACCAGCTCGGAGCGCCGGCTGCCGAAATCGGTGATCGCCCGAGCCAGCGCTCGGACGTCCCCCGGGGGCACCAGAGTGCCGCCCCGGCCCCCGACCAGGGCCTCCGGATTGCCCCCGGTATCGGTGGCGATCGCCGGGAGCGCGCAGGCCATGGCCTCCAGCAGCGCATTGGAGAAGCCCTCCTCCTCGGAGGTGAGCAGGAACGCGTGCGCGGCCTCCAGATGCAGCCGAGGGTCGTCCTGCTCGCCCGCCAGCTCGACCACGTCTGCGACGCCGAGGCCGGCAGCGGCGTCGGCGATCGCACCCCGGTCGGGTCCGTCGCCGACCAGCGTCAGGGTCGCCTCGCAGCCGCCGGCTCGCGCCAGCGCCAGGGCTTCAACGGCCAGGCGCTGGTTCTTGGGCGCCGCCAACCGGCCCACGCAGACGAGGCGCAGGGGACCTCCCCGCGGCGCTCGCGCGGCGGTGTACTCGCTGGGCTCGACGCCGTTGTAGATGACCGTGCGCCGGCGGGGAACGAACGACTCGCGCGCCACCGTGTCTCGCAGCACCGCCTGCGAGTTGGCGATCAGTTCGCCGGCGGCGAGGTTGGCGGCCGACTCCAGCCAGTGGTAGAGAGCCGGGTTCGGGTGGCGAAAGGAGTGGAGCGAGCGCCGGCTGACGATGGTTCTCGCGAGCCTGGCCAGCCGGCCGGCGATCGCGCCCAGGGTGTCCGACCAGTAGAGATGGGTGTGGATGGCGTCGAAGCGGCCACGGCGCGCGAGCCGGCTCAGCTCGCGCAGCGAGCGAACCACATAGTGGACGCGCCAGGCGCTGGTCCAGCGCGGAAACGAGGTCGGGTGGACGGCGACGCCGGCGGCCGCCAGCTCGGCCGCGAGGGGACCCCCGCCGTCAAGCGCGCAAACCTCGATCTCGAGGTCAGGCGAGATCAACCGCGGCATCACCCGCGCCAGGTAGCGCTGGGTGCCCCCGATGGTCAGGTCCGAGACCACCACCAGCACCCGCATCAGGCGAGCCGGAGCCGGCGCCGCCGCCAGACGATCACGGCTGGGATCACGAGCGCCAGCGGCGCTCCGAGGGGAGCCGGAATCAGGGCCGCTGCCGCCAGGACGGCGATTCCGATCAGCGCCAGGCTGGCGCCCTCGCCTGAGATCCGGACACCGAACCAGTGGCGGGCCATCGGATACATCAGCACCGGCCACGCGATGTAGGAGAGCGAGTAACCCAGCGCCAGCGCCATCACCCCGAGCGGATGAATGGTGGCGACTGTTATTGCGACCCAGCTCAGCGCCTGGGCCAGGATCGCGACCAGATAGGCACGGGTATGCCCCTGCGCGAAGAGGACGACACCGAACGACCAGCCGATCACGCGCGCGTAGTCCCCGAGTGCCTGGATCACAACCAGCGGTGAGGCGGCGAGGAACGCGCTCGAGTAGAAGACCCGAATCAGCGGGTCCCGGAGTGCGATCGCCAGCGCCAGGGCGGGAACCATGATGAAGACATTGGCCCGCAGCGCCGAGTTGAGCAGCCCACCTATCTCCTGGTCGCTGCGCTGGCCGGTGAGGCGTGGAAAGACGTATGCCGCCATCCAGGTCATGAAGACTGTCATGTATTGGAGCGATAGCCCGAAGCCGACCTGGTAGATGCCGTTTTGGTACTCGCCGAGTGCCCGCACTGCGATCGTCCGGGTCGCCAGCACGCTGCCCCAGATCGCCATCCCGGCCAGGATCATGATCCAGCCGTAGCCGATCAACTCGCGAGCGGCTGCACCGGACCAGGACAGCGCCGGTTTCCATCGCCGCGCTCGGTAGCTGGCCAAGACCGCGATGGTGAAGACGGCCGCCTGGACAATGCTGGTGCCGAAGACGGAAGCAATCGCGCCCGTGAGGCCGTATTGCAGGGTGCCCGCCAGCACCGCGACCACGCTGATCGCGGAGGTGACGACGTTGGCGATGGTCAGGCCTCGGATATCGGCGAAGCCCTGGACGACATAAGCCATGACCTGCCCGAGGTTGTTGAGTGGGAAGCTGAGGAGGATCAGCAGAACTAGCAGGCCGTAGCGCGGGGAACCGGTGAGCAGGTTCGAGATCTGGCCCGAGAGGGGCGCCAACAAGACCAGCGCGGCGACTCCCGAAATCAACGAGATGGCGGCCGAGGAGCCTACTACCGCGTCGGTTCGGCGGCGTTCGTCAACTGACTCGGCGACCATCTTGGTCACGCCGGTGGTGAGACCAAGGGGCAGGATCGTGAACACGAACGCGGAGAAGTTCAAGAGCTGTGAAATGACGCCGACGGCGGAGGGTCCGAGCGTGATCGCGAACAGCTTGGCGGTGATGACCGCCCGAACGAAGGCAGCTACCGATGTGATGCTGAGAACGCCCGCCGCCTGGACGAAGCGCCGAAGGCTGAAAGTGGCTGCGGCCTCTGCCCGCGCGGCGCCGGCTGCCGCTTCGGTTGTCGTCACCGGGTCCGCGATGCGACGCAGCCCACGCCCATGCTGAGCCCGCTGAGCAGCTGGAAGCGCCGGAACAAAAAGGGCGGCATCAGGTTCTCCAGCCAGACTCGGGTGCGGATGGGGACGCTGCCGATGGGATAGACCTTGTTGATCGTTAGCTCGGCCGCCCGGACCCGCGCCACGAACTCGCGCGGGCGGTAGAGCTTGGCGTCGGCGAGGACCTCCGGCATGCCCTCGGGCAGGCGAAGGGTGTGAACCGTCGGCACCTCGACCTGCACGCGGGGCGCGCAGCGCGCGTGCTCGGCGATCAGCTCGGTCGTCCTTTCGCCGTTCCAGTGCTCGACGAGTCCCCCGGAGTAGGCGATGTCGTAGCGATCGTGAAACCGCAGCAGATCGAACGCGTCCGCCTGCTGGAGGTCGCGCTCGACACCGAACCGTTGACCCAGCCGCTCGGCGGCCTCCAAGACCTCGGCGTCGTTGTCGACCGACGTGACCTGGTATCCCCACGCCAGCAGGAGGATGTCGAACCAGCCCACCCCGCACCCGATCGAAATCACTCGTGCCGGCGGCGGCTGCCACTGCAGCATGTAGCCCAGCGTCGTCGCCTGGTAGGTCCAGTTGTCGAAAGTGGTGCGCAGCGCGCCCGCCTCCATTGCAGCCTGGGCGTAGCGCGACCACCGTTCGGGATCCACTGGCTGCGACCGGTTCATCGGGGCTTTCGGGCCCAGAGCACCAGGTCCGGCGCGGTCTGGGCAGCCTCTTCGAGCGCGACCACGGCGGCCTTGAACTGCCTCCCGAGCGGCAGCCGGCTGGCGAGGTTGGGCTGATGGCGGACGGTCCGGACCGATTCCATCTCAAGGCCGGCACCGGTCGCCAGGGCTCGGAGCCCGGCCGGCGTGAAGAATTCGAGATGAGTGGGATCCGGCGGCCGCAGCGGGAACAGCTCGGGGTGGAGTGCGCCGAAGAAGCGATCGCTGAGCGGACGCCGCAACTCTTGGGGAACCTCGACCACAAGCCACCCGCCCGGGCGGAGGAGGCGCGCGGCCGCCCGCACTGCCGGCGCCGGCTCCAGGAGGTGCTCGAGCACATGGTTGGCGTGGACGACGTCGACGCTGCCCGCGGGGATAGGCGCCGACGTGAGCTCGCACTGGTGGATGGTGACGCCGAAGCGGCGGCGTCCCTCTTCGGCGGCCCAGCGCGACGGCTCCACGCCTATCGCATCCCAGCCCTGGTCCCGGGCGTAGGCGACCAACAAGCCGTAGGCGCAGCCGACGTCGACCAGCTTGCCCCGAGCGCCGAGGCGCCGAGCTGCCTCGGCCAGTCGAGCCTTGAGCCCAGGCGTCAAGTCTTCGATGCCCCCCTTCACGCCAGGGCCGTGGATGTACGAGGAGAAATACTCCTCGGAATAGATGGCCGCGATCTCGGCCGTGGTCGGGCGCGGCATCACCTGTGCAGTGCCGCACTGCTGGCAGGTATGGACCTCGCCGCCGGCCTCCGCCCTGCCTCCCGGAAAGCGCCGATCGACCGCGTCGAGAGGGCCCTCGCAGGCGACGCAGACCGGCGTGGCGGTGGCGACCGTCAAGCTGTGGCGGCGGCGACGAGGCGCTGCGGCCGTGGCACCGGTACCCGGTCGATATAGGTCCGGTGCCAGAGCTCGAGCATCAGGAGGTCCCAGAGCACGTACTGGAAGTCGTTGCTGCCGCTGTTGTGGACGCCGATCAGGCGGCGCAGCGTTGCCTCTTCGAAGTAGCCGCGCTGGAGCGCCGTCTGCGAGAGCAGCGTGTCGGCCAGCATCTCCTTGAGATGCGACCGCAGCCAGGTCCCGAGCGGGATCCCGAAGCCCATCTTGGGCCGGTCGAGGATCTCGTCGGGCAGGATCCCCCGCAGCGCCGATTTCAACAGGTACTTGCTCTGACCGCGCCGCAGCTTGTATTCGCTGGGCACGCTGGCCATGAACTCCATCAGCTTGTGGTCGAGGAAGGGCGAGCGCCCCTCGAGCGAGTGCGCCATGGTGGCGACGTCCATCTTCACCAGCAGGTCGTCGGGCAGGTAGTAGTTGACGTCGGCCTCGAGCATCGCGTCGAGGAGGGACACGTGCCGCTTGCTCCGCATCAGCGTCAGCGGTGCGGGCGGCTTGGGCAGGAACCGGCGCAGGTCCTGGGAGGCGTAGAGCGCCGGCTTGCGGTCGCGCGTGAGGTGGGTCAGCGTCGCCGTGTAGGCCTCGTACACGTCGTCTGGCCGCATGGCGACGATCCGGCGGCCGCGGCCGAGGAAGCGGACCGCGGGCCGGGCGGCGTGGAAGATCCCCTGGCGGACCACCGCCGGCAGCTTGAAGTAGGCCTCGAAGGTCGAGATCCGGTAGCGGTCGTAGCCGGCGAAGCTCTCGTCCCCGCCGTCCCCGTTGAGGACCACGGTCACGTGCGGGCGCGTGATCCGGGCGACCTGGAAGGAGGGCAGGGCCGAGGAGTCGCCGAAGGGCTGGTCGTAGTGCCAGACGATGTCGTCGAGCAGGTCCGGAGAGGCGTCGTCGAGGATCAGCTCCTCGTGGTCGGTGTTGAACTTCTGGGCCACGATGCGGGCGTAGCTGGACTCGTCGAAGGCGGCATCGGCGAACCCGATCGAGAACGTCTTGAGGCGGCCCAGCGCCTCCGCGGCGAAGGCGACCACCGCGCTCGAGTCGACGCCGCCAGAGAGAAAGGCGCCGAGCGGCACCTCGCTCTCGAGCCGGATCTGCACCGATTCGCGCAGGAGCCGGACCATCTCCTCGCGGAGCTCGGCCTCCGGCAGGTCGAGCTTCCTGGAGTAGTCCAGCCGCCAGTAGCGCTCGACGGTTGTCCGCCCGTCTTCCCAGAGCAGGTAGTGGCCGGGCGGGATCCGCTCGATGCCCTCGAAGGCGGTGGCCGGCGAGGGCACGTACTGAAGGGAGAGGAAGTCGTCGATGCTGGCCAGGTCGGGCCGGCGGGGCACCTCGGGGTACTGGAGGATGGCCTTGATCTCGGAGCCGAACACGAGGCCTCTAGTGGGCAGGACGTGGTAGTAGAGGGGCTTCTTGCCGACCCGGTCGCGGGCCAGGAAGGCGGTCTGGCGCTTGCTGTCCCAGATCGCCAGGGCGAACATGCCGCGCAGCCTCTGGAGGAGGGCCGGACCCTCGTCCTCCCAGAGGTGGAGGACGGTTTCGACGTCCGAGTGGGTCCGGAACCGGTGCCCACGGCGCTCGAGGTCGTCTCGCAGCTCGTGGTGGTTGTAAATCTCGCCGTTGAGCATGATCCAGGCCGATTCATCCTCGTTGGGGATCGGCTGATGGCCGCCGGCGACGTCGATGATGCTCAGCCGGCGGAAGGCAAACCCGGTCGCGCCCATGACGAAGGTGCCGCTGTCGTCGGGGCCGCGGTGGGCGATGGCGGCGCCCATCCTCTCGAGGATCGCGGGGTCGGGGATGCCGCCGAAAACCCCGGCGATGCCGCACATCAGCGGGCCTCGCTCTGGGTCAGGAAATCAGCCATGGTTGAGTTCGCGGTGGGGGCGGACTGGGGCAGTTTACGGGATCGGCTCGAGCTAGAGTCGCGCGCGCGCGACGACGTACGTCGTCGCATAAACGGTGGCCTGGTCGGGGACTGTACGCCCTTCGAGCCGCGGCAGCCACGACGTTGCCCAGGCGATCCAGTTCCGCACCGCCCAATGAAGATGGCTCATCCGCGCCTCGATGAAGCCGCGCCAGGTCAGACTGAGCGTGGACGCCGGACCGAGAGTGAGGCCGCTGTCGAGGATGTCGAGGTGCTTCCCGACCACGTACTCCAGACCCTTGCGAGTCCAGCGGTAGTAGTCGGCGTCGCCGTGGACCGGGTACAGGAACGGCGCCTCGATGTAGGCGCGGCCCCCCGGCACGAGCACTCGCGCGGTCTCCGCGATCACCGTTTCCGGCTCCAGCACGTGCTCGATCACGGTCTGGAGAACGACGGCGTCGAAGCTGCGGTCGCGGAAGGGAAGGCGATGCCCGTCACCGACGATGTCCACGTCGTCGTTGGCGACGATGTCGAGATTCAGAACTCCCGGGCGCAGCCGGCGGCTGCCCGAGCCGAGATCGAGCAGACGCGCCTCCGCCGGCACATCGGCGAGGAAGCGGCGCAGCGCTCCGTGGTCGTTGTGGATGCCGTCATCCGGAACTGGTTCGATGAACCGTGCGGGATGCGGCGCCGGCTTGGCGACCACCGCGCGGACGGCGGCTCTTGCCTTCCGCCGCAGCTGGCTAGGGGACGACGTCGACCCAGACCAGCCCTTGCGGCAGTGGAATCGCCTGGCCGCTCTCGGTGGTGAAGGTCAGCGGCTGGTCCTTGGCCGGCGAGTTCCAGTGGGCGGCGTATTGCAGCCCCTGGTAGAAGAGCTCTGCCTTGCCGCCCGAGCTCAGGTCGTAGTCGAGCCCGTGCGCGCCGTTGACGTCCTCGACGATCCCGGTCGTCGTCACCGTGGTGTGCATCACGATCAGCATCGAGATGTGCAGCGGCTGGCCGACCGCCGCGTCGGCCAGCTGGTGGCCGTCCTCGGTCTTGGTGAACGTCCCGGTGGCGACGTCGTAGCCATACGTGGAGTTGTGGACGGGGACCGAGATGACGGCCGGCGCGCCGCCGCTGGTCAGCTTGGGTGAGCCCTGGGGAAGGATGACCGCCGGCCGCCCGTTCATCACGCGCGCGATGGCGTCGGCGCCCGTGTAGAGGTTATTGGGCGGGTAGCGGTCGGTGGTCCTATACATGATTCCGGGGGTGTCGAAGATGGCCGGGATCCCCGACTGCTGAAGGACCTGGAAGGTCCCGGCGCTGGTGCCGCTCAGGAAGAGCACCCCGCGGTAGTGCTGGGTCAGTTTGATCGAGATCAGCCGGCCGCTCCGAACGGGACCGATCTTGTCCGGTGCATGGGTGAAGATCGCGGTGAAGCGGGTGATGCCGCCCTCGGTCGCGTACTCGTAGACGAGGTCGGCGGCCTGCAGCCCCGACTGGTCGCGAGCCGTGGGGTCGTTCGGGATCTGGACCAGCGCCGGCTCGGGCAGCGCGGTGGTCTTGATGTTGAGGTGGAAGACCAGGTTCACCGCCAGCTTCCAGGTGGTCTCTGCCTCGTGGCCGAGCAGGTCCTTGCCCGCGCTCAGGCCGAGCTGGAGCGCGCCGACCTTCATGCCGTCCGTCTTGAGGGTGGCGGTCTTCTTGTCGTCCGA
>DASUWN010000093.1:0-15502 GCA_036378395.1 Candidatus Dormiibacterota bacterium | reverse complement strand
CCAGGTCGGCGTGGGTGAGGCGGAGCCGCTCCAGCACCCCGGCCCGGAAGTTGTCGACCACGGCGTCCGCGGTCCGCGACAGGCCCAGGAAAGCGCCGCGGCCGGACTCCGAGCGCAGGTCGAGCGCCACCGACTTCTTGTTGCGGTTGATGGCGCTGAAGTAGGCGCTCGAGCCGTCGGCCTCGAAGGGCGGGCCCATCGAGCGGATGGGATCGCCGCCCGCCGGGTCCTCGACCTTGATCACCTCGGCGCCCATGTCGGCCAGCAGCATGGTCGCGTAGGGCCCGGCCAGCATTCGCGTCAGGTCGAGCACGCGGACGCCCTCGAGCGTCGAGCTCAAACTCCGCCCCGTTTCAGAACCGTGCCGCCGACGAGATTCCGAAGCAGCTCCGAGGTGCCGCCGCCCGAGAGCAGGAAGCGGGCGTCGCGGAAGTAGCGCTGGACCGGGTACTCCATCGCGAAGCCGTAGGAACCGTAGATGCGGGTCGCCTCATCGACGATCCGGGCGCACGCCTCAGTCGCGAACAGCTTGACCATCGATGCGACCGCGGTGACGTTCTCGCCCGAATCGGATCGCTGCGCGAGGCGATCTATCCGCTCCGCCGCGTCATAGGTCGCGACCCGAGCGTGGTGGTAGTCGGTCGCCATCTCGGCCAGCTTGGCCGTGATCTGCTGGTGCTCGCCGATCGGCTTGCCGAAAGCTTGCCGCTCGGACGCATAGCGCGCGCTGTCGTTCAACGCGCGCCGGCTCAGCCCGAGCGCCAGCGCCGCGGTCATGACGCGAATCTCGGAGAGCAACCCGCCCACGTTCTTGACGCCCTCGCCCTCGCCGCCGAGCAGCGCGTCGGCCGGCACCTCGCAGTCGAGGTGGATCTCGCTGGTCAGGGACGACCGCGTGCCGAGCTTTTCGATCGGCCGGCCCACCGTGTAGCCGGGTGTCGAGGCGTCGACCAGGAAGAGCGCGATCGAGGCCAGCCCGGGCTCGTCACTGGTCCGCGCGCCGACGGTGAGGAAGTCGGCGACCGGCGCGTTGGTGATCCACGTCTTTTCGCCGGTGATGCGCCAGCCGTTGGGAGTTCGCCGTGCGCGCGTCCGCATCGCCCCGAGGTCGGAGCCTGCGCCCGGCTCGGTCAGCGCGAAGGTGGCGACCTTCTCGCCACGCAGAGCCGGCCGCAGGTAGCGCTCGCGCTGCTCGTCGGTCCCGAACCGGAACACGAAGTGGGTGCCCATCAGGGACTGCATGGCGGCGATGGCGGCCAGGGAGAGCGAGCCGGCGGCGAGCTCGTCGTAGAAGACGCACGCGGTCGTGAAGTCGGCCCCCTGGCCGCCGACCGCCTCGGGATAGCGAAGGCCGAAGTAGCCGAGCTGACCCAGGCGCTTGAACAGCCGCTCGGGGAAGACGCCGTGCCGGTCCAGGTCCTCGGCCTGCGGCAGCACCTCGCGCTCGACGAAAGCGCGAACCGACTCCCGAAACGCCTCTCGAGTCTCGGCGGCCTCCGCTGAGCTAGCCAAAGATGTCGAGCGGCTCCTGGAAGGTCCCGAAGACCTCGCGCAGTGTGCCCATGATCTCGCCCACCGTGCAGTAGGCGCGAACGCACTCGACCGTGTACGGCATCAGGTTCTCGCCCGGCTGGGCGGCGGCGGCGCGCAGGGCGCCGAGGCTTCGTTCCACGGCGCCGTCGTCGCGCTTGCCACGCACTTCGGCCAGCCGCTCCAGCTGCTCGTCCAGCGCGCGCGGATCGTGCTGGTAGAGCTTGGTCGGGGGCGGCTCCTCAGCGTCTTCGAAGATGTTCTCGCCGACCACCAGGCGCTCTCCGGCCTCGACCGCCATCGAGTGCCGGTAGGCCTCCTCGAGCACCTGCTGCTGGACCCAGCCGCTCTCGATGCAGCGGGCCATGCCGCCGCGCTCCTTCACCTCGGCCATGAGCTCGAGGATCCGGCGTTCGTACTCGTTGGTCAGGTTCTCGACGAAGTAGGAGCCGGCCAGAGGGTCGGCGGTGTCCGCGACGCCGGACTCGTAGGCGACGATCTGCTGCGTTCGCAGCGCGAGCCGCATCGCGTCCTGGTCGGGGATCTCGAAGGCCTCCTGCCAGGTGTTGACGGTCAGCGACTGCAGGCCACCGAGGACCAGCGCCATGGTCTCCACGGTCGCGCGCACGACGTTGTTCAGCGGCTGGCGGTGGCTGAAGGTCGAGCCGCACGTGCCCGCGAACCATAGGAACCGCCAGGAGCGCGGGTCGGCGGCGCCGTAGGCCTCGCGCATCAGCCGCGCCCAGATCCGGCGCGAAGCGCGGTACTTGGCGATCTCCTCGAAGAAGTTCATGAAGGCGCCCAGGTTCCAGGAGATCCGGGGCGCGAAGGAATCGATCGGGATTCCGCGCTCGAGCGCGCGGTCGACGTACTCGATCGCGTTCGAGATCGCGAAGGCCATCTCCTGGACGGCCGTGGCCCCCGATTCGCGGATGTGGTACCCGCAGACGCTGATCGGGTTGGCGCGCGGCATCTCGCGCGCGCAGTACTCGAAGGTGTCCGCGACCAGCCGCAGCGAGGGCTCGACCGGGAAGACGCAGGCGCCCCGCGCGAAGAACTCCTTAAGGATGTCGTTCTGGACGATCGGCCGCAGCTGGGCGGCCGGCACCCCCTGCTTCTCGCCCGTCACCTGGTAGAGGGCGAGGAAGAGGAAGGCCGGCGCGTTGATGGTGAACGAGCAGCTGACCCGGTCGAGCGGGATGCCGTCGAAAAGGACCTCAAAGTCGGCCAGGGAGTCGACCGCGACGCCGACCCTGCCGACCTCGGCGCGCCACTCCGGATGGTCGGAGTCGTAGCCCATCTGGGTCGGCAGGTCGAGGGCTGTGGAGAGGCCGGTGACGCCCTCCTTTTCCAGCAGACGGCGGTTCCAGGCGTTGGTCTCCCGGACCGTGCCGAAGCCGGTGTAGGTGCGCATTGTCCAGAGCTTTTCGCGGTACATCAGCGGGTAGGGGCCCCGGGTGTACGGGTACTCGCCGGGGCCGGCCAGGTCGCGCTCGTAGTCGAGGCCGGCGACGTCCTCCGGTCCGTAGACGGGTTTGATCTCGACGCCGGAGGTGGTCTCGACAGCGCGGGCAGACTTGGTGTCCAACTCGAGGTTGAGAATAGTCCCGCGATGCGCTTCGAAAACGCGGCCATTCCGCTCGGTTTCGCGTGGTCTTCGCCCTTCGTCCGCTGGCAGGGCGCGCTGGCCGAGATGTCGTCGCTGGACGTCGCCGCCGACGTCACCGCCCGTGCGCTCGAGCAGCGGGGGCTGCCCGCCGATCGCATCCAGAAGCTGGTCCTCGGCTGGACCGTGCCTCAGCCCTCGATCTTCTACGGTGCGTCGACGCTGGCGGCGCGGATCGGTGCTGAGGGCGTTGCCGGCCCGATGATCTCCCAGGCCTGCGCCACCAGCGCGGTCTGCGTAGAAGCCGCGGCGATGGGAGTCGAGAAGGGCGACGGGCTGGCGCTGGTGGTCGCCACCGACCGCACCTCCAACGGACCGGTGCTGAGCTACCCGCGCCCGAGCGCGATGGGCGGCGCGCCGCTGATCGAGAACTGGGTGCTCGACAACTTCGCAAGAGACCCCTGGGCGGGCGAGGCCATGGTCGCCACCGCTGAGAACGTGGCGCGCGAGGCCGACCTCTCCAAGCCGGAGCTGGACCACCTCACGCTGCTGCGCTACGAGCAATACAGGCAGTCGCTGGCGCGCGAGCGCGAGTTCCAGAAGCGCTACCTGGTGCCGGTCGCGGTTCCCGCCGGCAAGCGGGAGGTGCGGATGGTCGACGAGGACCAGGGCATCTACGACACGACTGCCGAGGGCCTGGCCGCGCTCAAGCCGGTGACACCGGAAGGCGTCGTCACCTTCGGCACCCAGACTCATCCGGCGGACGGCTGCGCCGGATGCGTGGTGACCACGGTCGAAGAGGCGCGTGCGCTCGCTGGCGGCCGGGGCGTGGCCCGAATCCTGGGCAGCGGGCTGGCGCGGGTGGAAAAGGCGCACATGCCCAAGGCGCCGGTCCCGGCCGCCCGGCGGGCGTTGGAGGACGCCGGCCTCGACATCTCGAAGGTTGACGCGGTCACGACGCACAACCCGTTCGCCGTCAACGACCTCTGGTTCTCGCGCCAGACCGGCTACGACCTGGAGCGGATGAACGTGTACGGGTGCTCGCTCGTCTACGGCCACCCGCAGGGACCAACCGGGCTGCGGCTGATCGCCGAGCTGATCGAGACGCTGCGCGAGCGGGGCGGGGGCGTCGGCTTGTTCACCGGCTGCGCCGCCGGGGACACCGGTGCGGCGGTGGTGATCCGCGTCGAAGACTAGTCACATGTGCGGGCGTGCCTCGACGTCGCCGAGCACAAGCGAGGTCTCGATCCCGCTGAAGCGCTCGATGCGCTCGACCTCGGCCTTCAGCTCGCGCAGCTGAGCGCGCCCCAGCGGCGCAAAGCACTGGACGGTGACCTCGGCCCGGCGGCCCCGGCTGGTCCGCCGCCAGAGCCCGGCGGCGAGGCCGTCGATGGCCAGCACCGGCACATTGCCCCCGCCGGCCACCACCAGTCCGTGCGCGACCCACGCTTCGAACACCAGCCGCCGGGGGTGGCTTCCCAGGAGGTACTGGTCGAAATGGGGGAGGAGCCGAACCGACGCCGGGTCGCCTTCGGCAGGCTCCGCCGACAGCAGCTCGAAGCGCCGTTCGCCCTCCAGCTCGACCTCTTCGAGCTCGTCGCGCGCCACCTCGACTGCGCGCCGGGCCGCGGCCGGTGTGATTGCCAGCCAGCGCGCGAAGTCCTGCCGGGTGGCCGGTCCGAACGCGCGCAGGAAGCGGCGCAGCGCTTCGACCAGCGCCTGGTCGGGCTCAACGGCGGTCCAGCCCGGGACCCACTGATCCGGACGGACGTGAACCACCTCGCGGCCGCGGTCGGGCCCAAAGCAGACCGCGCCCGCCCAGGCGGCTCGGTAGATCGCCGACCGGTAATGCGGCCAGGATCCGCCGAAGGCGTTGCTGTCGCCCTCCATGACCCATGATCCGACTCGCTCCGCGAGATCCTCCCCCAGTTCGCGCAGGGTCAGGCTGCGACCGTCGAGCGCTTCCCGAATGCCCTCGACCATGGCCTCCATCTGCTGGTTCGAGAGGCCGAGGTAGGCCAGCCGCCGCGCCTCACCGGCGCTGTCGGCGCCGGCCCGCGTGGCCGCCAGCCAGAGCGGCGCGTCCTCGACCGGGTGCAGGTGGATGGTGCCGCGCAGCGTCGTCATCCGGATCAGGCGCCGCGCCTCCCAGAGCTCCGCCCGCACGTCCTCGCGGCGAAGACCGTCCACGCGCATCGCGATCGCCAGCTCGGCCGCGGACTGCACCTGGGCGTGGATGCCGCAGGTGTCGCGGATCACTTCGAGCAGCGATGAAGCGGGTGCGCGGTTGAGCAGGTGGTGCCGCCGCAGGCGCCGAGCGCGGACCGCGGACCACTCGAGGCGGCGGAGTTTCGTCACTGTCGAATTACACGCGTTGACGGTGCTGGTACGCCGTCGTACAGAAGAAAGGTGTGAAGCGCTTGCTCGCCGCCCTGGGCGCCTGCCTGGCGCCGCTCGCCACCATGCCGTTGCAGCCGGTCACGGTCCAGGCCGCGACCACCACGACCTACCACGTGCAGCAGGATGTCCGGATCGCGATGGACGATGGCGCGCTGCTGGACTCCGACAACTACATCCCGGACTCCGGCTGCCCGTGCCCTGTGATCCTGATCCAGACCCCCTACCGGAAGTCGGGCGGGGGTGTGGCTGAGGCCAACCCCTACTTCCCGCAGCACGGCTACGCCGAGATCGTGGTCGACGTTCGTGGCACTGGCAGCAGCGAGGGCTACTGGGACTCCTTCGGTCCGCGCGAGCAGAAGGACGGTGTGCTGCTCGTGCAGTACGCGGTGCGCCAGCCATTCTCGAACGGAAAAGTCGGCCTCGCCGGCGTCAGCTACTCGGCGATCAATCAGCTGCTGACCGTCGAGGAGGCGGGCACCACCGCGGTCAAGGCCATCTTCCCGATCGTCCCGATGTCGGACGCCTATCGGGACGTCACATTCGCCGGCGGCAATACGGACTCCGGCTTCATCCCGCTCTGGCTGGGCCTGGTCACCGGGCTCTCGGTCCTCCCCGCCCAGGACGCGGCCACCCTGCCCGCGGTGGCCCTCAATGCCGAGTCGCAGCACCTCTACGACATCACCCGCTTCCAGGCTCCGGTCTTCGTCGATTCGATCAGTGGCCGCTACGAGCACCAGCTGCCGGCCCAGATCCAGACCTATCCCGACCAGGCTTACGACGGGCCCTTCTCGCGCGTGCGCTCGCCGATCGAGCATATCGGCAACGTGCACGTGCCGACCTTCATCGTCGGCGGCGAGTACGACATCTTCCAGCGCGGCGAGCCGATCCTCTACAACGGCCTTGGCCTGCCTAACGCGCAAAAGAAGCTGGTGTACGGGCCCTGGTACCACATCACCGCCGGCAATGGCCTACCCGCGACCGACGTCACCGGCCGGACCATCCCCGCCCTGGACGACCTTCAACTGGCGTGGTTCGACCACTGGCTGAAGGGCGCCGCCAACGGCGTCGACGCCTTCCCGCAGGTGGAGGCCTACCAGCTGGGCGCGGGCACCTGGGTCCCCTCTAGCATCTGGCCGCTGGCCGGGACCTACGGCGCCTGGTACATGGGCAGCGGTGGCTCGCTGAGCCAGACCGCCGCTGGGGCTGCAAGCCGGGTCCTTCCCTACAACCCGGCCAACGGCACCTGCTCGCGTTCGACCACGCAGTGGACGGCCGGCATCGCGGCCGGGACGCCCTGCGAGAACGACAACCGGCTGACCGACGCCCAGGGCCTCAGCTTCACGACCGCGCCCCGGACCACGCCACTCACGTTCTCCGGTCCGATCTCGGCCCGCCTCTTCGTCAGCTCGACCCGCCCCGACGCGACGCTGATCGCGACGATCGAAGACGTCGCACCAGACGGGTCGTCGCGGTCGATCACCGCCGGCTCACTGGTCGCCTCGCTCCGCACCCTGACCACACGACCGTGCGCCAACGTCGTGCTCTACTGCAGCGTCATCGCCGGCGGCGTGCCGGTCGAGCCCTGGCATCCCTACACCTACGCCTCGCAGCAGCCGCTGACCCCGGGCAAGGTCTACGAGCTCTGGATCGAAGTCTTCCCGACCTTCGCCCGGATCGCCGCCGGCCACAGCCTGCGAGTCACGGTCACCGCTTCCGACGTTCCGCACGAGTCGCCGTCGTTGTCGACCAGCGTCGACTCGGCCGGGGCCGTGCTCACGCTGTACTTCGGCGGCCGCACGCCCTCGACGGTGTACGTGAGGAGCTAACCCAGCTCCGCCCGGCCGGTTCGCGCCAGGCGCCGCGCTTCGCGGAGCGGCGCCGGCGTCTGCTCTTCAAAGTGCGGCTCCAGCAGCGCCAGGGCGGTTTCGAGGCCGACCCTCCAGCCGCCGTGGACGTAGACGCCGCGCCCGGGCCCGGCCCGCCGCGCGCCTTCGCCATGGGCGAGTAGACGGTCGGTGACGCCGATCGTCGGCAGGTCCAGCGCCCAGCCCAGGTGCCAGGCGAGCCCGGCGCGGCGCGGGTGGTCGCGGGCGGTGGCGTTGACGATCAGGTAGTCGGGGCGCGGCTCCAGCGCCCGCACCGCGCGCTCGAGGAGGCGGCCCTCGCGGAGGGCAAGGAGGCCGGGTTGGTAGGGGGCGGCGAAGGTGCCGCGAATCACCACCCAGTCGAGCGCGACCGCGGCAACCCAGGCGGTGTCGGACGCGTGGCCGGTCGCGCTCGCCGCGAAGACGGCGCCCGCCACTGCATTCGCCGGCGGATGCCAGGGCGGGGGTTCGAGCTCCGCCAGCTCCCGCTGCAGCGCCTCCAGCTCGGCCGCGGTTTCAGGCCAGCTGCTGGGCAAGCTCGTCGGGCGTCGTCACCGGCAGGCGGCAGGCGAAGTGCTCGCACACGTAGGCGGCGACGCCGTCGCGCGGCTCGCGGCCCTCGAGCAGCGCCACCGGCGCCTCTCCGGGTCTGGCCGCGGCCAGCACCAGACGTGGCCGGAACTCGGCCCAGGCGGTCGCCAGCAAAGGCCGCCGCTGCGGCTCCTCGCCGACCACCGCCAGCTCGCGGGTCGGTCCCAGGTAGAGGTCGAGGGCGCCGAGGGCGGTTCCGAACCCGGTCGGTGCGCGCTCGACCAGCGCACGCACCGCGCGCAGGGCCCCGACGCCCGCCCGCTCCAGCTCGCCGTCGCCCGTCAGCAGCGCCAGCCGCTGGAGCACATCGGCCGCCAGCGAGTTGCCGGAAGGGACCGCGTTGTCGAACAGGTCCTTTGGCCGGACCAGCGGCGCCTCGGTGTCGGAGCCGGTCTGGAAGAAGCCGCCGCGCTCGCCGGCGAAGAGCCGGACGCCCTCCCGCGCCAGCTCGAGCGCGGCCTCGATCCAGCGCGGCTCGAACGTTGTCTCCCAGAGGGCCAGGCAGGCTGCGGCCGTGCTCATCTGGTCGTCGAGGTAGCCCGGCCCGCTGCAGCGCTCTTCGCGCCAGGCGCGCTGCAGGCGCCCGCCCACCCGCATCCGCCGCAGCACGAACTCGGCCGCTGCCACCGCCGCTTCGACGTAGCGCGGCTCCCCCAGCACCCGCCCGGCCTCGGCGAAGGCCGCGATCGCCAGGCCGTTCCAGGCCGCCAGGACCTTGTCGTCGGTCGCCGGTCGGACTCGCCGCGAGCGCTCCTGGAACAGCTCCGCGAGCACCCCCGGCTCTGGGCGCGAAGCGTCGGCAGCGTCCAGGCCCTGCGGGTGCCAGAGGATGTTGGCGCCCTCCCAGTTCCCGTGGGGCTCGGCACCGAACCACTCCGCGACCCGCGCGTCGGCCAGCCGTTCATAGGGCCAGACGAAGAACTTGCCCTCCACGCCCTCGGAGTCGGCGTCCTGCGCCGAGAAGAACCCGCCCTCGGCATGGCGCATCTCGCGCAGCAGGTAATCGAGCGTCTCGCGGACCACGCGCCGGTACGGCTCGCGCCGGGTCAGCTGCCAGGCGTGGAGGTAGACGTGGGCCAGCTGGGCGTTGTCGTAGAGCATCTTCTCGAAGTGGGGCACCAGCCAGCGGCGATCGGTCGAGTAGCGGTGGAAGCCGCCGCCGAGCTGGTCGTAGATCCCGCCCGCGGCCATCCGGTCGAGGGTGGTGCTGGCCATCGCGAGGGCCTCTGAATAGCGGCGCAGGTGGCCGCGCAGGAGCAGCTCGAGCAGCATCGGCTGGGGAAATTTGGGCGCGCTCGAGAATCCTCCCCACTCGCGGTCGAAGTTCTGCTCCAGCGCGCGCACCGCGCCGCTCAACAGTCCCTCGACCAGCGGGTCGGCCGACGCGCCCGCCGCCGCGGAGCGGGCGATCGTCTCCGCCACCTGCCGGCCCTGCGCGACCACCTCGCCTCGCCGCTCCCGCCAGGCCTCGGCCAGGGCCAGCAGCAGCCGCGGGAAGCCGGGCAATCCGTGGCGGTCGTTGGGTGGGAAGTAGGTTCCGGCGTAGAAGGGCTGCAGGTCGGGCGTCAGAAACACCGTCATCGGCCAGCCGCCCTGCCCGGTCATCGCCTGCACCGCGTCCATGTAGACCGCGTCCACGTCCGGCCGCTCTTCGCGGTCGACCTTGATGCAGACGTAGTTCTGATTCATGAGTTCGGCGGTCGCCGGGTTCTCGAAGGACTCGTGAGCCATGACGTGGCACCAGTGACAGGCCGCGTAGCCGACCGAGAGCAGGATCGGCCGGTCCTCGCGCCGGGCGCGCTCGAGCGGCTCTGGTCCCCACTCGTACCAGTCGACCGGGTTTGCGGCGTGCTGCAGCAGGTAGGGGCTGGTCGCCCGTGCCAGCCGGTTGGGCATCGGCTCGACGTTACTCTGAAGGGCGATGACGCCCGGCCAGGCCCTTTTCATGGGCCTCCTGCAGGGCGCGACCGAGCTTTTCCCAGTCTCTTCGCTCGGCCACGCCGTGATCCTGCCCGCGCTTCTCCATTGGTCGTTCAAAGAGTCGGATCCGAGCTTTGTGCCCTTCCTGACGCTCCTGCACCTGGGTACGGCGGGCGCGCTCGTGGTCCTCTACTGGCGCGACTGGGTGGCGATCGTGACCGGCTTCTTCCGCGCTGCGCTTCGGGGCCGCATCCAGACGCCGGACGAGCGGATGGCCATGCTGCTGGTTGCCGGCACGATCCCGGTCGGCCTGGTCGGGACCTTCGCCGAGAGCCAGATCAAGCACCTGTTCAGCTCGCCCCGCGTCGCGGCCGCTTTCCTGATCGTCAACGGTGCCGTTCTCTTCGGCGCCGAGCTTCTGCGCCGGCGCGATGAGCGCCGCGCCGCCCACGCCGGAGCCGATCGCGTCAGCCAGGAGCAGACCTACGCTGACGCCGACCAGCTCAGCTTCAAGGCGGCGGTGATCGTGGGTGCGGCGCAGGCCCTGGCTCTGATCCCGGGCATCTCGCGTTCGGGCATCACGATCGCCGGCGGCCTGGTCGCGGGGCTCCGCCATCAGGAGGCGGCCCGCTTCGGATTCCTGCTCGCGACCCCGGTCATCCTGGGTGCCGGCGTCCTCCAGGTGCCCGAACTGCTCAAGCCAGGAATCCCCTTCGGCGCCTACCTTGCGGGCGCCGTGCTGGCCGGGCTGGCCGCCTACGCCAGCGCGCGCTTCCTGATTCGCTGGTTTCGCTCGGGGCGGCTCGATCCCTACGCCGCCTACTGCGTGGTGGCCGGTGTGGTCGCGCTGGCTTTGCTACGTTAGTCGGCGATGACACGACCTCTGCCTCTGGCGCTGATCGTCCTGGCGGTGATCTTTCTGATCCTGGCCCTTCTCTACCTGGTCGGGGTTCTCCAGGTCTTCACCTCGACCGGCAGCGGCAGCCACTGGAAGCACGCCCTGGTGCTCGCGGTGCTGGCCGTTCTCTGCCTGGTCGGCGCCAACTTCGCCCGCAATCGGGGAGTCCCCGCCTAGGAGCGGCCCAACCAGGGCATCGGTGGGCTCTGGCACGCCCAAAGGCGCCCAAAAGGCGCGCCGACGCTTGCTTTTGCCCACGGATGCGCGGATAGCGCGGCGCCTAGAATTTCAGCCCTCGGTCGCTGGCTGCGTTTGAAGAGGGGAACGAGCATGGGCTCTGTACGAGTGCTGGTGGGGACCCGCAAAGGCGGCTTCATCCTCACCTCCAACGAGAAGCGCGAGAAGTGGGACGTGACCGGCCCGCTGTTCACGGGCTGGGAGATCTACCACCTCAAGGGCTCGCCGGCGGATCCCGATCGGCTCTACGCATCCCAGTCCCGCGGTTGGTTCGGGCAGGTCCTGCAGCGGTCGGACGACGGCGGGGCGACCTGGAACGTGATGAACAACGAGTTCAAGTACGCCGGCGACGTCCACACCCACAAGTGGTACGACAACTCCGACCACCCCTACGAGTTCGCCCGCGTCTGGCACCTGGAGCCCTCGGCCAAGAACCCCGACCAGGTCTACGCCGGGGTCGAAGACGCCGCCCTCTTCGTCACTGACGATGGCGGCCAGAGCTGGGAGGAGCTGGACGGCCTCCGCCACCACCCCAGCGCGGTGGGCTGGGCACCGGGCGCAGGGGGCCTCTGCCTGCACACGATCCTCCTCGACCCGACCGATGGCGGCCGGATCGTGACCGCCATCTCCTCGGCGGGAGTCTTCAAGAGCGACGACAGCGGCAAGACCTGGCGGCCGGCCAACAAGGGCCTGGTCTCCAACTTCATGCCCGACCCCGACGCCGAGGTCGGCCACTGCGTACACCACGTGGCGATGCACCCGTCGCGGCCGGACACGCTGTTCATGCAGAAGCACTGGGACGTGATGCGCAGCGACGACGGCGCCGAGACCTGGCAGGAGGTCAGCGGTGACCTGCCCAGCGACTTCGGGTTTGTGATCGACGTGCACACGCACGAGCCGGAGACCATCTACGTGGTGCCCATCAAGAGCGACCAGGACCACTACGTCCCCGACGGCAAGCTGCGGGTCTACCGCAGCCGGACCGGCGGCAACGAATGGGAAGCGCTTACCAATGGACTGCCCCAGGAGAACTGCTACGTCAACGTGCTGCGGGACGCGATGGCGGTCGATCGCCTCGACGACTGCGGCATCTACTTCGGCACCACGGGCGGTCAGGTCTACGTCTCGCCGGACGCCGGCGACACCTGGCGTCCGATCGTGCACGACCTGCCCTCGGTGCTCTCGGTCGAGGTGCAGACGCTGTCTTGATCCGGGTCGTCCTCCCGGCCGCGCTGCGCACGCTGGCGGGCACCGGCCGGGAGGTCCAGGTCGAAGTCGAGGGCGAGGCCACCCAGCGTTCGATCCTGGACGCCATCGAGCGGCAGTACCCACAGCTGCGCGGGACTCTGCGCGACCCCGCGACCATGGCCCGGCGCCCGATGCTGCGCTTCTTCGCCTGCGAAGAGGACTACACCGACGCGCCGCCTGACGATCCGCTGCCCGCGCCGGTGGCGGCCGGGACCGAGCCGTTCCTGATCGTCACCGCCATCGCCGGCGGCTGATCGCGCTCCTCGATCCGGCCCCCAGCCAGGATCGGCATCGAGGACCGGAAGAGTCGGACGCGCTGCGCACACTGCGGGTGCTGGCCGCGGCCACCGGCTTGGAAGCTGTCCTCTGCGGCTGGCGCGAGGCGAGCCTGGACGAGGCCGGGATGCGGGTTGGGAACAGACCGGTGGCGATCGCGCTCGCGCACGCGCTGGCGGGAACCCGGCCCGAGGTGGCTCCGGTGGACGTGGACGAATGGCGGGCACTGGACCGCTTCCTGTGCGAGGCGGCGCGAGCCGGCACCGTGACCTCCGGGCTGGGCGGGTCCTGGAGCTGGGGCCGCAAGGACGTCCTGGAGCGTCGGCTGCGTGCCTACACCCGGCGCACGGGCGTGGCCGTGCCCCGGCCCAATACCTGGCTTCGAGCCGCCGCCGTGCCCCGCGGCCGCGGCCCGGTGATCGTCAAGCTCGCGGCGCGCCACCGCTCCCTCGGGGTCAGCCTCGTCGCACCGGGTCAGAGCCTCGACGGGGCCGAGGCAGCGGTGGTCCAGGAGCTGCTTGCCGACCCCCTGCTGGTCGACGGCCACAAGTTCGACCTCCGCCTGCACGTCGTGGTGGTCCCGAGCGACCGCTTGGCCTCGCGGGCAGTGGACGCCACGCTGGTCCGGATCGCGGCACTGCCATTCGAACCGGGGCGCCTCGAGTCGGAGCTGACTCCAAACCTGGTGCGGCTCCGGCTCGGACTGCCGCCCGGGATCTACGACGTCCGGCGGGCGCCCTTTCCGGAGGCGCTGCGGCGGCGGTTAGCGAGCGAGGCGCTGCGGCTTGGGGAGGCCTTTCTCGACGTCTACTTCGACTGGCTGGCTCAGCACCCGCCCTCGGAGCCCCCCGCCGGGCGCGAGCGGCGGGCGTTCCTCCTGGGCCTGGACGCGCTGGTACGCGGTCCGGAGACCGCGCCCAGACTGCTCCTGCTCGAGTGCAACCCACACCCGTTCCTATGGCGGCACTTCGAGCCCTGCGACAGCGCGGTCGAGCGCTGCCTTCGCGATGGGCTGGCGCCCGCGCTGCTCAGCGCGAGCGGGCCGCCAGAGTGACCGCCGCCGCGATCACGATGACCGCGATCGGCAGCACCAGAGTCGGCCGCATGGCGTCGACGAAGCCATTGGCGAAGACCCAGTGCGCGGCCTGAAGGATGGCCGGTGGCGCGCTCCCGAGGGCGAGGCCGTTCTGGCCCGCGCCGGCGTCGAATCCGTGACGGGCGGCCTGGGCGAAGCCGTCGATGAAGCCGGGACGGAAGGCGGGCGGAAGGCCGGCCGCCGCGGCAACGGCGCGGTCGTGGAGGGCCGCCGCCAGCCGGTTCTGGAGCAGCGCTCCGACCGCCGCGCTGGCCACCACCGAGCCCAGCTCCTGCACGGTGTTGATGACGCCGGAGGCGACGCCGGCCACCTGGGGCTTGAGGTCGCGGGTGCCGAGGGCGAAGATCGGCCCCCAGATGCAGCTCATGCCCAGGCCGCTGACGACCAGCCCGGGCACGAAGTCCCAGCGCCCGGAACCTGGCTGCGCCTTGAGGGCGATGAAGGCCGACCCCGCCGCCAGCAGCAGGAGCCCGGCCATCAGCAGGTACTTGGCCGGCACCTTCTGGGCGAGCGGGCCATTAACCATTCCGGCCGCGAAGAACATCGTCACCGGCTGCACCGCGATCGTGAGGCCGGCCGCGATCGCGGTCAGGCCGAGCACCGATTGGTAGTAGATCGTCAGCGGCAGATAGAGGCCGAGGATGGCGAAGCCCATCGCGCAGATCACGATCGTCGCAACCGCGAAGTTGCGGTCGGCGAAGACGGCGAACGGCACCAGCGGCTCGCCTCCCTGGCGGCGGGCCTGGTGCCACACGAAGCCGGCGAAGAGAAGGACGCCGAGCCCGATGATCTCGGGGATCGTGATCGGGCCGGTTACGGTGCCCCAGTCGTAGCGCTGGCCTTCGATCAGGCCGAACACCAGGCAGACCAGGGCGGCGGTGACCAGCGCGACACCGGCGAGGTCGAGCCGGTGCGGCAGCCCGGGCCGGAAGTCAGGGATGACAGGCCGGCTCAGCGCCAGGATGGCGAGGCCGACCGGGACGTTGACGAAGAAGATCCAGCGCCAGCCGAAGCTGGTGACCAGGTACCCACCCAGCGTTGGCCCGGCGACCACCGCCAGGCCGGCGATCATGCCATAGATCGCGAACACGCCGCCGCGCCGGTCGGGCGGGAACAGGCCCACCATCATGGGCAGGGTTTGGGGCGCGAGCAGGGCCGCCGCCACGCCCTGCAGCGCGCGCGCCGCGATCAGCTGCTCCGGCGTCTGGCTCAGCCCGCTCAGGGCCGAAGCCGCGGTGAAGAGGCCGACGCCGGCCATGAACAGGTTGCGGGGACCCCAGATGTCGCCCAGCCGGCCGGACGTGATCAGGAGCACGGCGTAGGTGAGGCTGTAGCCGTTGACGACCCACAGCGCCTGGTCGAGCCCGGCGTGGAGGTTGGTCAGCATCGTGGGGATCGCGATGTTGACGATGGTCACGTCGAGCAGGGTCATGAAGGTCGCCAGCGCCATCACCCCGAGGACCAGCCAGCGACGAGCGTTAGGGGTCTCCGTTTCTTGGCGCCGCCTAACAGTGTTAGTGATCATGGCCCGACTCTATCCCTAACAGTGTTAGGCTGTCAACCATGACGGAGGCATTGAGCCGCGACCGCGTGGTCCACGCCGCGCTCGAGTCGCTGCAGGAGTACGGCCTCGACGGCCTATCGATGCGCGGCCTGGCCGAGCGGTTGGACGTCAAGGCGGCGTCGCTCTACTGGCACGTGCGCGATCGCGGGGAGCTGATTGGCATGCTGGCGGGCGCGGTCCTGGCCGAGCCCCGGCTGCCTCGGGCAACCGACGACTGGGCAGCCGACGTGCTGGCGGTGTGCCAGGCGGTGGGCCGGAGCGTGGGCGCCCG
>DASUWN010000092.1:0-3102 GCA_036378395.1 Candidatus Dormiibacterota bacterium | reverse complement strand
TGTTCCAGCTCCCCGGGCAGCAGCAGCGAGAGCTCGGCCAGCGGCCGGTCGGGCTCTTTGCCCACCGCCTCCAGCAGGCGCACGTAGCGCTCCAGCAGGGCCGCCACCGTCTCTCGCTCGAAGAGGTCCGTCGAGTACTCGGCGAGGCCGGTCAGGGCCCCGCCGGCCGGGGTCAGGTAGAGGGAGAGGTCGAACTTCGGTATCCGCGGCTCGACCTCGGCAGCCGGCGCGGCCCCGGGCGCCTGCGCATCCTGGCCGTACGCGTTCTGGAGCGCGAACATGACCTGGAAGATCGGGTTGTGGCTGAGTCCCCGGCCCGGCGCCAGCTCCTCCACCAGGCGCTCAAAGGGCACGTCCTGGTGCGCGTAGGCCTCGGTGGTGACATCGCGGACGCGCCGCAGCACCTCACGGAAGCTCGGCCGGCCGCCCAGGTCGGTTCGAAAGACGATGGTGTTGACGAAGAAGCCGATCAGCTGCTCGAGCTCGGTCCGGTCGCGGCCGGCGCTGACCGAGCCGACGACGACGTCCTCCTGTCCGCTGAGGCGGTGGAGGAGAGCCTGAAAGGCCGCCAGCAGGGCCATGAACTCGGTGGCGCCCTCCTCGCGGGCCAGTTGGCCGAGCGGCCCCACCACCTGGTCCGGGACCAGAAAGTGACGAGCCTCGCCGCGGCTGCCGGCCAGCGCGGTCCGCGGCCGGTCGGTGGGCAGGCCGGTGAGCTCGGGGGCGCCGGCCAGCGTGCGCCTCCAGTACTCGACGTGCTCACGGATGGCGTCACCGTCGAGCTGCTCGCGCTGCCAGACAGCGAAGTCGGCGTACTGGAAGGGCAGCTCGGCGAGCCCGGCGTCGCCGGAATCGGCGGCGTACAGCACCTGCAGCTCGCGCTTCAGCACCTGCAGCGACCAGGCGTCGCTGACGATGTGATGCATCGCGACCAGCAGGCGGCTGTGGCCCCTTCGCAGGCGCACCAGGCAGGCGCGCAGGAGAGGCGGCTGCGCGAGGTCAAACGGTTGTCCTCGCATCCGGTCTCGGAGTCGCCTCAGCTCCGCCCGGCGCTGCCGGTCGCCGAGCGGGCACAGATCCACGACATCGAGGCCGACCCGGCGTGAGGGCAGGATCACCTGCTCCGGCCGGTCCCGGTCGAATGCCGTGCGCAGAACCTCGTGCCGGCGGACGACCTGGTTGAGAGCGCGCTCAAGGCGGACGGCGTCGACCTCGCCCGGCCAGTCGATGCCGGTGAGCATGTGATAGGCGCTGCTCCCGGGCCGCAGGCGGTCGAGGAACCAGAGCCGCTGCTGGGCCAGCGACAGCGGAGCACGTGCCCGCTGCGGGCGCCGCGGAATGGAGGCTGCGGGCGCCGCTGGGGATGCCTCCAGCAGGCTGGCCAGGGCGGCGATCGTGGGTGCCTGGAAGAGGGCGGCGAGAGGCACCTCGATGCCGAATGCATCCCGGCAGCGGGCGACCACCTGGGTCGCCATCAAGGAGTGCCCGCCGAGCTTGAAGAAGTCGTCTTCGACCCCGATGCCCTCGATGCCGAGGACCTGGCTCCAGATCGCGCCAAGCTTCTCTTCCAATGGGCTGCCCGGCGCCCGGTACCGGCTGTCGACGTCCGGGCGGCTGCGTTCGGGGGCGGGCAGCGCGCGCCGGTCGACTTTGCCGTTGGGCGTCAGCGGCAGCCGCTCCAACTGCACGTAGTGCGCCGGCAACATGTACTCCGGCAACCTCCGCTGCACCAGCGCTTGCAACTCCGGTACCAGGCGGCGTGCGAGGCGCGCGGCCACGGGATCGTTGCCGTAGGCGCTCCAGTCCTGCACCTCGTCTTCCAGGCCGGGCGGATGCAGCTCGGGGCAGTCGCCGCGTCGCCAGAAGTAGGCGGCGAAATCGCCTTCCGGTCCATGCCCGGCCCAGGTCAGCCGGAGCTGATAGCCGTGCTCCGCCGCCACCTCGAAGAGGGACTCGGGATCCAGGCTCTCCGAATCCGCGGCGGCGATCGCCGCCCGCAGTTCGCCGGTCGTGGTGGTCGAGGTGAGACCGTCGAGCGCGCGAATCGCCGGCGCTACTCGGACGTTGGGTATTCCGGCCAGGGCGACCACCTCCGCGTTCGACTCCAGGCGGGCCCGCAGGTCAGCCTCCGAGGTCCATAGGACCCAGGGTCCGTGGAACCTCGGCGCCTGCTCGGCGCCCAGCTCCAGCACCACGTCGTAGCGGAAGCCGGTCATCTCGTTACGGTGGTGGCCGCGCTTGGGCGTGACGTCAATCCGCGTGATGGGGAGCTCGCGGCGGAGGGCGAAAAAGAAGCGGGGGTCGAGCAGCAGCTCGCGCTCGCTCCGCCCCCGGTCGCGGATCCGCGCCTGCAGCGCTTCAGAGCTCAGCGTGGGGGTGGCGCGCTCCAGCTCCAGCGCGGCATGGAAGGCGCCCACCAGCGGCAGGCTGCGCACGTCGCCGACCAAGATGCGGCCCCCGGGAGCCAGGCGGCCCGCGGCCGAGACCAGCGCCCGGCGCAAATAGGCCAGGTTCGGGAAGTACTGAACCACTGAGTTGAAGACGACCGCGTCGAAGCCGTCGCCCGCGGCTTCGAGCGCGTCGGCCGTCGCCCGCAGCAGCCGGACGCTGGGCGGCAGCCGCTGCCGGCGCAGGTACGCGAGCGCGGCTTCCGAAAAGTCGACGCCGCAGTAGTCGTCGCACTCGCGGGCCAGTCGGAAGAGCAGCAGTCCGGTGCCCACCCCGACGTCCAGCACCCGCCCGGGGGCGCTGGCTCTCACCCAGTCGCAGCTGCGGTCGACCCACTCCCGCATGTCCTCCGCGGGCATGGCGCGGCCGGTGAAGCTGGAAACCCAACCCATCACGTTGAATGCCGGGTCGGAGTTGGGCGCCGGCGGCTCCCGGTAGGCCTGGTCCCAGACTCCCTCCCACTCCTTGACCTGCGCTTCCAGGACCTCAGCATCGGAACCGACCGCGGTCGCCGGCTCGGCGACCAGGTAGGCGGCGAGGCGGCGGCTCTCGGCTTCGCCGGTGGCGACCACCACCGCCTCCCGGATGCCGGGGTGCTCCTTGAGGGTGGCCTCGATCTCGCCCAGCTCCACCCGGTAGCCGCGCAGCTTGACC
>DASUWN010000091.1:0-6452 GCA_036378395.1 Candidatus Dormiibacterota bacterium | reverse complement strand
GGTAGAGCACCTGGTGCAGCGGGTCGCGGACCGCGGACTGGGCGAGGTGCTCCGTCACCGCGTCCCGGTCAGCATCGACTTCGAGCTCGGGATTGATGAGCGCCTGGACTCCCTCCGGCGTGAACGACCCCATCCAGCGCCGGTGGCGATCGCCGACCGGCCGCCGCGCCCCGTGCACAAAGCGCTTGGCACGGTAGTCGAAGCTGAGGTTGCCCATCGCCACCGGGAGGCGGTCGACGACGGCTGGCACCAGGCCGGCGCCAAGGGCGCGCGGCAGCCGCTGGTAGTAGCCGGCCAGCCGGTGGGCCAGCAGCGTGGGGTAACCGGCGAACAGCTCGTCGCCTCCGTCGCCTCCCAGCGCGACCTTGACGTGCTGGCGTGTGAACCGGCAGAGCAGGTAGGTGGGAACGATCGAGGCGTCGGCCATCGGCTCATCCAGGAGCTCGGTCACCAGCGGGACCAGGTCGTAGAGCATCGAGGGCTCGAGGATCTCCTCGTGGTGCTGGGTGCCCAGGTGCTCGGCCACGCGCCGTGCCCAGCGCGACTCGTCGAAGGAGGCGTCGCTGAACCCGATGGCGAAGCTCTGCACCTGGCCGGGGGCGACCTCGGACATCATCGCCGCGACGGCGCTCGAGTCGATGCCGCCGGAGAGGAAGACACCGACCGGAACGTCGCTCACCATCTCGCGCCGCACCGCCGCCCGCAGCTCGCTCAGTAGGTCGGCGGCGGCGGCGTCCAGATCGCGGGGCTCGGGCGCGGCCTCCCCGGCCGCGAGATCGACGTCCCAATAGCTGTCAATGCGCGGCTCGATGTCGCCGGGAGAGAAGGTCAGGAGGTGTCCCGGCGGGAGCTTATTGACCCCGCGCAGGATGCTGTGTGGCGTCGGCACGTACTCGTGCGACAAGTACTCGCGAAGCGCGATCGCGTCGACCTCGCGCGGAAGCGCGGGGTCGGCGGTCAGCGCCTTGATCTCGGATCCGAAGAGCAGCCGGTCGGCGGCCAGCGCCCAGTGCAGCGGCTTGATCCCGACCCGGTCCCGCGCCAGCAGCAGGCGCCGCCGCCGGCGGTCCCAGATCGCGATGGCGAACATGCCGTTGAGGCGGGTCAGGAAGTCGTCGCCCCACTCCTCGTAGGCGTGGACCAGGACCTCGGTGTCACTGTGGGTGTAGAAGCGGTGACGCGCGGCCTCCAGCTCCCGCCGCAGCTCGCGGTAGTTGTAGATCTCGCCGTTCTGGACGGTCCAGACAGTCGAATCCTCGTTGTGGATCGGCTGGTGCCCGGCCTCGAGGTCGATGATCGACAGCCGGCGCATGGCCAGCGCCGCTTCGTCGCCGATCCGGGTGCCGTCGTCGTCGGGGCCGCGGTGCACGAGCGTGCGGCACATCGAGGCGACGCGGCCGGAGTCTGGCGCTCGTCCCGGCTCGCGCATGACGACGCCGCAGATGCCGCACATCAGCTCGCCTGCCGCTTCGACTCGAGGATCTCGCGGACGACGTAGGTCGGCTTGTCCTGCGACTCGTGGTAGGTGCGGATGCTCAGCTCGGCGAGGAGGCCCATGAGGACAAACTGGACGCCGACGATGGCCAGGAAGACGGCGAGCAGCAGGACCGGGTTGCGATGAGCGTAGGTGCCGATCCAGAGCTTCTCGATGATCACTTCGAGGGCGCACAGAAAGGCCAGCAGCCAGAAGCCGAACCCGACGAAGCCAAAGAAGTAGATCGGCTTCGTGGAGTAGCTGCCCAGCATCTTGACGGTCATCAGGTCGAGCAGCACGCGCAGGGTCCGGGAAAGGCCATATTTGGAGCGCCCATAGCGGCGCGGCCGGTGGTTGACCTCGATCTCGACGATCTCGGCGCCCGCCCATGAGGCGTAAGCGGGGATGAACCGGTGCATCTCGCCGTAGAGCTTCACGTGCTCCAGGACGTCGCGGCGATACGCCTTGAGCGTGCAACCGTAGTCGTGCAGCTGGACTCCTGTGACCCGCGAGATCAGCCAGTTCGCGATCCGGGACGGGATGCGCCTTGAGCTCGTGTCCTGGCGATTCTTCCGCCAACCGCTGACGACGTCATAGCCCTGGTCGATCAGCTGCAGCAGTCGCGGAATGTCAGCCGGATCGTTCTGCAGGTCGCCGTCCAGGAAGACCACGACGTCGCCACGTGAGTTTTCGATCCCGGCCTGGATCGCCGCCGTCTGGCCGAAGTTGCGCCGGAAGCGGATCACCCGGACGTGGGGATAGCGCTCCACCGCCGACTGCAGCTGGCGCGCGCTCCCGTCGCGGCTGCCGTCGTCGACGTAGAGGACCTCGTACGAGCGGCCAAGACCGGCCAGAGCCGTATGCAGCTGCTCCTGAAGGAGTTCGATGCTGTGCTCCTCGTTGTAGATCGGCACGACCACCGAAATCCGAGGGTGGGCGGCTTCGACCGGCGCCAGCCGGCGCCGGGGAGCGGTCTTCATAGGCCCGTGACCAGGCAGCGGTGTTGAGAAGCGAACACGGGGACGGCTAATTATCGCGGCCGGGCTAGGGCTGGACGACGACCTCGTCACCGACCTGGGCCCAGCTGTAGAGCCAGGCCATCGCGTCGTGCGGGACGTTCACGCAGCCGTGGGTGCCGTCATAGAGGTTGGCCCCGGGCCCGTACCAACTCCGCCACCAGGCGTCGTGCAGGAAGTAGCCCCCGGGGATGAACTCCATCGCATAGTCCATGTCGACCGGGTCGTAGTAGTACGGGCTCCACGGCGGCCAGGGCGAGACCATGTGGTAGGGGCTCGACTTGTAGAAGATGTGGTAGTCGCCGGGAGGGGTCGGAAGCGCTGGGCGGCCGGTGGCGACATAGGTTTGGAGCTTGAGGACCCCGCCCTCGTAGGCGTACAGCGTCTGGTCACCGAGGCTGACCACGATCCGGTGGAAGCCCAGGTTGACGGGAGCCGAGGTCAGGCCGGGTCCGGTGCCGTAGGAGTTGACCGCCGAAACCGTGAACGTGTAGGAGACCGGCGGCAGCCCTCCGATCTGAACCGAGGTGCTCTGGGTCGCGATGCGCTGACCGCTCGGGCTAATGTCGATCAGGTAGCCGAGCAGCGGGAACCCGCCGTTGTTCGCGGGCGGCGAGAAGTTGACGGTCACCATGCCCGGGGCCGGCGTCACCGCGAGGCCGGTGACGGGATCCGGCGTCCCGAGCGGGGTGACGGAGGCGACGCTGGTCGCCGCGCCCGAGCCGCTGGCGTTGAGGGCCACCACGCTGAAGGTGTAGGTGGCCTGGTTGACCAGGCCGGGCCAGGAGGCGGCTGTCTGGCTGGCCGGGACCGTCAGGTCGAAACCGTCACCGCGCTGGATGGTGTAGCTGACGATCGTGGTCGGGCTCGAGGGTGCGCTCCAGGCCAGGCTGGCCGAGCGATCGCCCGAGGTCGCCGAGAAGGTCGGCGGCGCCGGGGGCTTGGCTCCAAGTGAAGGCGCGGACTGGTAGTAGCCGACCAGGTCGGCCAGGACGTTGGTGGCGCCCTGGCTGTTGTAGAGCGTGAAGGCACCACCGCCGAGTGGTGTGATCGCCAGGTTTGGAGTCGGAAAGCCCGGCGCGAAGTTGACGTCCGAGGCCAGCACCCGAGCGTTGCCGGAGGGATAGGTCACGACGAAGCTGGGCGCGGAGGCGTCGGTCGCCGTCAGGTTGAGGACCGCCGCCGAGGCGTCCGCCGGGGTTCCGGCGCCGCCTAGAGCAACGTCGAGTCGTTGCGCCCCCCCGACCGCGCCCGCGTGACCGACGCCGCTGCGAGTGTCGAGCACGCGCACCGGTTGGATGGCGACGAAGAGACCGCCGGCGGCCGCGGGATCGGCGTCGTTTGTGAAGTAGCCGGCCACGTCGACGAGAACCTGCGCGTTTCCATTCGAGTTGTAGATGCCGATGCTGCCGCTGGAGTCCAGCCCGACCAGCGCGCGCACCGCGCGCGTCTCGCCGGCGCGGAAGTTGAGGTTGGACACTCCGCTGTTGCCGGCCGCGTAGGGAAAGACGGCCAGGTAGCTGGTAGTGGTGGGATTGGTGACGGTGAGATTGATCACCGCGGCCGAAGCAGAGGCGGGCACGTCGCCGGCACCCGCGACCGCGACGCGAATCGTGCTGCCGGATCCGAGCGGACCGCCGTATCCGCCGAGGCCGCTGCGGGTGTCGAGGATCCGGGCCGGCATCAGGGGGCGGAAGCGACCCGACGCTCCGGGCGCCGATGTGTAGTAGCCCTCGACGTCGACGATCACTTGGGTCGAGCTGTTGTTGTTGTAGAAGCTGACCTCGCCGCTGGCCCCGATGCCGACCTGGACCAGGTTGGCGACCGTGCTGCCCGGACCCCAGTTGAGGTTGGACGCGGTCGGCCGCGCTTCGCCCGCCGGCCAGACCGATAGGAAGCCCTGGTCGGAGGTATCGGTGGCGGTGACGCTGAGGACCGCGGCGACCGTCCCCGCGGGTGGGACTCCTGCCGCCCCGGCGACCACCACGTCGATCTGCTGCCCGGGTGCCAGGCGGCCATAGCCACCCGTGCCCGTCCGGGTGTCGAGCAGACGGACCGGCGTCGGCAGCGGCTGGTAGCGACCGGCGGTCGAGGTGTAGGCGTGGGCCGGGCGGGGGCTGAGCCCGCCGGCGGCGAGGAGGGCCGCGAGCAGGGAGCCGACCAGTGCCCACACGAGGAGCCGCACTCGATGACTCCTGTTGCGGCTGAGGATATGGACCATCGGCTGACTCCTGTTAACGGCGTCAGACCTTATCCGGTTCCGGCCGCTGTCGCTACTTCTTATCTCCCAGTCGGCGGGCGATGAAGCGGCCGCCTTTGCGTGCCACGCCGGCCGGCCCCTCCGCCTGGAGCGTCCGCAGCGCGCGGGTGCCCAGGCCGGGATCAGGCTCCTGGCGGCGCCGCAGCTCGGGAAGGGTCAGGCCGCGATCGGCCGCCTGGCGGGGAGCCGCCAGGAAATCGAGAAGCGGCCTCGCGACCCGGTCCCACGTGAGGGAACGGCTCACGGCGCGCGACCTGCGCGCGCACGCCGCTCGCCGCTCGGGATCCCCGGCCAGCGCCGTCAGCGCCTCGACCGTGGCGTCGACGTCGCCGTAGCCCACCACCGCGCCGAGGTCGTCGGCGGCGACCAGGTCGGCCATGGCGTCGCCTTCGGTCGTCAGCACCGGCAGCCCGGCCCACAGATAGTCGAGGACGCGCGTCCGGAAGCTGAAGCGGGTTTCGACGTCTTCGAGGTGGAGGCTGACCCCAAGGTCGGCCTCGAGCAGCATCTGCCCGCGCCGGTCGTAGGGAACCCAGCCATCGCCGAAGAAGACCGCCCGGTCGCGAACGCCGAGCTCCTCCGCCAGCTGCAGCGCCCGTTCCGCCATCGCCATCATCGGCACCTCGGGGCTGGGGCTGGCCGCCGCCGGGAATACGACCCGCAATCGCGGTGCTCGCTCGACCGCGCGGGCCGCGGCCCGGATCAGGGTCAGCGGATCGAACCAGTTCCAGATGCCGCCGCCCCAGAGCACCAGGAAGTCGCCCTCGGCCACGCCCGGAAGCACTCCCCGGAAGACCGGGGGCCCCGGCTGCGGAGGCTCCGCGGGCAGGCCGAAGGGCACGACGCCCAGCAGCCGGGACATTCCCGGATCGCTCTCGTGGGCGGCCGGATTGACGCGGCCCACCGCCGTCAGCCAGCCCAGCCAGTAGTCGCGCTGGCGCTCGGAGGCGCAGAGGCAGAAGTCGGCCCGCTGCGCCAGCTGGTTCACCACGGTGGCGTCGTAGAGGGTGGCGTGGTGCCGATCGGCGGGCGCCTGGTCTATGCGGAGGTGGAGGTTCTCGAGAGGGAACGGGTCGTAGAGGTCGGCCACCAGGCACTCGGCGCCCCCAAGGCGCGGGAAGCGGTCGAGCAGGTAGCCGGAGACCTGGACGACAGCGTGGTTGGAGGCGACGCGCACGAGGTCCTCCTCGCCTCGGTAGCCAACCACCGCGAAACCGTCGCCCGCGCGCTCGGGCTGGCCGGGCACGGCCAGGGTCACCTGGTGCCCCGCCGCCGCCGCGACCCGGGCCAGCTCCCAGTTCCGGATCGTGGGCCCGGTCATGCGTGCCTCGAGCGGCTCGTGGCCGACGATCGCGAAGCTGGTCACCGCCGAGAAATGTATCGGCGCCTCGCCCAGAGCATCCCCGGTTTTTCGAGAAACCGGCGCCTACGCCCGGGCCTAACCCGCGGTTTTTCGAGAAACCGGCGCCTACACCCGGGCCTAACCCGCGGTTTTTCGAGAAACCGGCGCTTCCGCCCGGGGCTGACCCGCGGTTTTTCGAGAAACCGGCGCTTCCGCCCGGGGCGGATTCAAGCGGTCGACGCAACACCGGTGGACGGGGACGGCTCCGAGAGTAGTTGGTTGAGCGCCTGGGCGGGGGTCCGAATGCCCAGGGTCTCGCGTGGCCGGGAGTTCAGTTCGACCGAGACGTACTCGAGGTAA
>DASUWN010000090.1:0-12009 GCA_036378395.1 Candidatus Dormiibacterota bacterium | reverse complement strand
CACGCCCATGTAGCCGTCGAACTTGATGCCGGTGACGGCAGAGACCGTGTCCTCGGCCAGGTAGCCGCCGCCGTCCCTGCCCTGGTACCGCGCGAGCTTGGTCGGATCCTGCCCCAGCCCGTCCTCGTACGCCTCGTTGATCTTGCCCCAGTGATCGTGGTGCTGACCCTGCGGCCAGGCTTGGATCTGCACCCAGAGGTCGCGCGGCACCGAGGTCTCAACGACGCGCTTCGTGACGGGGTCGATCGTGATCACCAGCATCGAGTCGGTGAGGTAGGGCGCGTCGTTCTCCGCGCCGCCGTAGCCGAGCAGGAGGAGGTTGACCTCCTGCCCGTGGTCGAGCTTCCAGGCCACCGAGCCGGCGGGTGGATCGACCGCCTGGACGACGGTCTCGAACGGGTTCTTGTCCGTGATCGCGGTCACGAACGACCAGACACGACCGGTCGCGAATGCGCTTCCTATCAGGAGGGCCCCGATCAAACCGAGCGCCACCATTGCTGGAACGGAACGACTGAGACGGGCGGTGAAGCGATAGCGCGACCGCCGGGCTCTGGGCCTGGCAGGTTGCATGCGGCCCCACATTGTAAGGCCCCTTGCTCAGAGGGTCCTCAGCGCGGGCTGGCGATGGTCCCGAAGATGTAGCCGAGGGCGTAGAGGAAGAAGAGCAGCAGCAGGGTGCTGCCGATCAGCGCCAGCACACGCGAGACGCGTCCACGCCGGCCGGGGACTCCCTCCGCGACGAAATACGCGATCGGGCCGAGCACCCAGAGGCACGGGAAGAGGCTCGCGACGGCCAGGCGCAGAGCCCAGCGCTCGCGCCCGCCGGCCTCCCCCGTCAGCGGGTGACCGAGCTGCTGACGCCGACCACGAGCACAAGGGCGAACACCAGCGCGCCGAGCAGCCAGAGGACGGTGCTGATGATCCCGAGGACCCGGCCCGCCTCCGCCATCCCGGCCCCGCCGACCGTGCCGCCCGAGGCGCGGATCTGCCGCAGCGCCGACTGGCCGAGGAGGAAGGCGAGCGGCCCCAGCACGATCCCGAAGGCGCAGAAGGGAAAGATCGCCAGGATCCCGAGCACCATCGACGCCACCGCCTCCCCCGCGCTGGGCGGCGCCGGCAGCCCCGGGTGCGGCGACTGGAACTGGCCGGGCGGCGGCGGTGGGGGAGGCGGCTCCATCAGCTCGGGGCTGGGCTCGTCAGCTGCTGCTCATAGACCCGCAGCACCCCGGCCACCACCGCGTAGCCGTAGGGAATGGTGAACACGAGGCCGACGAAGCAGGCGATGATCCCGAGGCCCCCGATCATCCCGCCCACGTACATCAGCAGCGCCGCCAGTAGGGTCTTGACGAAGCCGTCACCCAGGGTTCTCGCGATGGCGCCGAAGTCCAGCCCGCCGCCGACGCCGAAGCGGTCGGTCCGCAGGTAGATCACGGGCTGGACCAGCGCGTACAGCAGCGTGAGCAGAAAGAAGACCAGCGCCGAGACGCTCGTCAGGAGGATGCCCACGGCCGCCGCGCCCCCCGCGGAGCCACCCGCGGACACCAGCAGCGCGATGCCCGGCACGAAGATCACCGCGGCGACCAGGAACAGCAGGGCCGCGTAGACCAGCTGCACGAGGAAGAGCCGGGCGCCGCGCCCGAGATGGGAGAAGTTGGCGTCGGCCAGCTCGTAGCGATCGGCCCGCAGGTTGTCGAGCGAGGACAGCGTCCAGCCCAGAAGGTTCATCTGGCCGACGATCGGGATGAGCCCGATCAGCCCGACGAGGATCAGCTTGCCGACCCACCTGGGATCCTTGGCCGGCCAGGCGAACGCGTCGCCGAACTCAGTCAAGGCGCGAGCGGCCCGATCAGCCCTTCAGCAGCGCCCGCGAGATCACGACTCGCTGGATCTGGTTGGTTCCCTCGTAGATCTGCGTGATCTTGGCGTCGCGCATCATCCGCTCGACCGGGTAGTCCTGGATGTAGCCGTAGCCGCCCAGGATCTGGACCGCGTCCGTGGTGACCTTCATGGCCATGTCCGACGCGAAGAGCTTGGCCATCGCCGCGATCTTGGTCAGGTCCTTCGCCTTCTGGTCCACCTTGGTCGCGGCGAGGAAGACCAGGTGACGCGCCGCCTCGACCGCCGTCGCCATGTCCGCGAGCATGAACTGGATGCCCTGGAAGGCCGAGATCGGCTGGCCGAACTGCTGGCGCTCCTGCGAGTAGTTGAGCGCGTAGTCGAGCGCCCCCTCGGCGATGCCGAGCGCCTGGGCGCCGATCCCGGGCCGCGAGTGGTCGAGGACCTTCAGCGCCAGCTTGAAGCCCTGGCCCTCGTCGCCCAGCCGGTTGGCGGCGGGGACCTTCACGTCCTCGAGGACGATCTGCGCCGTGGGTGAGCCGCGGATGCCCAGCTTGTGCTCGAGCTTGGCCACCTGCCAGGGGCTCTCGTCCTTCTCCAGCACGAAGGCGCTGATGCCGGCGTCGCCGTCGGTTTGCGCGAAAACGACCAGGACCTCGGACTCGCTGCCGTTGGTGATGAACTGCTTGGTCCCGTTCAGCACGTACTCGTCGCCGTAGCGCTTGGCGCGGGTCTTCATCGCGCCCGCGTCGGAGCCCGAGCCAGGCTCGCTCAGCGCGTAGGCGGCGAGCTGCTCGCCCCGGGCGAGCGGCGGGCAGAGCCGCTTCTTCTGCTCTTCTGAGCCCGCGATCAGGATCGGGTACGAGCCCAGCGCCTGGACCGCCAGGATCAGCGAGGAGGTGGTGCAGGCCTTGGCGATCTCCTCGATGCCCATGCAGATCGCGACGGAGGAGCCGCTGACGCCGCCGTACTCCTCTGGGAAGGGGATGCCGAGGATGCCGTTGTCGGCGAAGACCTTCTCGATGTCGGCCGGGTATTCCATGCGCTCGTCGATCTCGGCCGCACGAGGCGCCACCCGGTCCTGGACGACCTCGCGGATCGTCTCGCGGATGGCGAGCAGGTCCTCTGAAAACTCAAAGTTCATCGGAGGGCAATTATCCCTTGCTGCCGAGCATCCGCCGCAGGACGTTCAGCGTGATCGTGACCGCGGCGGGGCTGTAGTAGTCGGGCCGCTTGTCGCTGCCGAAATAGGGCCGGAGCCCGGCCTGCGTCATGGGGGCGAAGAAATGGTCGACGCCCCACGACCATTCGATCGTCCCGGCGTCGAACACGATCGCGCCGCTGGGGGCGGTGTAGACGGTCGAGTTGGCGACCACCGTGCCGCCGCTGGTCGGCACCGGCGAGTCGCTGATGACGTCGACGCCCGCCGGGTGCGCGCCTGAGCTGATCGAGTCCTGCTCGTAGCCGACCAGGCCCTGCAGCTTGTCGCCCTTCTCGAGGTGCGTGCCCGCCAGGACCCAGCTGGCGGGGTCGGCGACGACCCAGGGTTCCCGGTGGACCTCCTCGCCGGTGCCCACCCAGGTCTCGCCCAGCAGCGCGCCCTCGTCCCAATCGGTCGGTGGTGAGCGCCAGGCGACCGCCGTCTTCAGCGAGGGCTCCGGCTCCGGGTCGAGCGCGGCGTCCTTGTAGCAGACCTCGACCCGGTCCGGGCCGACGCTGCTCGGCTCGAGGCGGATCTGCCGGTACGCGGTGTTGCCGCCGAACACCGCCAGGTTGACCCCCTCCCCCACGGCGGCCGTGAAGGCGTCGCGCATCGGCAGGCTCCAGTACTCGTCGTGGCCCGCGATCACCACGGCGCGATAGCCCTTCAACCAGTCGGGGTGCTCGTGCACGTCGATGTCGGTGAGGTAGTCCACCGCGATGCCGCTGCGCTCCAGGAGGCGGACCAGCTGGTACTCCCAGTAGAAGAAGAGGCCGGCCCCGAAGTCCTGCTGGAAGGGGCGATCGAACGAGACGGCGACCGCGCGGTCCAGGTGGAGGTTGGGCGTGGTGCCGGTGTACAGCGACTGGTTGAAGCCCCAGCGGTTGTAAGCCTCGTCCGTCGCGGAGCTGTGCACGAATACGACCGGGGCGATCCCCCGGCCGCGCACCACGAGCGGGATGTAGCTCTGCTGGCCGCCTGAGTCCGTCAGCTTGACCATGTACATCCCGCTGGGCCAGTCCACGCCCACCTCGAGGTCCGTGGACGCCTTCCAATCGCCTCTGACCAGGCCCGTGGCCGGGTCCGGATGCGTGCTCCCGCCCTGGTCGATTCCCGGCTCCGTGGGGAGCGTCTCGACCAGGGTGCCGCCCTGGCCGCCGTACCAACCCATCCTGTAGACGGCGCCGTTCCAGTACTGCGCCATGCTCGAGACGTAGAGGTGGACGACGTCGCCCGGCGCGGCGCTGGTCGTCGAGGCGTAGCCCTGCGTCGTCCCCCCTGGATCGGTCAGCCGCCAGGCTGTCGTCGGCTTGGCCGTCGCCGGCGAAGCAGCCGGCGCCGGCGCCGGGCTGGGCTGCAGCCGCGCCAACGGCGGCGGTTTCTGGCACGCGGCGAGCACGAGAAGCAGGGTCACTCCCGCGGCGGCCCGGCGCATCACTCGCCGAGCGTGCCCGCGTGGACGCCGAGGATCGCCCAGAAGGCGACGGCGAGGTCGTTCTTCAGGTAGGGGACGTCGACGGCGCCGTGCACCCACACCGCGGCGACGAAGGCGAGCACGCCGACGCTGAGGACGCGGCTGAGCTCACGCGAGTGCACGCCTCGCGCGCCCGACACGACGGCCGCGAGGGACAGCCAGATGAAGCCCGCGAGCCCGGCGAGACCGGTCTCCGACCAGAAGTTGAGGACCAGGTCGTGCGGGAAAGCCACCTTGAAGGGGTCGGCGTAGTACGGCGCGACGTCCGTGTCGAAGCCGCGCAGGCCGGCGCCGAAAAGGGGATGGTGGGTCAGCATCCTCACCGTGCCCTGCCAGAGCCCAAGGCGGGAATGGAGGGTGTTGTTCGGGCTGGTCGGGTCGAGCTCCACCGCCAGCCGGCGCCGGATGCCCGGCAGCAGGCCGACGCCGACGGCCAGCAGGGCCGCGACCGGCGCCAGGAGGAGCCACCGCCTGGGGTGCAGCAGCACGACGACGAGCGCGGCCACGGCCAGCGCCGCGATGCCGCCGCGCGAGTAGCTGAGCAGGACGGCCGGGATCGTGATCACGAGGACGACCGCTGCCGCGACCTGGTCCGCGCGCCGGCTGCTGAAGAGCACGAAGGCCAGCGCCAAGCCGTCCAGGGGAACCAGGAACAGGGCCTCCTGGTTGGCGTTCTGGAAGATCGCGACCGGCGGATTCGCCACGTCGATGCGATGCGCGAGCTGGAGGGGAACCACGTGAACGAGGTTTACCAACGCCACCGCGATACTGGCGGCCGCCAGCCCGGCCAGCAGCCCCCTGACGCGGCTATCGCTGCCTCGCGCTAGGCCCGCCACGACCAGCCCCGCGGCCATCGGCTCGGCGAAGAAGGCGCGCCATTCCCCAAGGGCGCCGGTGCGGTCCGGGCTCACGAAGACGCCGATCGTCGCGCCGGCGAGCAGCAGCAGCCCCGGCAGTGTGTACGGGTTGCGCCACGGCAGCCGGCCGCGCAGCGCGATCAGGCCGACCGCGATCGCCAGCAGTAGGGCCACCTCCAGCAGAGTCGTCGGATAACGCCCGGCGTGGCTGCGAATCGTGTACGCGGGCGTCAGCGCCAGCGCCACGGCCATCAGCACGGTGGCGGCGCCCTTCACCGCTCGAGCCCGGCGGTCGCGACCGCGATCAGCACCCAGAACTGCAGGCCCAGGTCGTTGCGCCAGATCGTGGTGTCGACGAGCCCGTGGACCAGGATCGCGACGAGCGCCGCCGCGAGCCCGACGTACAGCGGCCGCAGATCGCCCACCAGCCCTCTGCGGATCACCCGGCCGAACCAGACGATCACCCACAGGTAGGCGGCGAGGCCGAGCAGTCCGAGCACCAGCCAGAAGTTCAAGAAGAAGTTGTGCGGATGGGTGTGGGATTCGCCGACGTCAGGGGCGTAGCGGCGCAGGTCGCCGGCAAAGCTGTTGAGCCCGATGCCGGTCAGCGGGTGGTCGTGGATCATGCGCACCGCGGCCTGCCAGATCGGCTCGCGTGAGAGGACCGTGTTGTTGGGGTCGTGCGGGTCGAACTCGTGCAGCAGGCGCTGGAACATCCGCGGGATCAGCGCGAGGCCGAGCACGGCCGCGAGCACCCCGCCCGCCGCGAAGGGCAGCTTGCGCTGGATGCCGAGCCACCAGAGGACGACCAGCCCGGCGGCGAGGCCGAAGAATCCACCGCGCGAATACGTCACCGCCAGGCCCACGAGAAGCACCGCGGCGCAGGCCAGCGCGGCCGTGCGGCGCTGCGGGGTCAACGCCAGCGCGAGGGCGACGACCAGCGCCGGCACGATCATCTCGGCCGCGAAGTTGGCGTTGAGATAGAACGCGGTCGGCGGGTGGACGTCCCAGGTGTGCCGGGTGGAGAGGTGCTGCACCGCCGAGACCATCTCGGCCACCGCCGGCACCAGGCCGGAGCCGACCACGGCCCAGGCGCCCAGCCAAACGTCGCCGGCGGTGCGCAGCACCAGGTAGAGGGCGTATCCGGCCAGCAGCGGCTCCACCAGGTACTGCCGGTAGATGCCGAACGACGCATGCTGGTCCGGCGACCAGAGCAGCGCCAGCGTGCCGGCCGCGAACAGCGCCAGCGCCGGCCACTGCATCGCCCAGCTCCGCAGCCTGACCGCGCGCGCCGCCAAACCGAACAGCGCCGCCAGCAGCCCGAGGCCCACCAGAGCCTCGAGCAGGTTGGGCTCGAGGCTCCCGAGGTGGAGCTTCACCAGGTAGGTCGGCGAGGCGATCAGCGCGCCCAGCAGCAGAAAGCGAGCCGCTCTAGCCAATGAAGTGGTTCGCCCCGTAGAGGGCCGCCTCCACGACCAGGAGCGAGGCCGAGATCGCGAACCAGGGGACCTGGAGCTTGTCGTAACGCGCCAGGAAGGCGCCGAACGCGAAGAAGCAGGCGAAGTCCGCGAGCAGGTAGCGCGGCACCGAGTGGTACTCGCCCAGGTGCCAGCCCTGGTAGGCGAAGAGCAGGACCGTGACGGCGGTGAATACGCCGTAACGCCAGGGGAGGTTGCGGAGCGTCCAGACCGCGCCGGCCACGAACATCAGCAGCACCGGCAGCCCGAGCGACTCGGTCTTGAAAGGGTTCTGCTGCTCGAACATCAGCACGACCTCGCCGATCGGAAAGAGCGGGCTGCGGTGGTAGTAAACCCAGAGCTGCTGGCCGTGCCAGAAGCCGAGCGGGTCGCCGATGGCGCGCCAGAGCAGCAGCGCGAAGGCGACCAGGCCCAACGGGGTGAGCACCGCCGCCAGCACCGGGCCCGTGACCTTGCGGCGGCCCCAGATCCGCCCGAACTGCGCGGCCTCGGCGCCGAACGCGGCGACCATCAGCACGCCGGGGAAGCGCGTCGCCGCGGCCAGCGCCGCGACCAGGCCCGCGAGGGCCCAGCGGCCGACGGCCATCAGGCGGAAGCTGCCGACGACCAGCAGCAGGAACAGCGCTTCGGTGTACGGGTAGCTGAAGAACACGGACCACGGCCAGATCGCGAGCGCCCAGGTGGCGAGGTTGGCGCGGCGGCCGTCGGTGTGCGACTGGACCTCGGCGTGGAAGATCACCAGCGCCAGCGCGAAGGCGACGTTCGGGATCAGCAGCGCGGCGACCTGGTCGCCCGTCACCTGGCCCACCCAGCGCACGAGGTACGGATAGAGAGGGAAGAAGGCCGCCTTCTCGAGGTTGGTGTAGCCGCCGGTCCAGATCGACTGGTAGCGCAGGGCGTCCCAGTGAAAGAAGTCGGAGGGCTGGGTGTGCGGGACCACCCCGCCCTGGGCCACGAAGGCCCCCAGCTCCGTGCCCAGCCAGACGAGCGCCCGGCCGGTGGCGAAGGGCAGCGCGGCGGCGGCGACGTGCGAGACCCAGCCGCGTCGCGTCATGCCACTAACTGGGTATCAGCTCCCGAGCGATCACGATGCGCTGGACCTGGTTCGAGCCCTCGTAGATCTGGAGGGCCTTGGCGTCCCGGAAGTGGCGCTCGAACGGGTAGTCGGAGACGTAGCCGTACCCGCCGGCCAGCTGGACGGCGTCGATGGCGATCTCCATCGCGGCGTCCGTGCAGAAGAGCTTGGCCATCGACGCCTGGCGGGTGAAGGGCCGGCCCTGGTCGCAGAGCACGGCGGCATGGTAGGCGAGGAGCCTTGCGGCCTCGTAGCGGGTCGCCATGTCGGCGAGCATGAAGCCGATGCCCTGGAAGCCGGCGATCGGCTGCCCGAACTGCTCGCGCTCTCTCGCGTACTCCGTGGCCTCTTCAACCGCCGCCCGGGCGATGCCGAGGGCCTGGCCCGAGATGCCGATGCGGCCCGCGTCGAGCGCCCGCATCGCGACGGCGAACCCCTTGCCCTCCGCGTGGAGCATGTTCGCGGCCGGCACGCGGACGTCCTCGAAGACCAGCTCGCCGGTGGGCGAGCCGTGGAGGCCCATCTTCGAGAACACCTGGCCCACCTTGAGTCCCGGCGAGTCGGCCGGCACCAGGAAGCAGCTGACCCCGGCGGCCTTCGACGCCTCAGGATCGGTGCGGGCGAAGACGGTGTAGAGGCCGGCGTGGCCGACGTTCGTGATGAACACCTTGGTGCCGTTCAGCACCCACTCGTCGCCGTAGCGCCGCCCGCTGGTCTTCAGCGCCGCCGCGTCAGAGCCGCTGGAGGGCTCGGTGAGCGCAAACCCGCCTAGCAATTCGCCGGCCGCCATCGGCGGCAGCCACCGGCGCTTCTGCTCGTCGTTCCCGAAGAGCAGGATCGGCTCCACCGCGACGGAGTTGTGCACGTCGACGATCACCGCCGTGCTCGCGCAGGCGGCGGCGACCTCCTCGATCGCGATCGTGAAGGCCAGGTGGTCGAGCCCGGCGCCGCCGAACTCGGCCGGCACCAGGATTCCCATCAGGTCCAGCTCGCGCGCCGCGTCGATCGCCTCGGCTGGGAATCGGTGCTCGCGGTCCACGTCCGCGGCCCGCGGTTTGACCGCGGACTGGGCGAAATCGCGAACGGCCTCCCGGAGGGCGGCGTGCTCGGCCGAAAGGTCGAGCTTCACCTCGCAAATAGAATAGGGCGTCATGGATGCCGGTCCTCGCTACCTCGAAGGCACCACCGTGGGCAGTGGGCGCGACATCATCGGCGTCCGCCGCGACCGGATCGCGATGATCATCGAGCAGGGCAAGGAGATCATCGGCCGCGCCAAGGCCGAGAAGATCCTGCCCGAGACGATCACCGGCGCCACGGCGGCGCTGCTCGTCACCATCGCCGGTTACGGCGAGCCCCTTTCCGAGGGCCAGTGGCGGGAGCTCTCGGGCGTGGTCGGCGGCCTGATGACCGACGACGGCTACCCGGACCTGGCCCGTCTCCGCTCCTTGATCTCGCAGGAGCAGTTCGTCAACGTCGCCCGCAACCCGGGCTTCACGCGCTTCATCCGGCGCCTGGACGACGGCCGCTGGGTCTGTGAGCTGACGCCCAAGCTGGAGGACGTGCCGGACGAGTAGGGCGTGGAAGAGCGCTCTCGTCGAGGCCGGACGCGCCGCGCCCGAGCTGCTCGAGAGCGACCCCGTCGAAGACGCCCTCATCGAGCGTGACGGCCACCTGCGCCGCAGCCCGCTGACCGAGCAGCGCGGCGCCCCTCCTCCCCGCGCCGGCGACCGGGAACGCGCCACCCTCGACGGCCGCTTCCTCCTGTTGGTGGGCGCCTTCGGCCGCCCGGACTGGCTCGACGGACCCTTCGGGCGGCAGTTCGGCGACCTGATGTCGGTCGAGCTTCGAGGCGCTTTCAGCGGGCTGGCGCTGGTGCGACCGGACGGCTACATCTCCTTCCGGTCGCGCCACCTGGACATGGAGCCGCTCCGGCGCCACCTGCTGCGGCGCCTGCGGCTGCTGCCTAACCGAACGTGAGGCCGAACTCCTGGCAGAGGTCGGGGATCGTGGAGGGGTCCAGCTCGAGGCTATAGCGCGCCGCGATCGGCCCGATCTTCTCGGGGTCGGGCCCACCGTCGGCCAGCACGGCTATGAGCTCTTCGAAGTACCGCTCGAAGCCCGCCGGCGAGATCACCTCGAGGAGGCTGGCCTCCTCGTCTCCGGCGTTCCAGAACGTGTGCCATTCCCCGCGTGGCTTGACGATGAGGTCGCCGGCCTCGCCGTAGACGACGCGGTCGCCCAGCTTTGCGCCCACCCTGCCCCGGAGCACGTAGCTGAACTCGTCCTCGCGACTGTGGCGATGCAGCGGGGCTGCGAGCGCATGCGGCGCGAGCGGGTGCTCCACCAGCGAGAGGCGCTGGCCTGACTCCCGCCCTCCCATGACGCACCTGATGCCAAACCCGCCGATCCGGTGAACTCCGCCCGTTTCAGTAAACGCCGTGTTTATTGACATGGCGGCAGGCTAACATATCGGTGAACGCTGTGTCTACTGATCGCAAGTACACCCTCCGAGCCCGCGCCGAGCGCCAAGAAGAGACGCGCCGGCGCATCGTCGAGGTGACCGAGCGGCTGCACCGCGAGGTCGGTCCCGCGAGGACGACGATCGCCGAGATCGCCCGCCGCGCGAGGGTCGAGCGCCTGACCGTCTACCGCAACTTCCCAAGCAATTCGGAGCTCTTCGGGGCGTGCCAGGCGCTGTTCCTGAGCAACAGCCCGCCGCCGGGCATTGCGGCGGACGTCGAAGGCACCCTGCTCGGGTGGTACGAGTGGTATCGCGCGAACCAGGACATGGTTCGCAACGTGCAGCGAGACCGGCGCTCGCTGTCCGAGCTCGATGACCTGCTGCGATCCACCTCCGACGTCGGCCTGGACCGGACGGCGCAAGCGCTTGCCGGCAACGATCCGCGAACTGAGCAGTTGATACGGGTCGCGCTGGAATTCACCACGTGGGACCTGCTCGCCGGCCGCGGCGTGAGTGACCAGGAGATCGCTCGACTGTTCGCCGACGCCGTCCGGGGTTCAGGCGGCCGGTAGGTCCGAGAGCCAGGCAGGCCTGGGTGGGACGGCTATGAACCCGCCCTGCCTATCACCCTTCAAGTCCCACCCGCCCTCGTGGACCAGGTGGTGGTGGCGCCGGCAGAGCAGCACCAGGTTGTCGAGGTCGGTCTCACCACCTCTGGCCCAGTGCCGCAGGTGGTGGCCCTCGCAGTAGCGACCCGGCCGTTCACAGTTCGGAAAGCGGCAGCCGCGGTCGCGCTTCAGCAGCGCAGCCCGCTGCGCAGGCGACACCGTCCGCCTTGCCCGCCCGACCTCGATCACCGCAGAGTCCGAATCAAGGAGAACCCTGGTCAGCGAGCAGTCGCAGGTCAGACGCTGGAGAGCGGCGGCCGACAGCGGCGCCCCGAGATCCAGCTCCGCGGCCGGGCAGCCGGCGAGCTGCGCAAGCGTCTCAACCGTCGCCGAGACCTGGACCTGGGCTCGCGCCCCGGCACCGGCCAGCTCCACCAGCGCGTCGGCGTAGCGCCGGCCGAGGCGCCGCTCGTCGGAGTCGCCCGCCGGCTTGGCCAGCGGCTCGAGCGCGCTTCTCACGATGGCGCCGCCCTCGTTGTCCAGCCAGCCGCGCAGCCAGAGCGAGCCGCTGTCGTCCGTCTTGAGCTCCAGCATCCGGTGCTCGACGCCCTGGCACTCCTGCGCCACATAGGCCTCGGGATCCTTCAGGTGCCGGTAAGCCAGCGCCGCGCGGATCAGACCCCTGACCGACAGCTCGCGCGCCTTGGCCAGCAGCGGCTGCTCCGAGAAGCCGCGCAAGGTCTCCGATTCGCTCAGTGCGCAAGCGGTGCTCGCCAGCACTCCCAGGTGACGGAAGCCGATCTCGCCTCCCAACAACGCCTCCGCCGACTCCGGCAGCCGGTCCAGCTGTTCGCCGACCCGAATCGCCTCCGCCGCCGCACCCGCCGTCATCCGGCACTGGTCGCGCAGCACGGAGACGGCGCTGTCGGCGTGGACGTCCTCGGTGAACTCGGGCAGGGCGGCGAACTCGGCCGCCTCGATGGCGAAGCAAAGCTCGTCGGCGTCGATGCGCTCACGGC